>NZ_JBSGHB010000019.1:0-20846 GCF_053604195.1 Actinokineospora sp. NPDC004072 | reverse complement strand
CAGGACCGGTCTCTCTCCTCCTCCCCGCCATCCTGCGCCATCGCCGCCGCATGGTCTGCGCGCATCAATCCGCGGAGTCGCCGCCGCAGGATTGGCTTCGCCTGCACCCTGCGAAGCCGCCCGCCGCATGCCCTCGCCCGGCGTCGGCCTGCGGAGTCGCTTGCCGCAGGGTCGTTCCGCCCGTCGTCGACTTGCGGAGTCCTGCCGCATGCTCGCTCGTCGCCTTGCCGAGTCACTGCCGCGTGGTCTCGCGCGTCATCAGTCCGCGGGGTCGCTCGCCGCAGGCTCGGGGTTTCACCCGCCGCCCACCTGCGGAGCCGCGCCCGCCACTTGGCCTCGCCCGCCGCCAACCTGCGAAGCCGCCGCCGCATGGCCTCGCCCGTCATCAGCCTGCGAAGTCGCTTGCCGCAGGATCGGTCTCGCCCGGCGCCGGCTTGCGGAGTCCTGCCGCATGACGGTCGCGCTCGTCGCCAACCCCGCGGAGTCGTCTGCCGCACCGCGCTGTCAGTGTGCGGAGTCGCTTGCGGCAGGGTCGATCTGGCACCCTCGACGCCATGCGCCGAGCCGAGGACCATCCGTCGCGTCGTGCCTTCCTCGGTGCTGCCAGCGCGCTGACCGCGGGGCTGGCCGCGGGTTGCGCAGCGCCTGCGCAGCCCGAGCCCGCGGCCGCCGTGGCGCCGGTTCCGCCGACGGGCCAGCACCAGGCGGGCATCGTGCTGCCCCGCAATCCCCAGCCCAACCTGCTGGTCGTCATCGCCGACGTCCAGGGCGGCGAGGTCGGACCGCTGCTGGCCGACCTCGGCACCACCATCCTCGGCCTCACCTCAGGAGCCGACCCGCGCCTGCTGGGCCTCCCGCCGGGCGACCTCACCGTGACGATCGGCGTCGGCCCCCGGCTCGTGCGCGCGGTCGACCCGTCCCTGCCCGGCGCGACCGACCTCCCGCAGTTCTCCCGCGAGCGCATCACCCCCGCGGCCCGCGGCGGTGACGTGCTGATGCAGATCTGCGCGACCGACGCGGTCCTGCCGTCCGTCGCCGCCGCCGCGCTCCTGGACCGGGCAGGCCCGCGCCTGCGCGAGCGCTGGCGCCAATCCGGCCGCCGCGGCTCCACCGTCCCGGTCACCGACGACCTCACCGCCCCCCGCAACGTCCTCGGCTTCGTCGACGGCATCGTCGGGCCGCACTCCCCCGCCCAGCAGGAACGGGACCTCTGGCTGCCCGGCCCACCCCCGGTCGCAGGCGGCACGATCGCCGTCCTGCGCCGCATGGAACTCGACCTCCCCCGCTTCGCCGCCCTGACCACCACCGAACAGGAGGCAGTCTTCGGCCGCCGCCGCGACACCGGCGCCCCGCTCTCCGGCGGCACCATCGCCACCGACCCCAACCTCAACGCCAAGACCCCCGACGGCCGCTACCTCATCCCCCCAACCGCCCACCTCCGCCGAGCCCACCCCACCACCATCGGCGTAGGCCTCATGCTCCGCCGCTCCTACACCATCGACGACCCCGCCCCCGGCCTCCTCTTCATCAGCTTTCAGAACACCCTCAACACCTTCACCAACACCCTCACCCGCATGGACCACAACGACGCCCTACTCCCCTACACCACCACAACCGCCAGCGCGACCTTCCTGATCCTGCCCGGCTTCTCCGACCACCCACTCGGCGCAACCCTCTTCACCTGAGATCAACTGCTCCAGCTCCGCGCGGATGTCGGCCGCTTTGCGCGGGTCGAGCACCTCGTACACCGGCAACGCCTGCCGCCACATCTCAGCAGCCCGAACATCATCTCCGACAGCTCGAAGCGACACTGCGAGGATCGTCCGCATCTCAGCCCGATCGGCTGGCCACTGGTCAGGTTCGTGCAAGTCGGCAAGAGCCTCTTCACACAGCTTGATGGCCTCTGCGTGATCCCCTTGGCCTTGCCGAGCCAGCGCAATGTGGATTGGCGGCCCCAGCACAGCTCCATGCAGGTCACCTGCCTCCTTTCGCAGAAGGAGGCCCCGATAGCCATGCCGGATGGCGCGGTCGTACTCCCCTAGACCGGTAGCCGCCCATCTCGCTATCTCGGAGACATTACCCAGCTCAGCCTCCCACCATGAATAGATCTTCGTCTGGGTCAGGGACAACTCGGGCCAGCCCTGCGCCCCATCCTTGAAACACAGATGCGAGCGGTAGGCCGGGAACGCCGTCAGGGTGCTCGTGGCGGCGTGGTAGGCGTACCACTCGATCAGACGGCGGCTGGCAGATTCGCCGATGTCGTCGTCCTCCTGTTCACCGCATTCGACGGCGTAGGTGCGCAGGAGGTCGTGGAAGCGGTAGCGGTAGCGGCCTGCTGGTTCGAGCAGGTGCGTATTCGCGAGCGCCTGCAACTGCCCACGGGCCACCGGCAGATCGAGTTGGGCAAGCGCTGCGACGGCGTGGGAGCAGATGTGCAGGCCGGGGTGCAGGCCTAGCAGTCGGAACAGACGGGCCAACTCGGCTGGGAGGCGGTGGTAGGAGCTGTCGAACACCGCGCGCAGGCCCAGGTGGTCGTCGTCGTGGAGGGTGAGTTGGTCTAGGCGGGTGTGGTCGTCGGAGAGTTCTTGCACGAGGTCTTCGATCGACATGTCCGGGTAGGGGGCGGCACGCGCGGCGGCGATGCGCAGGGCCAGTGGTAGCCGGGCGCACAGCGCGGCCAGCTTCGCCGCCGATTCCGGCGCGCTATCGACCCGCTCCGCGCCGAGCATCCCGCGCAGCAGGTCCACCGCCTCTTCAGGGCTGAGCAGGTCGAGCGGCAACCGCCGCGCTGAGGTCCCCACGACCAGCCCGTTGAGCGCATCCCGGCTCGTGACCACCACCATGCACCCCGCGTCGGCAGGTGTGGGGCCGGTGGTGCCGCGGCAACTGCCGCTGGCGGTTCCGGAGCTCACCAGCCGGATTGATCAGATGCCTGGACGACCCGCTCGATCGCCCGGGTGCGGCTCCGGTGCTGATCTCGGCGGCCGACGGGGCGGGCCGGGCTGGGGAAGACCGGCTTGGCCGTGCACTAGGGCCACCGAGTCGAGCACCGGTTCCACGACGGCACGCTGTTCCTAAAGGGGGGTGGCGTCGGAGGTCGTGCCCGCGGGACTCAGGGCGAAGACCGGACGGTACGGGTGTTCGCACCCCGATCAGCGGCAAGTCCCGCTCACTCCCCGCGTCGGCGCAGGGTGCGGTAGAGGAGCCACAGGGCGAGTGCGATCGGGGTGAGGATGGCGGTGAGCAGGATTCCCGCGAACATCCCATAGCCGTGCGGATCAGACGACAGGCCCGTGGCGCTGAAGACCGTCATGCCGACGAGCAGCGCGATCACCGCAACCGTGCAGATGAACGCGCCGAGGACCAAGCGGCGGAGGGTGGTCATAGGCGGTCAGCCCGGGTCAGGGGTGCAGACGGTCAGGAAGGTCTTCCCGTTCTCGCGCTGGACGTCCGCGGCGTCCAGCCAGCCCTGTCGGCCGAACAGGTAGCGCTCAGGCGGCTGCTGGGGCGACTCGGCCAGCAGTCGGGGGACGTCGACCTTCGCGCCGTTCGACGTCGGACCGTCGACGGCGAGGGACAGCGAACCGGCCTTGGTCCAGTCGTAGTCCGCGGGGAGCGGCTCCTTGACCTGGAGGGGATTGTCCGGGTCGGTCGGGAGGTTGCTGGGGCTCAGCAGGTCCATGCGTTCCACCCGAACCCCCGGTTGCGGCGCGGTCCACAGCTGCTCGGTGCTCTCCTGCGTGCCGGAGTCGAATGTCAGCCGCACGCCGGTGACGCCCTCGCACGGGGTGCCCGTCCACAGCCTCAGGACGCCGTCGTCGACGCGGAACCCCGCCGCCGGGGGCAGGGACGGCGCGAACTGGGCCTCGGTGTCGCACGCCGCGGTCGCCGCCAGGAGCAGCGCGGCGCACGAGACGCGCAGGCGCCTAGTGGTATCCGCCATCGGAGAGCCCCGCGTCTTCCTCGGTCTCGTTGCCGCCGGTGATCTTCTCCCAGGCGTAGGAGGCGAGGAAGCCGGTGTAGCCCTCGCGCGCCCACTGCTGGGAGTGGCGCTCCTCGTGGTGCAGCAGCCGGTCGAGGTCGAGCGAGCCGCGGTAGGGGCCGTCGTCGCCCTCGTACCAGGCGTGGCCCGACTTGGCGACCTCCCGGAGCTGCTGGGCGGGGTCGGCCGGGTCGTCGATGTTGAGCATGAACGTGTCGCCCCACGCGGTTCCGCCCTGCTGGCTGAACTGGTCCTGGATGAAGTTGCCGCCCAGGCCCATCATCATGCCGTTGGGGGTGGTCATCAGCCGCCCGCCGTTGCCGTGCACGAACCCCACGTCGTCGTCGTAGCTCCAGGAGTTCGCCTGCTGCCGCTCGGTGATCCGCCGCAGCTCCGCCGACCCGTACGGCGTCGGCGTGAAGTCGGTCCGCTCGCCGCCAGCGCCGTAGTCGGTACCCGCGTTGAGGATGTAGGTCATCCGGACGGCCTTGGCGGCGTCCTCCCCGCTGATGTCGGTCGGCATGAGGAAGTACGACTTGAAGGTGCCGTCGCCGTCCTCGTCCTCCCGGACCTCCTCCATCCGCTCCAGGACCTTGAAGTCCTCGGGCGTGATGCCGTGCTCCCGGGCGATCTGGGTGATCGTCTCGATCGGCACGCCCCGCCGCACGGCGTTCTCCAGCCACTGCCGGTAGTAGCCGGACGCGGGCGGGCCGGTCAGCAGCCCGGCGTCGCGCAGCGCCTGCTCCATCTCGACCACGCCTGCGTCGATCTCCCCCGCCTTCTTGGCGCCCGCCAGGGTGGTCGCCCCGTCGTCGCCGATCTGGCGGTCCTGGGCCAGGCGCATGACCCGGGCGAGGGTGGTGTCGATGCTGTTGGCGGTGGCCAGGATCGCCTTCGTCTCCCGCTCGAGCTGCTGCCGGATGCCCTCGCGGTGCCGCCGGGACTCGGCCAGCTCCTCGGCCTCGTACCGCGACCTCGGCGGCGGGTCGGCGGGCTTCTCGTCCACGATCGACCCGTCCGCGGCGATGCGGAACTGGTAGCTGTCGGCCAGGGAGTCGTTGTTGGCGACGCGCGTCTTCAGGGCGGCCACGTCGTCCGAGGCGTTCTGCAGGGCGCGCTCCACGGCGGACAGCTCCGCGACCAGGATCTCGGCGTCGTCCCGCGTCTTCCCCAGCGACCGGCGCGCGTTCTCCCCCGCGGGACCGTTCCAGTCGGGCAGCCGCCTGGCGTCGTCCAGCTCGTCCTGCAGGCCGATGAGCTTGTCCCGCCGCCTGCGCAGGTCGGTGGCCGAGGTGTCGAGCGCGTCCGCGTCCCAGCGGCGCACGTCGTGGTAGCCGACGCTCATCCTCCGAAGGCCTTCCTCGCGGACTCCTCGTTCTCGGCGTACGCCTTGGCCGCCCCGGCGATCGACTCCCCCCACCGGTCGATCTCGCCTGCCCACCCCGAGGCCCGCTCGTTGAACGCCGTCGCCAGCGCGGGCGCCGCAGCCGCCGAGCTGCCCCCCGGCAGCGCCGCGGCGACCCCGTCCAGCCCGTTGCCCGGCTCCACCGTCCTGGCCTGGTCGGCAGCGCTCCCGGCAGCCTTCGCCGCGTCCTCCAGCTGCCCGATCTCGACCTCGAACCCGCTCACGATGCGTGTCCCCACTTGTTGAGCCGGTGATCAGCCGGATCATACTTGAGCACCGCGCGCGCACCGGCCTGAACCGCATTTCGCCATGCGCCGAACAGGAAACCCATTCGCATTAATCCGCGCCTGGCACCGGGGTGAGCCAGTGCGCATAGTCCGGGATCTCCCCCCGCACGGCCCGCTGGTACGCCGCCGTCAGCTCGGCGGCGACGGGGCCCGGTTCGCCGGTGCCGATGGCCAGGCCGTCGACCTCGGTGATCGGCAGCAGCTCCCAGCCGGTGCCGAGGAAGAACGCCTCGTCGGCGAGGGCCAGTTCGGCGCGGTCGATGTCGCGCTCGGCGGTGGGGATGGCCAGGTGGTCGGCGGCCAGGGTGAGCACCGTCGCCCGGGTGATGCTCTCCAGGACGCCCGCGCTCAGCGGGGGGATGACGAGGCGGCCGCCGCGGACCATCGCCACGCACGCGCCGGTGCCCTCCGACACGTGCCCGCGGTCGTTGAGGAACAGCGGCAGGTCGTAGCCTGCCAGCCGGGCCTCGGCCAGCGCGAGGCGGGCCTGGTGGTAGTTGGCGAACGCCTTGATCCGCGGGCTCATCTGCTGGTCGCTGATGCGCCGCCACGAGCTGGTCACGACCCGGGCGCCGCCGGTGCGCGCGGGCGGCGACGGCCAGGTGTCGATGACCGTCTCGGTCGGGGCGTCGGCGGGCGCGATCATCTCCGAGACCAGCCCGGCGATGAACACCCACGGCCGGATGTAGGTGTCGGCCCGGTACCGGTTGGCCCGCAGCACCGCGAGCACGGCTTCTGCCAGCTCGGCGCTGGTCCAGGCCATCTGGAGCCGGGACAGCCGGGCTGAGGCCACCAGCCGGTCGAGGTGCTCGGCGAGCCGGAACACGTGGAGGCGCTGGGCGGCGGGCGACCAGTACGCCCGCACCCCTTCGAGCACGGCGGACACCGAGGCGTGCCCCACCGCGCGCACGTGCGTCGTGGCCTCGTGCCACGGCACCAGCTCCCCGTTGCGCCACAGCACCTCGGCGTGGCCGCCGTCGGGCACGGCGATGCTAACCACGGACCCGCTCCCGCCTGCGCGTCGCGCTCAGCAGGACACCACCCAGCGCCACCGCTCCCCCCAGGAGTTGGGACCGCACCAGGGGCTCCCCCGCCGCCACGGCGAACAGGTAGCCCACGGCCGGGATCGCCCCGGTGAACACGCCCGCCGTGGACGCGGGCACCTTGCCCAGGGCGAACGTCCACAGCAGCAGCGTGAGCCCGGACGCCACGACGCCGAGGTAGGCGATGGCGAGCCAGCCGCCTGCCGAGGGCGGCCGGAACCCCTGCTCGCCGACCTCCCAGAGCAGCCACGGGGTCAGGAACACCAGGCCCCACAGGCTCGACGCCGAGGCCAGCACGACCGGCCGCAGGTCGACGCCGACCCGCCGCACGTACGCGGTGTAGTAGGCGTACGCGGCGACACCGGCGAGCACGACCAGGTTGCCGAGCAGGTCGAACCGCCCCTCGTCGGGCTGCACCACGAGCACCACGCCGAGCACCACCAACGACAGCCCCACCACCTGGTGGGCGTCGAGCCGCTCGCGCAGCCACCACAGCCCCAGCAGCGCGGTCAGCACCGGCAGCGCCGCCTGCAGGAGCGCGGCGCTGTTCGGCGAGGTGAACAGCAGACCGACGTTCTGCAGGCCGTAGTACAGCGCGACGCCGGTGAGCCCGCAGACGACGTACTCCCGCCGGAACAGCCCGCGCAGCCGCAGCCCGCGGGCGACCCCCAACGGCAGGAGCACCAGCGACCCGATAGCGAACCGCGCGAACGTGAGCGCGGCAGGCCCGGTCTCGGCCAGCACGCGGTCGCTGACGATGAACGTCGACGCCCAGATCAGCACGGTGGCCGACAGCGCCAGCAGGGCGGCGCCCCTGCCGTTCACCCGTCCTCCGGCATCAGCCTGGACTCGCGGCGCACCCGCACCACCGACTCCCGCACCGCGGCGAGCGACGTGCCCTGCAGGTAGAGCTGCGCGAGCCAGTACGGCTGCTCGTGCGCCCGGTCCTCGACCGGCCAGCCGCGCTCCCGCTCGGCATAGCCCGCGACCCGCACCCCCGGGTCGAGCAGCTCGGCCGGGTGCGTCTGGAAGCCGCCGAAGCGGACCGGCGGGCGGCGCGTGCCGAGGCATTCGCTGCCATAGAGGTAGACGGTGGCAGCCGCCCTGGACGGCGGCAAGTCGGGGTCGAGGCGGCGGACGGAGCCGGTGCCGCGCAGCAGCGCGTCCGCGAGCGCGCCGACCAGGTCGCAGCCGTGGGCGAAGTCGGTCTGCGGGATGATCGTCCGCCCGGCGAAGCGGGCCGCGATCTCCACCACCGCGCAGCTTGGCAGGCAACAGCCGAGTCCTCCGCGGCATGCTGCGACACCCCGATCCCGTCGTGCGCCAGTTCGGAATCGTCATGGTCGGCGACCACGACCGCTCGCCCGCCGGCGAGCAGGCGCTCAAGCACGTGATCGAAACCGACCCCGACCAGACCGTGCGGGACGTCGTCGCATTGCCCCCCGACAAGCGCAACTGGGAGGCGTGGGGGAACGCCCAGCACGAGACCTTCCAGGGCTGGAAGCGGGAGCCAATCGGGGGCGGCCGGTCAAACTAGCGGTTCAGCCCGACGGCTCCCACTACTCCCGGGGTCGGATGACATGACAGCTGACCCGCGTAGAGGGTGCGCGGCGCGTATGCGGGTGGCTGGTGCGCTAGTGCAGCGCCGTCCTCAAGGCATCGATGGCGAGTGTGCGGGCGACGATGGCGGCGCGGGTGTTGCGCAGGCTGTCCAGCAGCAGGAAGTCGTGCACCATGCCCGCGACCCGGACCGAGGTGACGTCGACGCCTGCTTCGCGCAGCTTGTTGCCGTACTGTTCGCCTTCGTCGCGCAGCACGTCGGCTTCGTCGGTGATGATCAGCGTTGTGGGCAGGCCCTTGAGATCGTCAAGGGTGGCCTGCAGCGGCGCGGCGTATTTCTCGGCGCGCTGGGCGGGGTCGGTGGTGTAGGCGTCCCAGAACCACTTCATCCCATCTCGAGTCAGGTAGTAGCCCTCGGCGAACTGCAGGTAGGAGGGGGTGTCGAAGTCGGCATTCGTGACCGGGTAGAGCAGGACCTGGGCCTTGAGGTCGATGCCGCCGCGCTCCTTGTTCATCAACGCGAACACCGTTGACATGCATCCGCCGACCGAATCGCCCGCGACCGCGATGCGGCTGGTGTCCAGGTCGTGGTCGGCCCCGTGGGCGAGCACCCACTGGCCGACGGCGTAGTTCTGCTCCACCTGAGTCGGGTAGCCCTTCTCGGGGGCGCGGTCGTAGACCGGGAAGACGCCTGCCGCACCAGCACCGGCGG
This sequence comes from Actinokineospora sp. NPDC004072, assembly GCF_053604195.1. Taxonomy (NCBI): domain Bacteria; kingdom Bacillati; phylum Actinomycetota; class Actinomycetes; order Pseudonocardiales; family Pseudonocardiaceae; genus Actinokineospora; species Actinokineospora sp. NPDC004072. The sequence goes on along the minus strand of NZ_JBSGHB010000019.1, from coordinate 11,857 downwards.
CGAGTTCGCGGAAGAGCCGGTCGTGGGTCTTGTCGTCGCCGAACACCCAGCCGGCGCCGTGGATGAAGAACACCACCGGAAGGGGCCCGATGGTGCCCTTGGGGCGGATGATGCGGGTGCGGACCGTGCCCCATTGCCCGGCGTCCACGTCGACCCATTCCTCGTCGACGTCCGGGCGCGGCACGTCCTCGCCGCTCTGCAGGTCGAGCAGGATCTTGCGGCCCTGCTCCGGCGGGACTTCGTAGATCCGAGGGTGCGGGTCGGTCGCCTCGGCCAGTTCCTTCGCGGCCGGTTCGAGGTACGGCGGGATGGGCGGGGGAAGGTCGGTCATGCGTCTCTCCAGTTCCTGAGAACGTGGGGCTCCGAACACCGAGATCCGGGACGACTGGCCGGAATCGTTCGAGAGCTGAGGGGCCAGGAATCACCCCTTCCCGGTGACGTCGGCGATGATGCGGCGGGCGAGCGCGGCCGAGGAGCCCGGGTTCTGCCCGGTGTAGAGGTTGCGGTCGACGACCACTTTGGACTTCAGGGGCAACCCGGACCGGTAGTCCGCGCCCGCCTCCTTGAGTCTGTCTTCCAACAGCCACTTGGCTTTCCAAGCGAACGGATTGAGCCGTTCCTCCGCATTGGACAGACCGGTCATCGCGTACCCGGCGAACGGCCAGCTGCCGTCCGAGTTCTTCGCCGCCAGTGCCGCCGCAGGCGCGTGGCACAGCAGCGCCACCGGGCGGCCGGACGCCAGCCGCTTGGTCAACAGCGCCCCGGAGGTCGCGTCGACCGCGAGGTCCTCCATCGGGCCGTGACCACCGGAGTAGAACACGACATCGAAGTCGTCGGGATCCAGCTCGGACAGGTCGGCAGGCTTCTCGAGCACGGAGGCCAATCGGTCGAGCTCAGCCTTGAGCTTCCTGGCCGTGTGGGGCAGGACGCCTCCCTTGATGCCGAGGCTGAGCTGATCGACCACCGGTTCCCTGCCACCGGGGGTGGCGAGCGTGACGTCCCAGCCAGCCTCGGTGAACAACGTGTACGGGACGACGAACTCCTCGGCCCAGAAACCGGTCGGGTGCTCCGTGCCGTCCTTGAGCGTCCAGACGCGCGCCGCCGAGAGGACCTGCAGAACCCTGATCATCGCCGACTCCTCGCAATCAGTGGTCGAACGCCTCAGGCACGCGCCCCAGCGCGGGCGGACAGGTGCAGCGCGATCGCCCCGCCGCGACGGCGGCGTCCGGCCGGCGGCTCCGCGTCCGGCGCCGTTCCCGTATGTTTACAGCGCTTACATCACCGTAGGCTCTTGTGCAAGCGCTGTCAACGCGCTGGCGCGCGGGTCACCCGAGGCGGTTACTCGGGCGTGCCCCTGCCGGGCGCGTCGGCGGCGGGCCGGGCCGTGAAGATCGCGAAGAAGGCGCTGCGCACCTGGTTTGCGACATCGTCGGCCGACGTGCTGGTCAGCTTGCCGTCGAGGTGCAGGCAGGCCAGTCCGTGCAACAGGCCCCAACCCGCGGTGGCCAGGGCGGCCGGGTCGGCGTCGGGGAAGACGCCGGACACCGCGGCGCCCAGCAGTTCGTGCACCTCGGCCGCCGCACGGACGCGGGCGTCGTCGGCGTCGTCGCAGGGATTGCCGAACATGAGCCGGAACAGCGCTGGCCTGCGCAGGGCGAAGTTGACGTAGGCAACGCCGAGTTCGGCCAGGTCGGCCACCGTGGCGGGCGGGCCGCCACCGCCCTGGAGCAGGTCGGTCCTGAGGTCGCGCAGCCCTTCGGCGGCGAGCGCCGATTCCAGCGCGTTCCGGTCGGCGAAGTGCCGGTAGGGGGCGGTCGGCGAGACACCGGCTTCCCGGGCGATGGCCCGCAGGGAGAACGGTTCGCCCGCCTCGAGCCTGCGCATCGCGATCGACATCAGCGTCGCTCGCAGCGAGCCGTGGTGGTAGCTGCCTCTAGCCGGTGTTGACACTTCGTGTTCCCCCATCTCCTTGCGCTGGAGAACATACCGAACGGATCGAGGAACCTCGATGGCCTCGCCCCCGCATGCCGCGACCGAGCCCGGACCTTCGCGCGGAGCGCGGCTGCTATCCCGCTAGGAGTTCGGTGATCCCGTCGCGGTAGGTGGTGACCTTGAAGTCGGGGAAGCGCGCGGCGAATTTGGAGGAGTCGAAGATGTTGTCGACGCGGTAGCGCGGCAGCAGCTCGGAGGCTTCCTTCACCGACTTGTTGAACAGGGCGCCGAGCTTGAAGGCGACAGCCGGGACGGTCGTGTAGCGGATGTCCTTGCCGGTCACCTCGCCTGCCACGGCGATCATGCCGGCATAGGTGAGCCGCACCGGGTCGACGGGGAGGTGCCAGGTCTGGCCGTATGCGTCGGGCGTGTTGCCGATCAGCCCCATGCCGCGGCTGGCGTCGGGCGTCCAGATCAGCGTGCGCCGAGTGCGGGCGCTGAGCGGGATCATGGGTCGTTTGCCGTGCTTGATCCGGTCGAAGACGACGGAATTGGTGAGGCTTTTGGTCTTGCCGGGTCCGTAGAACTCGGGTGCGCGGCAGATGACGGCTTCGATGGTGCCTGCGTCCATCTCTCGCAGGAGCATGTTCGCGATCTGCGCCCGCACAGTTGCCTTGCGTCCGACGGGTTCAAACGGGGTGTCCTCGAACTGGGGAGCGTCGGTTCGCGGGTACATGTAGGTGTTGTCGAAGAAGACCAGCTTGGTGCCGTGCTTCTGGCAGGCGGCGATCGTGTTGGCCATCATCACGGGGAACTGCTGCTCCCAGAGGGCGGAGTCGATCGGGAGGCCGACGGTGAGGTAGGCGATGTCGCTGCCCGCGACGGCGGCGGCGGTCGCCTCGGCGTCCATCAGATCGGCCTTGACCAGTTGATCGGTCTCGTGGACCTTCCTGGGGTTCCTGCTGACCAGGCGGATGTCGTGGGTGACGTTGTCGTGGAGATAGCGGGTGAGCTCTTCGGCGATCTGGCCGTTGGCTCCCAGTACGGTCTGCATTCGCACCTCGGCTCTGGATGTGGTTCGCGGATGTCCCCGGCTACTTCACGCGCGGGCGCAACGCCCCGATGGCATCACTGACGGCAGTGGCGGTCATCGGCGCGCTCACCGTGCCGGGACGGAGACGGGAACCGGGATGTGCAGCGCGTTCTGGCACTCGCTGGCCACGTCGAGCCGCAGTGGCCTGATCGGCCTGAGAGAGCGCACGTCGTCGGCCAGGCGTCCCGATCCCAGGTCGAGGGCCACCTCCCGCGGGAGCAGTTTGCTGCCTGCCGCGAGGGTGTTGGTCTGGCTCAGCGTCGCGTTCCAGCCGCCGCCGAGCTGCGTGTACGAGATCAGCGTGGACACCCTCGTGCCGCTGGGAACCCGCTTCTGCCGCGGCGTGGGCACGTCGAGCGCGATGTCGGTACCGCCGTCGTCGTTGGCCACCCTGGCGATCGTCCTGCGGTCGTCGATCTCGACGTCGATGTCGGTGACCCACTTGGGGAAGCCGTAGCCGTCATGACCGCGGACCTGCGCGATCTCGGTGTTCACCGGCAAAGACAGGACGTAGGCGTGCATCGAGTCGTTGGACAGCGCCGACAGCAGGTCGGCACCGGCCAGTCCACCGTGCCGCGCGGGTCGCACCGCGATCCCGACGGTGGCCTCGGTGTAGAAGTCGATGTCGCAGACGTCGTAGCGGAAGAACACCACCGAGAACAGCCCGAGACCCGGAGCGATCGGCAACGGGTCGAGCTCGCCGGGAAGCCGGGATCGCAGCGCCTTCACCGGGGCGAGGTAGGTGAGCTGCGCCTTCGACATCGAGTAGTAGAAGTTCGGGGTCCGGGTCGGCCCGATCGCCGACTGGACCTCGGTTTTCGGCAACGCCCGGAAGAAGTCGACAGTGCGCACACGCGGGTCCTTGGCGACCTCGTCCAGGTCGGCACCCATCCGGAAGCGGTCGTACAGCCCGCCCTTCGGCACAGCAACCGTGCGCCCACCAAGCTCCACCTCGACGACATCCCTACCCGGGCCAACCGTCGACGCCATCACAACCCCTTCGGAATGTATGCGGTGTCCACATCACGGTAACGCCCGATGTAAGCAGAGTCAACATCGCCTCTGCGAGCACGAGACGTCAGACCACGACACCTGCTCCACCTTCAGACAGGGAAAGACGTCCGCCACAGCGTGCGCTCGAGCATCACCCGAGCTCCCTGGCACGCACTTCGTTCCAACCCGCCGGCCGCCACCTGACCGCTTCAGACTCCGCGAGGGTGTTCAGATCACCCTGCGCCCCAACTGCCCCCGAAACGATCAACGCTCCACCAACGGAACCCATTGGTGGAGCGTTGACCAGCACATATAGCCCGTGGGCGATACTGGGGTCGAACCAATGACCCCTTCGGTGTGACCTGTCGGCAGCCGCGCTTCTGCTAGTCGGACAGGTCGACAGCTCGGCCGTGACCGCCGCGCAAGGTCGCTGCCGGTTGCTCGCGTTGCTGTATCGCGTTGCTGTACCCAGCCTGCCCGGTCCGCTAGCGGTCACGAGTCTGACGCCACCGAATGTCGTACCTACGGCCGGGTGATCTTGTCTAGGACCGTCAGCGCGCCGGCGGCACCGCCTAGGGGCAACACTAGTGACGGTTGATTGATCAGGAGCACCGCCACTCCAACAGCCGCTAGGAGCAGGACGAGACCGCGTAGCGTCAGCAGCGGTTCGGCTCTCTCGCCTGGCGCGCTCTGCTGGTCCGGCCCGTCACTAGAGGGTACGCTCATGTGGTCTCGTCTCTACTAACGCACGGAGGCAGACCAGAACGGCTCCCTGTTCCCGCAGGGGGCCGTTCATTGTTGAACGGCCGCTCGTCCCGGTCTAGTCATGCTGTATCGGATGGCTTGCCGACCAGTCTGGCGCATGTCAGCCTTCATTCGCAACTCTGGCACAGACTCGCACTTGGAGGAGTCGGCTAGCCCGTGTCGAGGCAGGACGAGTTTGACAAGTAGCACCTGTTTGCCCAGGTCAGAGCGGCACGAAAGAAGTCTGCACGCTTGCAGAACATTGCAGAACAACACCACTCGACGCTGCCCAACGAATGCACTCAGAGCGATGTCGCGAATCAACCTCCTAGCGCTCCCAAGCGCACCGTAGCGCTCCCTAGCGCCCATTAGCGCTCCTGTATCGCACCGTAGCGCTCCCTAGCGCCCATTTAACGCTCCTGTATCGCTCCCCTAGCGCTACTTCGCGCTTCAACCACTCATGCACAGGCGGGGGCTGCCTGCCATCCCGTTGATCTGGCGTAGCCCTACCACGGTGGTCACCAGGCGTGCAGCCCTTGGCGGTTGGTGAGGTTGGGGCGTTGAGCTGCCCGAGGTCCCACCCTCGACGTGTCCGGGGCTTGGGCTGGGTGTCCGGGGCCTCGGTGGGTCTGTGCCTGGTGCCAGGCTCTGCGCGCCTGGTAGGCACCGTGGTAGCCCTCTGGAAGGTCGTCGGGATGGCAGGAAGCCCCCGACGAACCGCAGCCTTCCCGCCCTTCCTGTCATCGGAGACCTGTCCGCGCGGCGAGCGCATGCTCTTGATCTCCGCTGGGCTGGTAGCGGTCTGCCTGATTGTCCTGTGGGCACGTCTCTTCGGGTGGGCGCCCGCGGGCGGACCGGCGGCAGCCGCAGCCGCCCGCGGCATTGCGCCGACCGGAGCGGCACAGTGTGCCCGCGGCGGCCGGCAGGGCCGCCGCCTGGAACAAGAGAAGAAAGTCTGCACACGCACGCCACAGCTGTGGCTGACTCAGGCGTCCCTGACAAGGTGCCGGGTGTACCACGCGGCGACGAGGTGACCGCAGGCATCCGCGACCTCGGAGAGCATGTCCTCCGCTGCTGCACACAACGGCAGAGGCCCATTCCCGCGACTGGGAATGGGCCTCTGACCTGCGTGGGCGATACTGGGATCGAACCAGTGACCCCTTCGGTGTGAACCAAGCCGGGAATACGCGCTGACCTGCGGAAACGAGACTCCAGCAGGTCACGGCAGGTCGGTTGGGAGCCGTTGAGCGCGGTTCAACGCAGTACAACGCGCCCGACGGCTCCCAATCTGCTCCCCACAGTGCTCCCACGACACCCCCGCGCGGCCACCAGAGTCCCAGCCCCTCGACCGGCACCGTCGCGCCCCGGCGTTCGCGCACGGTCAGCGGCAAGAGCGGATGTTCGATTCCTGGCAAAGTAGATACGGCAGCCCGCCGAGTGTGGGTGTTGGCCGTGTTCCGCGGTATCGGGTTGCTATGTCCGAGGTGGGTAAGATTTCTGGAGTTCGAGGAGTTGGTCGGGGCTTAGTGATGCCAGGTCGCGTGGTCCGCCGTCGGTGATGACTGTGATGGTGATGCCGCTGGCCTCGGCATTTTTGGCGTTGTCGATGAGATCTTTGGCTCGTCGTCGTTTAAGGATTCGGTCGGTGAGGTCGGTCACGGCGAGGGCTGCGGAGGGGATCGAGAGGATCAGTGCGGCGATGGCGACTGGATCGACTGCTTTGTGGTTGTCACGACTGGAGTCGGCGGGTTCGGGTGCGTCCTGAGTAACCGTATTGACGGGGTGCCCCCAGCTACTGGCGAGTGCGTAAAGGCTGGTGTGTGCTGCCGTCAGGTCGGTTGTGGTGCGGCTGGCGATGTGGATGATCATGATTCGTTGATTCCTTGGGTGATGCGGTCGAGCAGGGTGCGTAGCTGTTCCACGAGGTCGGGGGAATTGATCTTCATTGCGGCGTTCAGGCTTTCTTCGGCGATGTGGCGAGCTTGCTCGGTGTCGCCTGCTGACGTGACGATCTGTGCCAGTGTTGCGCCGACGATGGCGATACCGTCTGGGCGTTGGAGTTGGCGAAGGATTGCGTGCGACTCGATGATCCTGGGGATTGCTGCTGAGTAGTCCTGCTGATCGAGGTCGATTTGCGCCAACGCCCAGTTCGCTGCTGCGATGCCATCGAGATCACCCAGTTGCCGGTTCACCTCTAGCCGCCTGAGCTGGAGATCAGACGCTTCCTCGTAATCGCCCTGCTGGTAGGCGATGCCGCCGACGCGACCCATGGCTGTGGCGGCTTCGAGTTCGGATCCGGCGGTGGTGAACAGGTGGTGTGCTTGGCGGAGGAGGTGTTCGGCTTTGGCTGGTTGGCCGGTGGTGATGAGGTGTTGGGCTTGTTCTGCGATGACGCGGGCGCGGTCGAGGGTGTTGGCGTGGTCGTCAATGGTGGTGTGGTGTGCGGCGCGGTCGAGCAGGGCTTGGCCGAGGGGACCGTCGCCGCTGGTGAGGGCGGCGTCGGCGGTCACGCGGAGCAGGAGGAGGGGGATGGGTTGGTGGTGGCGGTCGAGCAGGGTGATGGCCTCGTGGCCGAGCGCGGCGGCGTCGGCGGCGTGGCCGGTGCGCAGGTGGTGCACGGCGGTGGCGGCGCAGGTGGCGGTGATGGCGGGGTTGTCGGCCAGGATCGCGAGCCGGGCCAGTTGTAGGTCCTGCTCGGTGGACCGACTGGCGGAGGTAGGTGGGGACCACGCTGCAAACAGGGCGTGAACGGTGATGGTGGCGAGCGCGGAGCGCTCGGCTGGGGTCAGGAGTGGGATTCGTCCGGCCGCGAGTGGATTGACGGCCAGCGCGGTGGCGCCTGCGGGGTCGGGGTAGGGCTCCAGGAGCCCCAGGCCGCCCAGGCGGGTCGCTGTTCCGCCCACATTCTCGGCCAAGGCAGCGACCACGGGTTCCGGGACCGGCAGATCGAACAAGGTGACCGCACGCAGCAGTGCCAACTCGGCGGTGTCGGTCTCCTCGAGCAGGGCGTCGAGGGCCAAGTTCTCCAGGAACTCCCGCACCTCACTGTCAGTTGGGAGGTCTCCCTGATCCAGGTAGCCTTCCATCTCGGTGACCGCGGCCTGCGCCCGCGCCAGCGGTACCGCCTCGTTGTAGACCAGGCGTAGGCAGATCAGGTCCTGCAGGCCGGGGTTGCCCCGGCTCACCGCCACCGCCCGTCCGGCCAAGCCGCCACGTTCGTCGCGTTCGTGAGCGGGCGCCAGCCCTTGGTGGCGGCGGTGCAGTTTGCGGCGCGCCGCGGTCGACAGGGGCCGCAGGTGGATGGGTTGGAGGACGGTTTCCGCGCCGTCGAGGGTGAAGGTGAAACGGCTGGTGAGCAACAGGCGGCTGTCGGTCTCACCCGGGTCGAACGCGCCCAGCACCGCAGCCAGGGTCAGCGCGTGCTCGCGGCTGACCCGGTGCGGGCCAGCGGGGTCGTGCTCCAGGATCTGTTCTAGGTCGTCGATGACCAGCAACAGCGGCTTGCGCCCGTCTCCGGCCTGCGCACAGGGCCCGGACAGCAGGTCGACCAGCACTTCCCCGATCGCCTCGGGCCGCTCGCGCACCACCGGCAGCTTGTCGTGCACTAGGTCGCGGGCGGCGGGGTTGGTGCGTACCGCGTCGGCGATCGCGTCCAGGACCGCGAGCGGAGAGTAGTCGCCGAAGACCACCGCGACGGCGTGATCGGCCGACATCCGGTCGGCGATACGGGCCGCGAGACTGGACTTGCCCAACCTGCCCTGCCCGTGCAGCAACACCCCCGCCCGCTCACCCCCGCGCAACGCCCGCAGCGCACGCCGCAGCTCATCGCGGCGGCCCACGAACATCTGCGCCCGAGCGACCGGGACCTGGTGTTTTCGGTCGAGGAACCGTTTCGTGCCGTGCACCGCCGACACCAACGACCGCTTCCGCCCTCCCGCGACCACCGGGCCACCCCCAGTAGGCCCGCACCACAGCCGAGCCATGTGCCAGCCCGCCCGCAACACCGGGTCATCGGACCTCAACAACGTCCGGCGCGCGTCGGCTACCGCCACCGCCACATCACCCCGATCGGCCAACCCCCGATACAACCGCTCGGCGAACGCCGTAGCCGCCCGATCGACGATCGACCCGTCCCACCCGATCACCGCAGGCACACCCGCCGCGATCAACTCCGTAGACAACGAATGCGCCAACAACTCCGCCCGACCGCCGGGGCCCGCCCCACCCTTACCGTCGCTGCCCGCGGGCAGATGCGCGGTGTCAGCGCCGGTCGCAGTCAAACACGCGGACACGAACACCAACCGCGTCGAGTCCGCTGGCAACAACCCCACCAACTCCGGCGCCGTCGTCGGCCGAGGCCCACCCGCATCGTCCTCCATCAACAACACCGGCCGACCCGGCTCCCCATCACCGCGCGACCACGTGTTCAACCCGTGACACGACAGATGAACCACCGGCAACCGAGCACCCGCCAACCGCTCACCCAACTGGGTCGGATCGCCGGTGTCCTCGACAAGAAGATCGATGCGGGCGTCCCCCACCGCATCCAGAATCGCCAGCTCCTCGGCCTCGAAATCCAACTCCTGCGCACCGACCGGCGAGGACGCCATGAACGCCACACCCAACCGAAACCCATCCAACCCCACCGGGTGTGACGGAGCACCCAACCGCCGAACCACCCCGAACCGCATCAACCCGCTCTCAGCCAGAAACCCGCCCTCTGGCCACGCCAACAACTCGAACGGAGCCCGCAACACCGCCCACGCCGCTGCCGACGGCCACTGCGGCCCCCGCACCTCCAACACCACCGGAGCCACCACCCGCTCCAACCACACACCCAGCAACCCCGACTCACCATCGAGCCAACCAAACAACTCCCGACCCAACCCCAACAGCCCACCATCCGAGCCGGCCTGCACCGCCCGCACATACCGGGCCGCCAACCCCTCCAAGAAAGCCACGTCGGTAGACCCGAGCACCCGGCGAGAACCAACCCGCTCACCGCCGACGACCAACTCGAACCCGGAACCGTCGACAACCAGACCAGTCACACACCCTCCCGACCCGGAACACGCTCATCGAAGATCGCGGGCGCCAGTCCCACCATTACGCCATGCCACTCAAGTGCGCACCAGGATCACCCAAACGGCCCCAAGCCGCCGCGTGCTCACGCACGACCCACCACCGACTCGAGCCACTCAACGATGCATCCGGACATCGGCAGATGAGGGCGTTCTCAGTCGGGCTTCTGCTGTTGGCAGAGGTATTCGGGTTGAGCGGTCAGGGGGGCGGCGTTAGTTGTTTGACGAGGCGTTGGAGGGCGCTGTCGACGTGGATGTCGAGTAGGCGGAGTTTGCGTTCCGTCTGTTCGCGGACCGTAGTGTCGAACAGGGGTTCGTACCAGGGAAGCAGTACCCACATCTCGACGCTGGCGTCGAGCCGGTTGAGTTCCTGCAGGCGCCACAGGCCGTAGGTGGGCTGCGGGTCGAGGCAGAGGCGTCGCGCGGCCTCGACCGGCCCGTGGTCGGCGAGCATCCGCCGGAACACGCTGGCGTTGTACCCCAGCCGCGTCAGTTCGTCGACACCGCGCCGCATGTCGGCACCGAACTGCCGGGTCAACATGGTCAGATCGCCGGGCTTGTCCATGAGTGCTCCATCGCGTGCGTCGATCCGGGCGTAACAGCATCCGGCGGTATCTGCCGAGGTCCTGTCGATCTGCCGGTTGGCAACGGCGGTGGCTGCTGTTGACGATCAGGTGGCGCTGGCCATGTAGGCGGCGAGGATGTGCTTCACCCCCACATCGCTGGCGGCCACCACCGGGGTTCCCTGGAAGGCGGCCGCGACCACAGCGTCCTCCAGCGGAGTGAGCCCGGTCAACAGCGGCGGTGTCGGTGTCTCGCTCACCCCCCACACTGTGGATCACACCCACACCCCGACGACAACCGACCCCCACCCACGCCCCACCAGCAGCCGCTGCTCCCCCAGCGTGAGAGTGTCGGCCATGAACAGGGGCAAGGCCGAGCGACTGGCTCCGGGCGCGTTGCGCGAGATGGTCGAGGACCATCTCGCGATCATCCCGGCCAGGAGTGCAGCCCGGCCGAGATCGCCAGGAAACTCGGCGGCAAATCCACCGGCGCGGTCAGCAACGCGCTCGAAACTCGTCAGCGACGGTATCGCGGTACGAACCCAGGACCGGCCGAGGCGGTTCACACTCGCTCCGTCGGAGACGACCACCGGATCACCTTGACTATCCCGACAACTCCCCGATCGCTGGGTTTGCCTCATCGGCGCCAACCTCACCGATGAGGCACACGCTCTTCTCCTTGAGCAACACGGGGCTCGAGATCACGCCCCAGTTGGAGAAGAATGACGGCTGACCGCCATCTCAGCTCAAGCACAGGACGTCAGGTGTTGAACAGCCGCACCACCGGGGACGTCACCGACCCGACCTGACACCCCGCCTGTCGTCCGACTCGGCAAGGTTCGGCGGTCCAGATGGGGTACGGACTACGTGCTCGGTCGCCTTGGCCGCGCCGTGGCGCGAATGGTTGCAGCTCGCGAGCTTCCACCCTGTGTGCCCCGCTTCGCCTGTCAACCCCAGACGTCGGCGTCGAGGGGGTCGGGCATGTCGCTTCCCGGGGTTCGTGGGGCCTTCCAGTGCTGCCATCGACAGGTAGCCGGTCGGGTACCGGTGCGCGCGTACTGGTGCACTGCTGCTCGGACGTCCGCGACGGGGATCTCCGCGTCGGGGGGTAGTTCCATCTCGTTGTCCTGGTACCGGTACCGCAACACCGTCATCGTGTCGGCCAGGCCCTGACCGCGGGGGCCCGTGACTACCGCGTTGCCCTCGTTCGAGCTGTAGTGCAGCGCCTTGTCGTCGTTGTAGCGCAGGGCTCCGACCTCGCCCCGGAATCCGGCGTAAAGCGTGGTGTCGTCGTCGCCTTCTCGGGTGATCTCCGCGACGATCCCCGTCTCGTGGAGGTGGCTCGCGATGCGGTCCAGCAGTGCATCGAGTTCGTCGGGGGTTGTGGCCACGTGGTCGCCGCCCTGGTTCGGCGCGAACCAGATGACCAGGGGTGGGTGGAACGGGGGTGT
>NZ_JBSGHB010000018.1:129637-148026 GCF_053604195.1 Actinokineospora sp. NPDC004072 | reverse complement strand
GCGTGAAGAGCGGCGATGCGGGCGAAGCCCGTTCACGCCCTGGCCAGTTTAGCGGCGTTTCGCTCCCCGCGAATGCGAGTCCACCCCATCGGACACTTGGGCGGGGGCGCGTTCCGGTGGGGTGGGGGGGTGGCGCTGCTTCTACCGGTCGCCGGTTCCGGCTCTCCGGCTCCGGGTCTGCGTCCGCGCGTCTCCGTCTCCGCTTCTGCGTCTGCGCCTCCGGCTCCGCGTCTGCGCCTCCGGCTCTGCAGCTCCGAGTCTCTCCCCCTCCGTCTCCCCTGCCCCTCCGTCTCCCCCAGCCCCTGCATCTCCCCCTGCCCCTGCGCTTCTCCCTGCCTCTGCGCCTCCCCCTACCTCTGCGCGCCTCTGCCTGCGTGCCTCTGCGGCTCTTCCTGCTTTCCGTGCCTGCTCCGGCTAGCGGCCGATGGAGAGTTGGCGGACGTTCAAGTAGCCGGCGCGGAAGCCGGCTTCTGAGTAGGCCAGGTAGAACTCCCACATGCGGCGGAAGGTGTCGTCGAAGCCGAGTTGGGTGACGGTGGGCCAGTTGTCCAGGAAGCGGGTTCGCCAGTGGTTGAGGGTTTTGGCGTAGTCCTGGCCGAAGTCGCGGAAGGCGTGAACCTTCATCTTCGTGTGGCGGGCCAGGGTTTGGGTGATCGCCTCGGTGGAGGGGATGATGCCGCCCGGGAAGATGTACTTGTGGATCCACGTGTACGACGTGCGGGTCGCCAGCATGCGGTCGTGGGGCATGGTGATGGCTTGGAGGCCGAAGCGGCCGCCGGGGGTCAGGAGGCGGTCCACGGTGGCGAAGTAGGTGGGCCAGTACTTCTCGCCGACCGCTTCGATCATCTCCACGCTGACGACGGCGTCGTAGGTGCCCTGGGCTTCCCGGTAGTCGCGCAGGACCACCTCCACGCGGTCGGCCACGCCTGCGTCGGCGATGCGCTTCTCGGCGAGGGCCTTCTGCTCCGTCGACAGGGTGAGGGTCGTGACCCGCGCGCCGCGTTGGGCGGCGCGGATGGCCAGGGCGCCCCAGCCGGTGCCGATCTCCAGGACCGTCGTGTCCGGGCCGACCCGGGCGTAGTCGAGGATGCCGTCGATCTTGTGGAGCTGGGCGGTGCGCAGGTCGGTGGTGTCCGGGGGGAACCACGCCGACGAGTAGGTCATCGTCTCGTCGAGGAACGTGGCGAACAGGTCGTTGGACAGGTCGTAGTGGCGGTGGATGTTGCTGCGGGAGTTCTCGACCGTGTTCTCCTCGGCCGCGGGCTGCCTGCGGTCGACCCAGCGGCGGAACGACTGGAGGCGGGGCGGGATGAGGGTGCTCAGCCGGGCGGCGAACTCGGTCAGCAGCTCCACCAGCGCCGGGCTGGTCCAGTCGCCTGCCATGTAGCTCTCGCCGAAGCCCACCTTGGCGTCAACGCCCAGGCGGTGGAAGAAGGCCGAGGGGCGCTCGATGCGCATCAGGGGGGACCCCGGTCCGCCTGCGCCCGCGCGGCGGCCGTCGGCGTACACCACGCGGATGGGCAGCCTGCGGACGGCGTTGGCGAACACCGCGCGGGCGACACCGGCGCGGAAGGCGTTGCGGGGTGGGGTGAACAGCGCCCCCCACTCAGGACGGTCCGCAGGCGCGCGGGTAGGCATCTCGGTCACTGGACACCCTCCTGGGGCACGTGCTTCTGCCGGGGGACGACGGGTACCCGGCGCAACCAGAGCGCGATGCCGTGCCTGCGGATGAGGGCGCTGACCCGGTGGGGCAGCAGCCGTCCGCGCAGCACCATCCGGACCACCTCCCCGAGGCTCGGCGCCGTCCGCACGCCGGTCAGTGTCGCGGTGAACGGGGTCTTCCCGTTCTGCCGAAGGGTAACCGCCACCGAAAGCCTTTCACCTGGGAGCGGAACGCGCATCAGGTATTCCCCACCCATCGCCAGGAACGGCGACACGTAGAAGTCCTTACCGACGCATGCCCGACCCGCACGATCAGGGCGGAGCAGGTAGCAGTGGCGTTCGCCGTAGGTGTTGTGCACCTCGGCGACCACGCACTCCACCTCCCCCCGCTCATCGTGCACCCAGTACACCGTCAGCGGGTTGAAGACGTAGCCGAACACCCGCGCGTTGGCCAGCATCAGCACCCGTCCGCGCACCTCGACGCCCTGCCCGGCCAGCCACGCCGCCAGGTTCTCCTTGATGGTGCGGCGGGGGTCGCCGAGGTGGTCGGCGGCGCGGAAGCGGGCCAGCGGGCCGTAGCGGGGCAGGGCGTCGAGGTCGACCAGCCAGCAGTGGACGCGGTGGCGGAATGTCCGGTCCATCCGTTCCCGCCGGGCGTGGGTCACCACGGCGTCGTAGAGGGCGGTCACGCGCCCCACCCCGCTCCGAAGTGCTCGGCCGCCCGCACCCCGGAGGCGCAACCGTCCTCGTGGAACCCCCAGCCGTGGTAGGCCCCCGCGTACGCCACGCGGTCGTCGTTGAGCCGGGGCAGGTCGCGCTGGGCGGCCAGCGATGCGCGCGTGTAGATGGGGTGCTCGTAGACCATCCGGCGCAGCACCGCCGACCCGGCCACGCGGTCGGCCCCGTTGAGGGTGACGACGTAGTCCTCCGGCCCGGCCAGGCGCATCAGCCGGTTCATGTGGTAGCTGACCCGCACCGGGCCGTCGGTGGCCGCGCAGGCGGGCTTGAGGTAGTTCCAGGAGGCCGCGGCGCCGCGGGAGCGGGGCAGCACCGAGGTGTCGGTGTGCAGCAGCGCCTCGTTGACCGAGTACTCGAAGGCCCCCAGCGTCGTCCGCTCGGCGGGTGTCGGCTGGGCCAGCAGGCGCAGCGCCTGGTCCGGGTGGGTGGCCACGACGACCCGGTCGAAGCGGTGGGCCTCGTCGGCGTCATCGCGCAGTTCGATGTGGTCGGCGCGGCGGATGAGCGCGCGGATCGGGGTGGACACCGCGACCGCGGAGAGCCCCTTGGCCGCGCGCTCGACGTACTCGCGGGAGCCGCCGACGACGGTCTTCCACTGCGGCGAGCCGGTCACGGCCAGCATGCCGTGGTGCTGCAGGAACTCGAAGAGGTAGCGCGCCGGGTAGCGCAGCGCGGGTTCCGGGCCTGCCGACCACACCGCGGAGACGAACGGGACCAGGAAGTGGTCGACGAAGTACCGCGAATACCGCCCCACCCCGACGAACGCGCGCAGCGTCAGCTCGCCGGTGTCCTCGCGCAGGACGCGCCGCGCGTGCCGGTGGAACCGCTTGACCTCGGCCAGCAGCCGCAGGAACCGCGGCCGGGCCAGGCTGGTGGTCTGGGCGAACACGCCCCGCAGCCCGCGTGCCCCCGCGTACTCCAGGCCGCAGCCGTCGCAGCGCACGCTCATCGACATCTCCGAATCGCGGGTGGCCACGCCGAGTTCGGCGAACAGCCGCATCAGGTTCGGGTAGGTCCGCTCGTTGTGGACGATGAACCCGCTGTCGACGGCGGTGACCCGCCCGTCGCCGGTGGGCAGGTCGTGGGTGTGGGCGTGGCCGCCCAGCCGGTCGTCTGCCTCGAACAGGGTCACGGCGCTGCGGCGCTGGAGCAGGTAGGCGGCCGTCAGGCCGGACACCCCGCTCCCGACCACGGCGACCCGGTCCCCCGTCCCGGCGTCCTCCCGCACCGCAGCTCCCCGCAAGGCGTCCTTCCGCAAGGCGTCCTCCCTGTCACATGGGCACCCGCAAGCCGTCCGGCGCGGGCTGGCGCCAGGCATTCGTAAGCACCGGATCTTCCGGTTGGGTGCCGAGGGCGCCGAGGGCGAACGCCGTGGTCAGGCGGGTCCAAGCGCGGGCGTTGCGCAGCAGGGCGTGCCCCTCGCCGCGCGACTCGAAGCGCGCCACCCGGTCGGTGACGCCCCGCGCGCGCTCGGCGAAGCGGTAGGACGCGCCGGGCTCGGTCGTGCGGTCCCGATCACCGTGGGCGATCAGCAGCGCGCGCCCGGTGAGCGGTTCGACCGGCTCGTCGACGATCCACGGCGCGAGCGCGCAGACGCCGACCACGGTGGGGCGGCCCGCCACCCGCAGCGCCACCCGACCGCCCATCGAGTGGCCCACCAGCACGACCGGGACGTCACCGAGCTGGTCGAGCGCCCAGTGCGCGTCCTGCACCGGGTGGACATCGGGGGCGTTCCACCCCCGGTAGCGGTTGCGCAGCAGGTAGACGGCCACGTCGTCGCCCTTGCGCGCGATGTCCCACGCGAAGGGCACCATCCGCAGGTAGGCGAGCTGGTGGGCGGCGACGCGGGCGGTGCTCCACTCCCGACCGCCGTGCAGCACCAGGACAGCGCCTGCGCGCCCGCGCGACAGGCGGCGCAGGCGGGGGGTGTGATCGTCCACGAGACCATCTTCGCAACCGCGGCGCGGGTGGATGGGCGCTTGTGTCGGGCCCCACGGCTACGCTGCTGCGCGTGATCGAACACGTGCGCGTCGAGACCCCGGCCGGGGCGTTCGACGGGCTGGCCGCAGGCGCGCCCGGCGACCGGCCGGTCCTGCTGCTGCACGGCTTCCCCGAGGCCGCCTCCGCCTGGGAGCACCAGCTCGCGGCGCTGGGCCGGGCCGGGTTCCGGGCGCTGGCGGTCGACCAGCGCGGCTACTCCCCCGGCGTGCGCCCGGACGCGGCGGCCGACTACCACGTCGACGACCTGGTCGGCGACGTGCTGGCCATCGCCGACGCCTGCGGCTGGTCGCGGTTCGACCTGGTGGGCCACGACGTGGGCGCGGTCGTCGGCTGGCACGCCGCGGCGGCCCACCCCGACCGCGTGCGCACGCTCGCCGCGCTGTCCGCCCCGCACCCGTGCGCGCTGGCCGAGGCCGCCCGCACCGACGAGGACCAGGCCCTGCGCTCCCAGCACCTGGCGCTGTTCAAGGAGCGCTCGGCCGAGCGCCGCCTGCTCGCCGACGACGCCGCCGCCCTGCGCGCGATCTTCGAGCACCGCGTGCCCCGCTCGGCGGTCGCCGACTACGTCGCCCGGCTGTCCGAGCCCGACGCGCTCACCGCCGCGCTCAACTGGTTCCGCGCGGCGCGCAGGCCCGTGCTGCCGGACCGGGTGGCCGTCCCCGTGCTGTACCTCTGGGGCACCGAGGACGTCGCCGTCGGCTCGACCGCGGCCCTGAGCTGCGGCGCATGGGTGGATGGTCCATACCATTTCGAGATGTTCGACGAGCTGTCCCACTGGTTGGTCTGGGATGCTCCGGAAGCGGTGAGTTCCCTGCTCATCGCCCATTTGACCTAGATCGCCACGCGCGGACGCGGCTAGGCTGCCAGCCATGACGGCCGGTCTGCTTCTCGCCGCGGGTGCGGGCAGGCGCTTCGGCATGCCCAAGGCGCTGGCCCCGTTCCGCGGCGAGCTGCTGGTCGACCACGCCGTCCGCGCGCTCGTCGACGGCGGCTGCTCGCCGGTCGTCGTGGTGGCGGGGGCGGAATCGGCCGCGGTCGCCGCCCACCTCGGCGGGCGCGCGGTGACCGTGGTGAACCCGGACTGGGCCTCGGGCATGGGCTCGTCGCTGCGCGCCGGGCTCGCCGCGCTGGCCGATGTGGACGCCGCCGTAGTGCTCACAGTGGACACTCCCGGCGTCACGGCGGCGGCGGTGTCCCGGCTGGTCGCGCTGGCCGCCCCGGACGCCCTGGCCAGGGCGACCTACGGCGGCGCGCCCGGCCACCCGGTGCTCATCGGCCGCGAGCACTGGGCGGGCGTCGCCGCGCTCGCGGTCGGCGACACCGGGGCCCGCCCCTACCTGCGCGGCCGCGCGGTCGTCGAGGTCCCGTGCGGGGACGTCGCCGACGGCGCCGACGCCGACCACCCCACCGACCTGACCCGCTTTGGAGGCGCCGTGTACGGCGAGCTGGCCCTGACCCACCTGGCGAAAGTCGCCGAGCACAACGCGAAGGCGCTGGACGACGCCGCCGAGCTGGTGCTGGGCGCCATCCGCGCCGACGGCCTGGTGCTGACCTCCGGCGCAGGCCACTCGCTGGCCGCGGTCGCCGAGACGTTCTTCCGCGCGGGCGGCCTGGCCTGCGTGCGCCCCCTGGTGCACGACGACCTCCAGGTCTTCGGCGGGGCGCGCAAGGCGACGGCCGCCGAGCGGCGCAGCGGCCTGGCCGCGTCGGTGTTCGCCGAGGTGCCGCGCACGGGCCACGAGGTGCTGTTCATCTTCTCCAACTCCGGGGTCAACCCGTTCCCGGTCGAGCTGGCCCAGGCCGCGCAGGCCGCCGGCTGCCCGGTCGTGGCCGTCACCTCCCCGAACTCCTCGGCGGGCGCGACCCGCCGCGCGGGCACCCTGCTGGCCGACCACGCCACGATCGTGCTCGACACCCTCACCGGCCCCGGCGACGTCGCCTACCCCCCGGACTCCCCGGTCACCGCGTCGCTGTCGACGCTGTGCAACGCCTTCCTGTGGAACCTGGTGCTCGCCCGCCTGCACGACCGCGCCGCCGCCGAGGACGTCACCCTGCCCCGCTGGCGCAGCTCCAACGTCGAAGGCGGCGACACGGCCAACGCCGCCCTCCTGGACACCTACGGCGAGCGCGTGCCGCACCTGGGCTAGCCCAGCGCGGGCACGCCGACCAGCGCCACGGCGCCCATCACCGCGAAGACCGCGGGGAGGCCGAGCAGCTCGGCGACGGCGCCGCCGACGAGGAAGCCCGCGCCCACCACGACCGGGTTCGGGGTGAGCGCGGGCAGGGGATCAGCGCCGCGCCGACGGCGAGGCAGCCGATGAGGGTGCGGTCGTACGCCGTCCTCGCGCCCTACGCGACCGGTCAGATGGGGCTGCCACCAGCACCGCGCGGACGAGGTTGGCGGCCGGCATCAGCACCGCCGCGACCAGCCCGCCCACGGCGGTGCCGTCGTCATCCACCGCCTCGCCGGGTGAGCGCGGCCCCTCAGGCGGCGGCGTCCTCGGCGAACTGGGTGCGGTACAGCTCGCTGTAGCGGCCGCCCGCGGCCAGGAGGGTGTCGTGGTCGCCCTGCTCGACGACCCGGCCGTCCTCGATCACCAGGATCTTGTCGGCGGCGCGGATGGTGGACAGGCGATGGGCGATGACCAGGGCGGTGCGTCCGCGCAGGGCGTCGGCGAGGGCCGCTTGGACGGCGGCCTCCGATGAGGAGTCCAGGTGCGCCGTCGCCTCGTCCAGGATCACCACGCGGGGCTGGGCGAGCAGGAGGCGGGCGATGGTCAGGCGCTGGCGCTCGCCGCCGGAGAGCCGGTAGCCGCGCTCGCCGACGACGGTGTCCAGGCCGTCCGGCAGGGACGCGATGAGGCCGTCCAGCCGCGCCCCGCGCAGCGCCGACCACAGCTCGTCCTCCGCGGCCGACGGCCGCGCGTACGCCAGGTTCGCCCGGATCGTGTCGTGGAACAGGTGGCCGTCCTGGGTCACCACGCCGACGGCCTCCCGCAGCGACTGGAACGCCAGGTCGCGGACGTCCACACCCGACAGCCGCACCGAGCCTGCGTCCACGTCGTACAGCCGGGGCACCAGGGAGGCGATCGTGGACTTGCCCGCGCCCGAGGACCCCACCAGCGCCACCACCTCGCCGGGCCGGGCCTCGAACGACACCCCGTGCAGGACCTCGACGCCGCCGCGCCGGTCGAGCACGGCGACCTCCTCCAGCGAGGCCAGCGACACCTTCTCCGCGGGCGGGTAGCCGAACCGGACGTCGGCGAACTCCACCGAGACCGGTCCGTCCGGGACCGCCCGGGCGCCGGGGCGCTCCTCGATCATCGGCGGCAGGTCCAGCACCTCGAACACCCGCTCGAAGGACACCAGCGCCGTCATCATGTCCACCCGGGCGTTGGCCAGCGCGGTCAGCGGCGTGTAGAGCCGGGTGAGCAGCAGCGCCAGCGCCACGACCGTGCCCGGGGCGAGCTGGCCGGTCAGCGCCAGGTAGCCGCCCAGGCCGTACACCAGCGCTTGGGCCAGCGCCGACACCAGCTGCAACCCGGTCATGAACCACCGGGTGGCCATCGCGGTGCGCACGCCGATGTCGCGGACGCGGCCCGCCCGCGCCGCGAACTCCGCCGACTCGTCGTCGGGCCTGCCGAACAGCTTGACCAGGGTCGCGCCCGGCGCGGAGAAGCGCTCGGTCATCTGCGTCTGCATCGACGCGGTGAGCCCGGCCGCCTCGCGCTGCAGCGCCGCCATCCGCCTGCCCATGCGCCGCGCGGGCAGCACGAACACCGGCAGCAGCACCAGCGCCAGGGCCGTGACCTGCCAGGACAGCGTCATCATCACGCCGAGCGAGAGCACCAGCTGGATCACGTTGGTGACCAGCCCGGCCAGCGTCGAGGTGAAGGCGCGCTGGGCCCCGAGCACGTCGTTGTTGAGCCTGCTGACCAGCGCCCCGGTCCGGGTCCTGGTGAAGAAGGCCACCGGCATCCGCTGGACGTGCTCGTACACCGCCCGGCGCAGGTCGAAGATCAACCCCTCGCCGATGCGCGCGGACTGCCAGCGCTCGGCCACGCCGAGCGCCGCGGCCAGCACGGCGAGCCCGGCGATCACGACCGCCAGCCAGACCACCGAGGACACCGACGAGCCCGCCACGATCTCGTCGACCACCCGGCCCGCCAGCAGCGGCGTGCTCACCGTGAGCACCGCCGACAGCACGGTCAGCGCCAGGAACCACACCAGCCGCGTCCGGTGCCGCCTGCTGATCTCCAGCACCCGGCGCAGCGTGCCCCGGCGCAGCGCCTTGGGCGTGTCCGCGGCCCGCATCGAGCCGCGCAGGAAACTGCGCGCGTTGTCCATCCCAGCCGAACTCCCCTCGCCCCCCGACTCGGCTACAACGCCGGAGGCGCCCGCCATCATCCCGAGAGGCCCGGGGACCGCCGCACCGCGTCCGGTGGGGACCGGCAAACGATCATGCGGTTTCGGCTCGTGGATTCCGTTGTGGATTCGACCGATCGAACCGGTTTCCGCAGCGGATTCCGATGTCGGCACCCCATCGGAACCGCCGCGCCGGTCGATCCCCCTACTTCTTCTTCGTCCGCGTGGCCCCGCCCCTGCCCCGGAGGGTCACACCCGACTCGGAGAGCACCCGGTGCACGAATCCATAGGACCGGCCCGTGCTTTCCGCGAGGGCGCGGATGCTGGCGCCCTTCTCGTACTTCTTCTTCAAGTCGGTGGCCAGCTTGTCGCGCATGGCGCCGGTGATCCGCGCGCCTTTCTTGAGGTCAGCCACGTTGTCCGCCTTCCGTCGCGAGTGGTGGGGGCCACGGATGGCCCCCTCCGCCGCAATGATCGAACACGGTGGCGCGGAATGCCAGACGAGATGGCGAAAACGTGTCTAACTTGGCGATCACGCCGGATACCGAAGTGGGGACGGTGCGTGATCCGACTTTTACACCCGCCCAGGAAAACGGCGATTTCTACGCAAGTTGCACGAGTTCGAGGTACTCCGGGGACCAGTGATCCTCGGTCCCGTCCGGGAGCAGGATCACCCGCTCGGGTTGGAGCGCCTCGACCGCGCCGGGGTCGTGGGTGACCAGCACCACGGCCCCGGTGAACCGGCGCAGCGCGTCGAGCACCTGCTCGCGGCTGGCGGGGTCGAGGTTGTTGGTCGGCTCGTCGAGCAGCAGCACGTTGGCCGCGCTGGAGACCAGCCCGGCCAGCGCCAGCCGGGTCTTCTCGCCGCCGGAGAGCGTCCCGGCGGGCTGGTCGAGCTGCTCGCCCTGGAACAGGAAGGTGCCCAGCAGCGAGCGCAGCTGCTGCTCGGGGGCGTCCGGGGCGGCGTGGCGGACGTTCTCCCACACGCTGGCGGCGTGGTCGAGCGTCTCGTGCTCCTGGGCGTAGTAGCCGATGCGCAGGCCGTGGCCGGGCACGACGGAGCCGGAGTCGGGCTTCTCCATGCCGCCCAGCAGCCGCAGCAGGGTGGTCTTGCCCGCGCCGTTGAGGCCGAGGATGACCACCCGCGAGCCGCGGTCGATCGCCAGGTCGACGCCGGTGAAGACCTCCAGCGAGCCGTAGGACTTGCTCAGGCCCTCCGCGGTCAGCGGGGTCTTGCCGCAGGGCGCCGGGTCCGGGAAGCGGATCTTGGCGACCTTGTCGGCCTGGCGGACCTCGTCCAGGCCCGCCACCAGCTTCTCGGCCCGCTTGATCATGTTCTGGGCGGCGACGGCCTTGGTGGCCTTGGCGCGCATCTTGTCGGCCTGGGCCAGCAGCGCCCCGGCCTTCTTCTCGGCGTTGGCCCGCTCCCGGCGGCGGCGCTTCTCGTCGGCGGCGCGGGCGTCGAGGTAGCGCTGCCAGCCCATGTTGTAGAGGTCGACCTCGCCGCGGGTGGCGTCGAGGAACCACACCTTGTTGACCACGTCGCCGAGCAGCTCGACGTCGTGGCTGATCACGACCAGGCCGCCGTTGTGCTGCTTGAGGAACCCGCGCAGCCAGCCGATGGAGTCGGCGTCGAGGTGGTTGGTGGGCTCGTCGAGCAGCAGGATCGTCCCCGAGCGCCCGCCAGCGCCCGCCTCGGAGGCGGCGAAGAGGATGCGGGCCAGCTCGACCCGGCGGCGCTGGCCGCCGGAGAGGGTGCGCAGCGGCTGGGCCAGGACGCGGTCGGCCAGGCCGAGGTTGGCGCAGATGCGGGCCGCCTCGCTCTCCGCGGCGTACCCGCCGAGGGCGGCGAAGCGCTCCTCCATGCGCCCGTACTTGCGCACGGCGCGCTCGCGCTCGGCCTCGTCGGCCAGCTCGGCCATCGCCGACTGGGCCTTCTCCATCTCCCTGGCCAGCTCGTCGAGGCCGCGCGCGGAGAGCACGCGGTCCTTGGCGGTGACGGACAGGTCGCCCTCGCGCGGGTCCTGCGGCAGGTAGCCCAGCTCGCCGGTGCGGCGGACCGCGCCCGCGTAGGGCTCGCCCTCGCCCGCGAGCACGCGCAGCGTGGTGGTCTTGCCCGCGCCGTTGCGGCCGACGAGGCCGATGCGGTCGCCCGGCTGGACGCGCAGCGCGGCGTCGGCGAGCAGGATGCGCGAGCCCGCGCGCAGTTCCAGGTCAGTGGCGGTGATCACGTGGATTCTCTCCGAGATTGGGTGGTCGATCCGGGCAGGGGTCAGCGGCCCACGAGCCGGGCGCTCGGGGGCGGACCCGCCAGTCAATCGGTGGTGACCACGGTTCGAGTGTAGCCCCGGCGCGCCACCGGATTGCGGGCCCTCGCGGCTAAGCGCCCGCTTAGGTACCGTGCGCGCCATGACTACTGCCGAGTACACCGGGAAGGCCGCGCTGGTCACCGGGGCGAGCAGGGGCATCGGCCTAGCCGTGGCCACCGAGCTGGCCCGCGGCGGGGCCGCCGTCGCGCTGACCGCCCGCAAGGCCGACGCCCTGGACTCCGCCGCCGCCCAGATCCGCTCGGCCGTGCCCGCCGCGCGGGTGCTGACCGTCGCGGCCAACACCGGCCGCGACGAGGACCGCGCCGAGGTCGTGCGCCAGGTGATGGCCGAGTTCGGCAGGCTGGACGTGCTGGTCAACAACACCGGCATCAACCCGGTCTACGGCCCGCTGGTCGACGTCGACCTCGACGGCGTGCGCAAGATCTTCGACACCAACGTGGTGGCCGCGCTCGGCTACGTCCAGCTGGCGGTGAAGGCGTGGATGGGCGAGCACGGCGGCTCGATCGTCAACGTCGCCTCGGTGGCCGGGCTGCGCTCCACCGGGGTCATCGCGGCCTACGGCGCGTCCAAGGCGGCGCTGATCCGGCTGACCGAGGAACTGGCCTGGCAGCTCGGCCCGAAGGTCCGGGTGAACGCCGTGGCCCCGGGCGTGGTCAAGACCCGCTTCGCCGAGGCCCTGTACGCCCACGGGGAGGACACCGCCGCAGCCGCCTACCCGATGAAGCGCCTCGGCGACCCGGAGGACGTGGCCGCCCTGATCGCGTTCCTGGCCTCCGACCGGGCGGCCTGGATCACCGGCGAGACCATCCGCGTCGACGGCGGCCTGCTGGCCACCGGCACCCTGGGCTAGGCGCGCTCCCGGTCAGGCCGCCCGGCTCACCGGGCGCAGGCGGGTCGGCTGGTCATCGGCCGCCTGCTGGGGTTCGTCCCAGCCCGGGGCGGTGACCTCGGCGGGCCGGTCGCGCCCGGCTCGGTGCGGGCCCTTGCGGAGGGAGACCAGCAGGCCGACGGCGAGCAGCAGGATCACGTGGCCTGCGATGCGGCCCGCGGTCGTCGCGCCGGTGGCCAGGTCGACGGCGGCCAGCGGGGTCAGCACGGCGAGGAAGGCCCCTGCGGTGATCAGCACGCCGGTGGCCACGGCCGGGCGGAAGGCCGCCCACGCCAGCGCGACGCCGATGGCGATCGTCCACGCCGACGACTCGTTGAGCAGGTGGGCGGTCGCGTGCGGGTCGACCGGGCCCGCGTGCGGGTCGGCGACGCCGAGGAGCTGGGCCAGCCCGAGGGTGAGCTGGGCGACGGCGACCATGCCCAGGGCCAGCCTGCGCCTGCCCGCGGGCTCGCGGGTGGCGCCCGCGTGCGCGGCCATGATCGCGGCGGTGAGGTCCGGGGTCGGCCGCACCTCCCGGACCCGCAGCTCGCGGGTGAGGCGCGCGGCCGCGGCGGCCCAGTCGCGGCAGGCGGCGCAGGCGGCGAGGTGGGCGTCGGCCCCGGGCGGCCCGGCCTCGCCGTCCAGCCGCGCCGACACCGCTTCCCGGCAGGTTCCACAGTCCACGACCTGTTGGTCGGCCGCCGGACTCTCAGAGTTCCCTTGGGTTGCCCCGCTACCCTCGGGCCCGTGCCGACCCCGGAACGTGACGAGGTGACCGCGTGGGCCCTGGCCGCGGGCACCGGCGACCAGGCCGCGCTGGAGCGCTTCATCCGGGCCACCCAGCGCGACGTGTGGCGGCTGGTGTCCCAGCTGGCCGACCCGCGCGTGGCCGACGACCTGACCCAGGACGTCTACCTGCGCGCCCTGCGCAGCCTCCCGGCCTTCGCCGGTCGCTCGTCGGCGCGCACCTGGCTGCTGTCCATCGCCCGGCGCACCGTGGTCGACCACATCCGCGCCCGCGGTGCCCGGCCGGTGGTCGCGCACTCGGTCGACTACCGGGCCGCCGCCGACGCGCGCTCGGCGCAGCGGGCGGGCTTCGAGCAGGTGGTCGAGGTGGGCAGGCTGCTGGCGGGCCTCGACCAGGACCGGCGGGAGGCCCTGCTGCTCACCCAGGTCCTCGGCCTGTCCTACGCCGAGGCCGCCGAGATCTGCGGCTGCCCCACCGGCACGATCCGCTCGCGGGTCGCCCGGGCCCGGGCCGACCTGATCGCCCAGCACGGCCACCGCGACGTCGGCTGAGCTGACGTCGGCTGATGTGACGTCGGCTGAGCTACCGCAAGGCCCGCTCGGCCAGTTCTACGCACTCGGCGCGGGTGCGGGCGCGCAGGGCGGCGCGGACGGCGGGGAGCCGGGGGGCGGCCATCGACAGGCTGCTCACCCCCATGCCCGCGAACACCGGCGCGAGGTCCGGTTCGCCCGCGGCCTCCCCGCAGACGCCCACCGGCTTGCCCGCCGCGACCCCCGCCGCGGCGACGGCGGCGACCAGGGCCAGCAGGGCGGGCTGGCGCGGGTCGAGGAGGTCGGCGAGCTCGCCGAGCTGGCGGTCGGCGGCGAAGGTGTACTGGGCCAGGTCGTTGGTGCCGACGCTGGCGAAGTCCACCTCCGCGAGGATGTCGGCCGCGCGCAGGGCGGCGGCGGGGACCTCGACCATCACCCCGACCGAGCGCAGCCCCGCGGCCCGCGCCGCGGCGGCGAATGCGGCCGCCTCTGCGGGGGTGGCGACCATCGGGGCCATGACCCGCACGTCGGCGGCGTGCTCGGCCGCGGCGGCGGCGATCGCGTCGAGCTGGGCGCGCAGCACGTCCGGCCTGCGGCGGGCGAGCCGGTAGCCGCGCACCCCCAGCGCGGGGTTGGGCTCGCCGGAGGTCGAGGCGAACGGGACCGGCTTGTCCGCGCCCGCGTCCAGCGTGCGGACGACGACCGGCCGACCGGGGAAGGCCGCGAAGACCCGCCCGTAGGCCCGCCGCTGCTCCTCCACCGACGGCTCCCGCCTGCGGTCGAGGTACAGGAACTCCGTGCGGAACAGCCCCACGCCTTCGGCATCGGCCTGCGGAACGGCCCCGCCGATGTTGAGCAGCAGCGCCACCGGGTGGCCGTCGGCGGTGCGCCCGGGTCCGCTCACCTGCTCGCCCTCGGCGGGCCGCGCCACCACTGTGTCGGGCGGGTCGATCTCCACGACGCCCGTCGACCCGTCCACCAACACCCGCGTCCCCTCGGCGACGCCTGCGATCTCCGGGCACGCGACCACCGCGGGGATCCCCGCGGCCCGGGCCGCGATCGCGGTGTGGCTGGTCGGCCCACCCCGTTCGGTGACCACGGCCAGCACGCGCGCCGGGTCCAGCGCCACGGTGTCGGCGGGGGCGAGGTCGACGGCGGTGAGCACGCAGGGCGCCGCGGTGGTCGGCAGGTCGGGGCGGGGGGCGTCGAGCAGCACGGCGAGCACCCGGTCGCGCAGGCCCACCAGGTCGCCGATCCGCTCGCCGAGGTAGCCGCCCACGGCCGCCAGGGCGTCCAGGTGCACCGCGAACGCCTCCTGCACCGCCCAGGCGGCGGGCAGGCCGCGGTCGACGGCCGCCCTGATCCCCTCGGCCAGCACCGGGTCGCGGGCGATCAGCACCTGGATGTCCATGATCTCCCGCAGCTCCCCGGTGAGGCCGGCGGCGCGGTCGGCCAGCTCGGACCCGACGGCGGCGAGCGCGGCGGTCGCGGCAGCGGCCTCGTCCGGGCCGGGGGCCGGGCGGGCGGCGGGCAGCCGCGGCGCGGGGGCGAGCCGGACCAGCGGGCCGATCGCGCGGCCCGGGCTGGCGGGCGTGCCGGTCAGCATCAGGCGCCTCCTCCCCGCACCAGAACGTACTCCGCGGCGCTCACGTACTGTGATCCCCATGGAGATCACCGCCGACGAGGTCGCCGCCCGGTTCGGGCTCGTGCCGCTGCCCGCGGAGGGCGGGCGGTACCGGCGGACGTGGGCGGGCGCGGTCTCCGCTGGCCGCCCGGCCGGGTCGGCCATCCTGGTGCTGCTGACCGAGGGCGACGGGTTCTCGGCCATGCACCGGCTGCCGGTGGACGAGGTCTGGCACCGCTACCTCGGCGATCCCGTCGAGCTGCTGCTGCTCGGCGCGGACAGCCGGGTCGAGGTGCTGGGGCCGGACATCCTCGGCGGCGAGCACGTGCAGCTCACCGTGCCCGCGGGCACGTGGATGGGCGCGCGCGTGCGGCCCGGCGGCTCGTGGGCGCTGTGCGGCACCACGATGGCCCCCGGCTTCGTGCCGTCGGACTACACCGGCGGCGACCCCGACGTGCTGGCGCTGGCCTACCCCGGGCACGCCGACCTGATCCGCGCCCTGTCCCGCCCGGGCGCCCCGATCGCGATGCCGCCGGGGGTGGACGGGTGATCGACCTGCGGGGCAGCACCGTCCTGGTGACCGGGGCCAGCGGCGGCATCGGCGCGGGCATCGCCCGGCGCTTCGCCGCCGCGGGCGCTGCGGTCGTGGCCCACTACCACCGCAACCGCGAGGCCGCGGAGCGGCTGGCCGCCGAGCTGCCCGTGCGCGCGGTGGCCATCGGCGCCGACCTCGCGGTGGAGGCCGAGTGCACGCGGCTGGTCGAGGAGGCCGCAGGCTGGGCCGGGCGGCTGGACGCGCTGGTCAACAACGCGGGCATCCAGCCGGACCTCGCCCTGCCGGAGATGACCGCGGCGGACTGGCGCGAGGTGGTCGACACCAACGTCACCTCCGCGTTCGCCTGCACCCAGGCCGCGGCCCGGTTCATGGCCCGCGACGGCGGCGGCGCGATCACCCACATCGCCTCGATCCAGGCCCACGCCCCCGCCGAGGGGCACGCCCACTACAGCGCCGCCAAGGCCGCCCTGGTGATGCACGCCCGCGCCGCAGCGCTGGAGTACGGGCGGGCGGGCATCCGCGTCAACACCGTCTCCCCCGGCCTGGTCGACCACCCCGGGCTCGACGCCGAGTGGCCCGAGGGCGTGCGGCGCTGGCAGGCGGCCGTCCCGCTCGGGCGGCTCGGCACCGCCGCCGACGTCGGCGACGCCTGCGTCTTCCTCGCCTCGCCGATGGCGGCGTTCATCACCGGCCAGGACCTCCCGGTCGACGGCGGGATGACCGCGCGCCCGCCCTGGTGATCACCCGTGCCAGGACCGCCACAGGCTCGCGTAGGGCCCGTTGGCGGCCAGCAGCTCGTCGTGGGCGCCCAGCTCGGTGATGCGGCCGTGGTCGACGACCGCCACCCGGTCGGCGTCGTGCGCGGTGTGCAGGCGGTGGGCGATGGCGATGACCGTCCGTCCACTGAGGACGGCGGCTAGGGCGCGCTCGGTCGCCCGCGCGGAGCTGGGGTCCAGCACCGAGGTCGCCTCGTCCAGGATCACCGTGTGCGGGTCGCGCAGGACGACCCGGGCCAGGGCGAGGAGCTGGGCGCGGTCGGGGGGCAGCCCGGTCAGGTCGGCGGAGAGGTCCGCGTCCGGCCAGCCGACGGCGGCCAGGGCGCAGCGCAGGGCCGCGTCGTCGGCGTCCGGGGCGGCGATGGCGAGGTTGTCCCGCAGGGTGCCGAGGAAGACGTGGTGCTCCTGGGTGACGAGCACGACCAGGCGGGTGCGCTCGGCCGGATCGATGTCGGCCACCGGGACCCCGCCGAGCAGCACCTGCCCGGCGCGCGGCCGGTCGATGCCCGCGATCAGCCTGCCCACAGTGGACTTCCCGGCCCCGGACGGCCCGACGATCGCCAGCCGCTCCCCCGGCCGCACGGCCAGATCGATGCCGTGCAGCACATCCCGCCCGGGCACGTAGGCGAAGCGCACGTCGCGCAGCTGGATGCGGTCGTCCGCCGGGGTCGCGCCGGCGGCCTGCTCGGCGGGCGCGTCGACCCCCGCGATGCGGGCCAGGGCGGCGCTGCTCGCCTGGAGCTGCTCCAGCCACACCGCGAGCCTGCTGAGCGGATCGGCCAGCTGCCAGACGTAGAGGACCGCCGCGGTCAGCTCGCCCGTGGTGACCACCCCCGGAGAAGTGCGCCGCACCCCCGGCGACCAGCATCACCACCTGCGGCACGACGTGGGCGAGGTTGATGGCGAGGAACACCCGCAGCCGCAGGGCGAGCGTGCGGTACCGGGTGCGGTACACCGCGTCGATGGCCGCGTCGGAGTCGCGGATGCGCTCGGCGGCCAGGCCGTACGCCTCGACCGTGCGCGCCCCCTCGGCGGTCGCGGTCATCGACTCCGCCACCGCCGAGGTCGTCTGTCCGTGTTCGAGGTAGGCCGGGCGCGCGCGACGGCGGTACCACCGCACCCCCACCAGCGCGATCGGGAGCCCGGTGAGGGCGGCAAGGCCGAGCAGGGGGTGCACGAGGAACACCGCGCCGAGCACCATCAATGTCTGCACGAGCGCCAGCAGCAGCTCCGGCGCGGCGTCGCGCAGGGTGCCCCCGACCGCGCCGACGTCGGCGGTGGACCGGGTGACCAGATCCCCGGTCCCAGCCCGCTCCACCACCCCGGTCGGCAACGCGAGCACCCGCCCGACGAACCCCTCCCGCAACCGCGCCGTCGCCCGCTCCCCCATCCGATGCGCCGCCCACCGCGCCATCCGCGTCAACACGAGCTGCACCACCGCGAACCCGACGATCGCCGCGGCCAACCCGTCGATGGCCGCAACCCCCGCCCCACCGCGCTGAACCAGGTCGATGATCCGCCCGAGCAGCGCAGGCGCAGCCAGCCCCGCAGCCGCCGCAGCGAAGGTCAACCCCAACACCCCCGCCATCGCCCGCCGCTCCCCGCGAACCAACCCCCACCAAGCCCGCCGACTGCCCCGCTCATCCGCAACCGGAAACGCCGTCACAACACCCCCTCCACCCGCAACCACCGACCCAACCAACACAACCACACCAAGCCCCGCCCCCGGCACGAGGAACCAACCCCACCACGCCCACCCGCCCGTTCACACAGACCATCCCCCGATCAGCACAGCCGCACCAAACCCAACCCCCGGCGCGAGGAACCAACCCCACCACCCCCACCCGCCCGTTCACACAGACCATCCCCCGATCAGCACAGCCGCACCAAACCCAGCCCTCGGCGTGAGGAGCCCACCCCACAATGCTCACCCGCCACTCACCGCAGACCATCCACCCACGCCACCAGCACAGCCGCACCCAAGCCCCGCCCCCGGCACGAGAAACAACCCCACGCCGCTCACCCGCCGATCACCAGAGCATCCCACCCGACCAGCACAGCCGCACCAAAGCCAAAGCCAAACCCAGCCCCGCCACCGCCACCGCCACCGCCACCGCCACCGCCACCGCCACCGCCACCGCCACCGCCACCGCCACCGCCACCGCCACCGCCACCGCCACCGCCACCGCCG
>NZ_JBSGHB010000018.1:25970-129540 GCF_053604195.1 Actinokineospora sp. NPDC004072 | reverse complement strand
CCACGACAAGGTAACCCCTAACGGCAGGCACCCACCCGCTCACCGCGGACCAATCCCCACCCCGCCCGACAGTTGGACCGCTCACCCGCCACCGTCATCGCACCCCCTTCGGCAGTGAGCACCCGCCCGAACAGCACAACCGCACCAAGCTCGGTCGCTGGCTCGACACGCCCCAGCGACCACCCGCCCGCGCACCGCAGACCCCACCACTAGTTGTCTCCTCGCGTCGGTGGCCGGGCTTGGTGTGGTTGTGCTGTTCGGATGGGGCGGTTGGGTTTGGGCGGTGGCGGGTGAGCGGGTTCCTGCTCGAACAGCCCGGTTGCGGTTGTGGGTCGAACTGCGGGGCGGGGTGGCCGACGAGTGGCGATCATCGCCCGCGGGTGAATCACCAGGCACGGCCTCCAGCACCAGGAACTCCGTCATGCGGTCTCCCGTTCGACTACAGCTCGGTACGTCGGGTCGGACAGCAGGTCTGCGTGGGGGCCTTCGAGGACGTGGTCGCCCTGGGTGAAGCAGACGTGGTCGGCGTGGCGGAGGAGGAGGGGGGAAGTTGTGACGAGCAGGGTGGTTCGGCCTTTGCGGTAGGCGGCGATGCCCGCGCCGATCGCGGATTCGGTGTGGGCGTCCACCGCGGATGCGGGTTCGACCAGGATCAGGACGTCTGGGTCGGCGTGCAGGGCCCTGGCCAGGCGCAGGCGTTGGCGCTGGCCGCCGGAGACGTCGCGGGCCTGGGTCTGCAGGACGGTGTCGAGGCCGTCGGGGAGGGCTTCGACGATGTCGTCGGCGGCCGCGGCGCGGATCGCCTCGGCGGGTTCGCCGCCGCCGAGGACGGCGCGCAGCGGGCCCGGGAACAGGTAGGCCGAATCGTCGGCCAGCACGATCCGGTCGCGCAGGTCCGCGATGTCCGGCACGGGCACATCACCCCAGTGCGCGCCCGGCGCGTAGCCCGCGAGGCGCTGGACCACCGGACCCGGGGCGGGCGTGACGAGGGCGGTCAGCTTCCCCGGCTCGACCCGCACCCCCGAGGGGTCGACCAGCGCGGCGGACACGGGCGCGGGCACGGCGCGCTCGCGCACGGGGACCGGCACCGACAGCACCTCCACCACCCGCGACGCCGAGACCAGGCCGCGGGCGACGTCGTCGGCGCCCTCGATCAGGAAGCTCACCGGCACCACCAGGACGGCCACGAACCCGTACACCGAGACCATCTCACCCGCGGTGATCTCGCCCGACGCCGCCAGCCGGGCGGCGATCCAGGTGACCACGGCGAGGAAGACGCCCGGCAGGCAGGCGCCGATGGCCTGCACCCAGCTGGTGATCGCGCCGACGCGGTACCCGTCGGCCTGCAACCGCGCCGACTCCTCGCGGTAGCCGCGGGCGAAGACGTCCTTGCCCCCGATCCCGCACAGCACCCGCAGCCCGGCGACGATGTCGGCCGTGCGCGCGGTGAGCGCGCCCTGCCGCTCCCGGTAGCCGCTCTCCCGACCGCGCAGCCTGCGCAGCAGCGGCCCCAGCGCCAGCACCATGACCGGCACGCCGAGCAGCACGACCACCGCCAGCAGCCACGAGACGCCGACGAGCACCACTGCGGTGAGCGTGTACGCCAAGGCCGCGCCCACGCCCGGACCGGCCGTCGTCATCACCATTGCGATGCGCTGCATGTCGGTCGCCTGGACGCTGGCCAGCTCGCCCGCCGAGAGCCTGCGCGGGAACTCCGCGCCGAGCCGGGCGACGTGGCGGACGACGACCTGCACCGTCCGGTACATGGCGTCGCCGCGCACCAGGGTCATCGTGCGGTGGCGCAGCCACGCGAGCGCGGCGTCGGCCAGCCCGGCGGCGGCGATCGCGGCGGTCCAGCCCAGCAGCGCGGACCGGTCGCCTGCGGCCAGGCTGTCGATCGCCCGGCCGACCAGGTACGGCGGCAGGATCAGCCCGCACATCCACAGGCTGCCCCAAAGGGCGCCCTGCGCGCTCTGCCGCCACTGCGCGACGACCAGCCACCACAGGTAGCGGCCGGGGCCGCGGATGTCTGGTCGACCCGGGTCGGCATACGGCACGCGGCGCTCCCCCACGCGGCCAAACTACTCCGCTGGCGAGTCACCAGATCGTGAGGCATCATCGCCTTCGGGCGTCCGACGAACGGGTGCCCCGGTCCACGCAGCGTGTGGACCGGGGCACCCGGGTTGTTCGTCAGCGCAGGCTGCCGGTGAACTCCGACCAGGCGGGCCCCGGGAACACCAGGACCGGGCTTGCCGCGCCCAGCTTGGTGTCCCGGACGCCGACGTGCGCGACGGACGGTCCAACTTCGACACACCCGTTCTCAGCGCTGAACGTCGACTTGCGCCACTTCGTCTCGGCGGGGAGGCCACCGGAGGCTCCCTCGAACCTCATTGATCACAACTCCTTCATCATCCGGTGGATGTACGCCGGAGTGTCCTTGGGGTTGATCGCTTGCACCCGCAACCTCGTCAAGACGTCGCGGTAGCGGGTTATCTGCTCGGGCTCCTCGTAGTAGTAGCCCTTCACCCGCGTCTCCGCGAAGACCACCCCTTGGTCGTTCTCCAGCTCAGCCGGGAACGTCAGCAAGCTGAACGTCCCGTCGACTCCAATGTGCGCCCCCGCGGAGAACGGCAGCACCTGGATCTCGATGTTCGGCTTCTCGGCCACTTCCAGCAGATAGCCTAGCTGGGCACGCAGCGTGTCCCGGCTGCCTACCTCCCACCGCATCGCGGGCTCGGCGATCACCCGCCACACCACCGGAGGTGACTCAGCGTGCAGCACCTCCTGCCGCCGGGCGAGCCGGAGCTCCACCTGCTGGTCGATCTCGGCGTCGGTCAGCTCCGGACGCAGGCCGCGGAAGACGGCGCGGGCGTAGTCCGGCGTCTGGAAGAGGCCGGGGACGATGTGGGCGTCCCAGCTCTCGATCTGCCGCGCGCTGCACTCCAGGCCCAGGAACAGGAAGAAGTAGTCGGGCACCACGTCGCCGAAGCCGATCCACCAGTCGCGGCCCTTCTTCGCGCGCAGGCGCAGCTCCCGCCAGAACTCGATGCGCTCGGGCACGCCGTAGACCTCCAGCAGGCGCTCCAGCTCCAGCGGGCCGGGCAGCGAGCGGCCGACCTCCATGTGCCCGATGTTGGTGACGCTGCCGTGGGATGGCCGCGGCGGCCTGCTCGCGGGTGATCCCCGCGCGCTCGCGCAGCCTGCGCAGCTCGAAGGCGATCCACCGCTTCAGGACGGTGGGACTGCTTGCGACCACAGTGGACCTCCAACGTCGACGGCTCGCCCCAGCTTGCCGCATCCGGGGTAGATCGGAGTTCACCCAATCGAAGGACTCGCCAATGTAGTGCACTACAACTTAGCGTTTCCCGGGTGGGAGCACTGCTCCCGCCCGGGGAGCCCCGACCGCTCCCGGACGCCCTGTCGCCGCGGCCGGGCGCTCCCCGGCCAGACCCGTTCGGGAAAGGGCCGCGCCGTGAGGATTGCCCGCGGGGAGCCGGTTCCCGACCTGACGCCGCCCCTCGCCCCCGGCGGCGTCCGCGTGGCCGGTCCGCTCCGCTGCCCCGACCGCCGCCGCCCCGCGGCGGTGCGCCGCGGACCGGCCACCCCTCCCACCGCAGAAGGACCGCCATGCCGACTACCGCGCCGACCATCGCCGACTTCACCGACTTCGTGCGCTACCTGATGACCGCCGGGTGGTCCCGGCTGCCCACCGAGTTCGCGGGCTTCCTCGCCTGCCGGGTCTGGCCGGACGACTCGGCCGACACCGTCGTGGTCTTCGACCTCGACCGGGTGCACGCCCGGCGGGAGGCCGCTGACGGCACGATGACCTGGCTCTTCGACGGCGACCTCGGCTCGGTGCGCCGCGCCCTGGAGCAGCTCGCGCCGCCGAGCCGGTCGGCGCAGGTGTAGACCACCGCCTGCCTCGGCCGCACGACGGTCACGTATCCCGGTGGTCGTGAGTGCCGCGCGAACGCTATAGATCGGCCCCGCCCACCTCGCTACATTCGCAACATGGTCTAGACCATGTTGCTGTTTCCGCGAGGGGAGCACAGCCAATGCACCGCGTTCGCAGACCGCTCACCGCCCTGCTCGGCCTACTACTGGCCACCCTGGTCGTCCCGGCGACACCCGCCGCCGCCGACGGGAGCCTGCGGGCCGCACTCGTGCTCACCGGGACCACCGGCGAGTACACCGTCACCAACACCGGATCAACGGCCGTGACGGGATGGGCCATCACCTTCACCCTGCCAGCAGGGGTGACCGCGAGCACCGGCTCGCACGGCACCGTCACGCAGACGGGCAACCAGGTCACCCTGACGCCCGCGTTCTACATCAACACCCTGCAGCCGGGCCGATCCACCTACCCCTACAGCCCGACCTTCCGGCTCAGCTCGGCCGTGCAGCCGACGCAGTGCCGCATCGACAACGCCAACTGCGACGGCACCCCGGACACGCCGCCGACGGCGCCCAAGGACCTCCGCGCCACCGTCAAGACGACCAAGTCCATCACCCTGTCGTGGACGGCGTCGACGGCCGGTTCCCTGCCGGTCGCCGGGTACGACGTGTACCGGGGCACCACCCTGGCCGCCTCGTCCACCACCACGACCGCGACCGTCGCCAACCTGACCCCCAACACCTCCTACACCTTCACCGTGCGGGCGAAGGACACCAAGGGCACGGCGTCGCCGGACAGCGCCCCGCTCACCGTGTCGACCAACAACCCCGCCGATGACACCCAGCCGCCGAGCGTGCCCACGGGCCTGCGCTCGACCGCGGCCGACTCCGGCAGCATCACGCTGAGCTGGAACGCCTCCACCGACAACACCGGCGTCGTCGGCTACGAGGTGCTGCGCACCGGCGCCGACCCGGTCACCGTGCCGGGCACCAGCGCCAAGATCACCGGGCTGTCTCCGTCCACTTCGTACAGCTTCACCGTGCGGGCCAAGGACGGCTACGACAACCTCTCCGCGCCCAGCGCCGCGCTCACCGCGTCGACGGGCGACATCGTGGACGGTTACGCCCGCGTGGCGTACTTCGTCCAGTGGGGCATCTACGGCAGGCAGTACTTCGTCAAGAACCTGCACACCTCCGGGGCCGCGGCGAAGCTGACCCACCTGCTGTACGCCTTCCAGAACATCGACCCGGTCAACCTGACCTGCATGTCCGGGGTCACCAAGGGCACCACGTCCAACCCCCAGGACCCGAACCAGGGCGACGGCGCCGGTGACGCCGAGGCCGACTACTCCCGCCCGTTCTCCGCGTCGCAGTCCGTCGACGGCGTGGGCGACACCGGGTGGGAGCCGCTGCGCGGCAACCTGAACCAGCTGCGCAAGCTCAAGGCGATGTACCCGCGCCTGAAGATCCTGGTCTCGCTCGGCGGGTGGACCTACTCGAAGTACTTCTCCGACGCGGCCGCCACCGACGCCTCCCGCAAGAAGTTCGTCAGCTCCTGCATCGACACCTGGATCAAGGGCAACGTCAAGCCGTACGGCGGCGCTGGCGGCCCGGGGACCGCGGCGGGCATCTTCGACGGCATCGATGTCGACTGGGAGTGGCCGGGCAGCCCCGACGGGCACCCGGGCAACCACTGGAGCCCCAACGACAAGCGCAACAACACGCTGCTGATGGCGGAGTTCCGCCGCCAGCTCGACGCGCTGTCGACCACCACCGGCAAGCGCTACGAGCTGCACGCCTTCACCCCGGCCGACCCGGGCAAGGTGGCCGCGGGCTGGGAGGTGCCGGAGATCTTCCAGTACCTGGACGTGGCCAACGTGCAGGGCTACGACTTCCACGGCTCGGGCAGCGACAACTCGTGGGAGCCCAACCGCACCGGCCACCAGGGCAACCTGTACGTCGACGCGGATGACCCGTACCCGAACAAGTTCAGCGTCGAGAAGGCGATCAACGCCTACACCGACGCGGGCGTGGACCCGAGGCGGCTGACCGTCGGCCTGGCGTTCTACGGCCGCGGCTGGCAGGGCGTGCCCAACGGCGGCCGCAACGGCGAGTGGCAGTCGGCGACCGGCGCGGCTCCCGGGCAGTTCGCCGAGGAGGCGGGCACCCGCGGGTACGGGAACCTGCTGGCGATGGTGCCCGGCTGCACGATCCACCACGACACCGCCGCGGTGGCGACCTACTGCTACAACGGCAGCCAGTGGTGGACGTTCGACGACCCGTGGGCCATCGCCCAGAAGACCGCGTGGGTGCGCCAGCGCGGCCTGCTCGGCGTGATGGCCTGGGAGATGTCGGGCGACACCGGGGTGCTGATGAACGCCGTGGACGCCGGACTGCGTTAGCGGTTGCTTATATAAGTCCATACTGATAATTTGGTCGCCGTGCACGCGCTCGACGTCCTCGGCGACCCCGTCCGACGCCGCATCCTTGAACTGCTCGCCGACGGCGAGCGGTCCTCGGGTGCGGTGTCGGCGGTCATCCAGCAGGAATACGGGATCAGCCAGCCCGCGGTCTCCCAGCACCTGCGGGTGCTGCGGGAGAACGGGTTCACCACCGTCCGCGCCGAGGGCGCCCGGCGGCTGTACTCGGTGGACCCCGCCCCGCTGCGCGACGTCGACGTGTGGCTCAACCGCTTCCGGCGCTTCTGGGCGCCGCACCTGGACGCGCTGGCCACCGAGGTGGCCCGCGGCCGTCGTGAGAAGGGAAAGCCATGATCGACGTCGACCACCAGATCAGCGCGGTGGCCCGCGGCCTGGGCAGCCGCACCCTGGCCGCGGGCGAGGCCCGCGTGCTCACCATCAGCCAGACCTACAAGGGCGCGGTCGAGGACGTCTGGGACGCCATCACCAACCCCGAGCGCCTGCCCCGCTGGTTCCTGCCGGTGACCGGCGACCTGCGGCTGGGCGGGCGCTACCAGCTCGAAGGCAACGCAGGCGGCGTGGTCGAGCGCTGCGACCCGCCCACCTCCTTCGCCGCCACCTGGGAGTTCGGCGGCGAGGTGAGCTGGATCGAGGTCACCCTGACCCCGGTCGGCGACGGCGTGCGGTTCCAGCTGGAGCACGTCGCCCACGTCGACGACCAGCGCTGGGCGGAGTACGGCCCGGGCGCGGTCGGGATCGGCTGGGACCTGGCCGTCCTGGGCCTGGCCCAGCACCTCGGCGGCGACCCGGCGGTGGACCCGGCGTCGGCGGCGGAGTGGACCGCCTCCGCCGAGGGCATCGCGTTCATGACCGCGGCCAGCGCCCGGTGGCAGGCGGCCAGCGTCGCCGCGGGCGCCGACCCGGCCGCGGCCCAGGCGGCCGCCGACCGGGTCACCGCGTTCTACACCGGGCAGCCCTAGGCCGCCGAGCCGTAGGAGCGGGTGAGCACCTCCAGGTTGTGGCCGTCGGGGTCGGCGAAGTAGAACCCGCGGCCGCCGTCGTTGGTGTTGATCCGCCCCTCGTGCTGGTGGTACGGGTCGGCCCAGTAGGTGATGCCCCGGTCCACCACCCTGGCCAGCACCTTGTCGAAGTCGTCCTCGGTCACCTTGAAGGCGTAGTGCTGGGTGGTGATCGGCTGCTCGGTCGTCAGGTAGTCCAAGGTGAGGTCGTGGGCCAGCGGCACCGTCGTGAACGGCCCGAACGGGACCGGCTCGGGCAGGCCGAGGATGTCGGTCAGGAAGCGCGCGGACGCGACCTGGTCGGTGGCGTGGACGATGGTGTGGTTGAGTTCGACGGTCATCGGATCTCCCCTTTCGCCTGTGCGATCAAGGCTATGACCTCAAGTTCGCTCGAGGTCTAGGGTCAGATCCGGGTCCACGCCGTGGCAACGGGACCGGCCGCGGTCTGCACCGCGAGCCGGATCAGCCCGGTGGGCCGCGGGCGGACGGCGAACCAGCCGAGTTCGTCCACCTCCACCTCGGTGGTCGGGCCGCCGGGCCGCTGCACCCGGACCCGGTCCGGGCCGGGCGGGACCAGCTGGCCCAGCAGCGCGTCGGCGGTGATCTCCAGATCGATCGACAGGCCCCCACCCGCGAACGTCATCGCGCGCACCTCGGCGTCCTCGGCGCCTGCGCGCAGGGCGGGCTGGGGGTCGTCGACCAGCTCGGCCAGGCTCGCCGCCGGGTCGCGCCAGGCGAACGCCTCCTTGCCGATGGCGGTGAACTCCGCTGGCGGCTCCTCGGCCAGCGCGGCCCGCAGGTCGGCCAGCAGGCGCGCGTCGTCGGTCCAGTCAGGGGTCATCGGGGGCCTCCGGCAGCAGCCCGGCGACGGCCGGGGTGGCGCGCAGCTGCTCCAGGCAGCGGGCGCGGGTGGGCCCGATCGCGCCGACCGGCATCGCCAGGTCGGCCGAGACCGCCCGGTACGGCGCGGGCGGGTCGGCGAACAGCAGCGCCAGCAGCCTGCGGCAGCGCTCGGACAGCGCGGCGAAGCCCGCGCGCAGGGCGATCGCGCGCTCGCGGGCCAGCAGCCAGTCCTCGACCGGCTCGGCGGGCTCGTCGGGGAACTCGTCGGCGACCGGGACCTCGCGCCCGCGCAGCAGGTGCACGCACTCGTTGCGGGTGGTCGTGGCCAGCCAACCGGGCAGGGCGGCGGGCTCGCGCAGCGCGTCCAGCCGTTCGACCAGCCGCAGCCAGACCGCGGCGGCGACGTCGTCGGCGTCCGGGCGGGCCAGGCGGTGGCGGGCGCAGATGGCCCACACCAGCGGCGCGTACCGCTCGACGATGGCGTCCCACGCCGCGCGCTCCCCCGCCCGCGCCGCCAGCACGAGGGACACCACCGCCGGGTCGTCGCGCACGTCAGCCCGCGTGCGCATAGCGGCGGACGAGCGGGCAGGCGTCGGGCAGCGCGGCCGCGGCGGCGCGGGCCGTCATCCCGGGGTTGGCGCTCATCAGCCCGGCCACCAGCCCGGAGACGGCGGCCGCGGCGAAGGAGGTCCCGCTCCAGCGGGCGTACGGCGGCTCGAAGACCACCTGCTTGCGCCCGATCGCGGTCGTCCCGCCGGGGAACGGCCCCTCGACGTCGACGCCCGGGGCCAGCAGGTCGACCCAGGGGCGGCGCATGGTGAACGACCCGCCGATCGCCCCGACGGCCAGCACATCGGGCACGGCCGCGGGCCAGATCCGGGCGCCGTCGGGGAGGTTGGGCCGGTTGCCCGCCGCGGCGACGACCAGGACGTCCTCGTCCAAGGTGGTCAGCGCCCGGCGCAGGGCCAGCGGCGCAACCGGCTGCTCGGTCGCCGCGCCCAGCGACAGGTTGACGATGGCCGGGTGCTCGTCGGCCAGCGCGGCGAGCTTGACCGCCACGTCCCACACCGTCTTGGTGCCGGTGGTGCCGTCCAGACCGGCCTTCAGCGAGATGGACGCGGCGGGGGCGTACCGCAGGATGGTCCCGGCGACGAACGTCGCGTGCCCCGCCCACGGCCCGTCCACGTGGTCCACCAGCTCGTTGGCCGTCACCGCGGCGGGATCGATGGCCTCGTGCGGGACCAGCGGGGTGTCCACCATGCCGATCAGGACGTGCGCGCCCGCGGCCTCGTCCACCCCCTCGACCGGCGCGGGCACGTGGCCCAGCGGCTCCGGCGGGTGGATCCCCTTGTGCTGGGGCAGGCCGAAGACGGTGTCGTCGTTGGTGTCCATCTCGGGCGCGTCCGCGCCGAAGGCCGCGCGCAGGTCGGCCAGCAGCGCGTCCGCGCTCGTGCGCAGGCCCGGCAGGTCGACCAGGGTCAGCCCCAGCCGCTCGTGGTCGACGGTCGCGCCGGGCTCCACGCCCGCGGCCTGCAGCGCGTCGAGCACCCGGTCGAGCGCGGGCAGGTCGACGATCATCTGGTGACCCATGTCCCCTCCTGGCGTCTCCCCCACGGATGGCGAACCGGTCGAGGTTGATACAACCCGT
Organism: Actinokineospora sp. NPDC004072; assembly: GCF_053604195.1. NCBI lineage: Bacteria > Bacillati > Actinomycetota > Actinomycetes > Pseudonocardiales > Pseudonocardiaceae > Actinokineospora > Actinokineospora sp. NPDC004072. The sequence goes on along the minus strand of NZ_JBSGHB010000018.1, from coordinate 119,716 downwards.
CGGGGAAATCGCGCGCGCGTCGAGAGGTGTTTCCGCGACCATCGAGGCATGGGTGCGCTGGACGACGCGCGCGCCGCCCTCAGCCGCGCCGACCACGACCCCGCCCGGGCGGGCGCCGCGGCCCGGGCGGCGATCCGCGACGCCCGCCGCGAGCACGACCCGGCCGCGCTGTCGGTCGCGGAGCGGGCGCTGGGCCGGTCGCTGCTGCAGACCGGCGACGTCGCCGCCGCGATCCGCCACCTGCGGCGGGCCGCCGCGGCCGAGCGGGCCGACCTCGCAGGCGAGGCGCGCATCCCGCTCGCCGCCGCGCTCGTGCAGCGCGGGCGGTCCCGCGAGGCGCTGCGCGAGATCGACGCCGCCGTCGCCGCCCTCGACGGGGCCGGGCGCGCGCGGGCGCTGGCGCAGCGCGCCGACGTGCTGCACCAGATCGGCCACCTGGACCGGGCGCTGGCCGGGTACCAGGCCGCGGTCCCGCTGCTGCGCCGCGCGGGCGACCTGCTGAACCTGCAGCGCACGCTGGTCAACCGCGGCATCCTGCACACCGAGCGGCACGCCTTCGCCGCCGCCGAGGCCGACCTGCTGGCCGCCGACGCGCTGGCCCGGCGCCTGGGCAGGCCGCTGGCGGTCGGGATCATCGCCGAGAACCTGGGGTTCCTGGCGACCCTGCGCGGCGACGTGCCCGCCGCGCTGGCCCACCTCGCCGTCGCCGAGCAGACGATCGGCGCGCACGGCGGGCAGCTCGGCCCGGTGTACCAGGACCGCGCCGAGCTGCTGCTGTCCACGGGCGTGGTGGCCGAGGCGCGGGCGGACGCGGCCCGGGCGATCGCGGCGTTCGAGGCCGAGCGGCGGGGCAGCCTCGTCCCGCCCGCGCGGCTCCTGCTGGCCCAGGCCGCGTTCCTGGCGGGCGACTGGGCCGCGGCGCGGGCCGAGGCCGACCGCGCCCGCGAGGGGTTCACCCGGCAGCGGCGGCCGCAGTGGGCGGCGGCGGCCCGGCTGGTGGCGATCCGGGCCCGGCTGTGCGCGGGCGAGGCCGGCGTGCGGGTGCCGCCCGGCCTGGTGGACGCGCTCGCCGCGGCGGGGTGGCCCGCCGCGGTGGTGGAGGCCCGGCTGGCGGCGGCGACGGTGGCGCTGCGGCGCGGTCGCCCGGCGACGGCCGAGCTCGCGGCCGTGGCGGCGGTCCGCTCGCGGGGGCCCGCGCTGCTGCGCGCCCGCGGGTGGTACGCCGAGGCCCTGCGCCGCCGGGCGGTCGGCCACCCCAAGGGGGCGGCCGCCGCGGTGCGCGCGGGCCTGCGCATCCTCGACGAGCACGCCGCGGCGCTGGGCGCGACCGACCTGCGCGTGCACTCCGCCGCCCACCGCACCGAGCTGACCGACCTCGGCACGCGCATCGCGCTGGCGGGCGGGCGGCCCGCGGCGGTGTTCGAGTGGGCCGAGCGGGGCCGGGCCAGCAGGCTCGCCCACCGCCCGGTCTCCCCGCCCGCCGATCCGGAGCTGGCCGACCTGCTGGGCGCGTTGCGCGCCTTGGCCCGCGAGCCCGGGCGCGGCCAATTGGCCTTGGAGCGGCGCATCCGCGACGCCTATCGCACGCGCGCGGCGGGCGAGCCCCGCCGGTCCAGCCGTCCGGCCACCCCGTCGGAGTTGCGGACCGCCCTGGGGGATCGGGCGCTGGTGGAGTACCTGCGTGTGGACGGTGAGCTGCTGGCGATCACCTTGGTGGACGGGCGGTTGGGCGTGCACCGGCTGGGCGGCGGGCCGGGGGACCTGGTGGACCGGGTCGCGTTCGCCCTGCACCGGATGGCCCGCCGCACGGCCGGGACCGCCGCGGCCCGCGCCCTGCTGGCCGACTCCGCGGCCAAGCTCGACCGCCTCCTGCTGGGCGGCCTGCCGCACACCGCGGGCAGGCCGCTGGTGGTGGTCCCGACCGGTGCCCTGCACGGCCTGCCGTGGTCGGTGCTGCCCTCGTGCGCGGGCAGGCCGGTGACGGTCGCGCCCTCGGCGACGCTGTGGCTGGCCGCGGGCCCACCCCGCCCGCCGCGCTCGGTCGCCGTGGCCGCGGGCCCGGGCCTGAGCCGAGCCGACGCGGAGGCGCGGGCCGTCGCCGCCATCCACGGCTGCGCCCCCCTGCTCGGCCCCGCCGCCACCGCAACCGCCGTGACCGCCGCGATGGGCAGCGCCGACCTGCTGCACCTGGCCGCGCACGGCCGCATCGCGGTCGACAACCCGCTGTTCTCCAGCCTCCACCTGCACGACGGCCCCCTGATGGTCTACGACCTCGAACACGCCCCTGCCGTCCCCCGGATCGTCGTCCTGGCCGCCTGCGCCACCGCCCGCCCGGTCGTCTGCGCGGGCGACGAACTCCTCGGCCTCTCCGCCGCCTTCATCGGCCGCGGCACGACCACCCTGATCGCCCCCGTCATCCCCATCCCGGACGCCGAAACCGTCCCCCTGATGACCGCCCTCCACCACCACCTCGCCGCAGGCCACCCACCCGCCACCGCCCTGGCCGAAGCCCAACGCACCCTGACCACCACCCCCGGCCCGGCAACCGCCGCCGCCACAGCCTTCGTCTGCCTGGGCGCGGGCTAGGGCTGGAAGCCCCGCCCGAGCCCGGCCCCGCAGCCCCACCCGCCCTCCGAGGCACGTTCCACTCCCCGCCCCAACCCGGAGTGCGCCGGGCCGGTGGTTGTTCGGCTGCCATCCCGCCCGGCCTCCCATGCCCTCTGAGGACAGACGCGCGGGGCGGTTGGATGGGGGCATGCTCGTCTGGTCGGTCGCGGGTGTTGTGGTGATGGTCGTCGTCGGGGTGGTCGTGGGTGATGGGGCCAGCGGCGTCGACGACTGGGTCGCGGATCGGGTTGGGGGGCCGAGTGCCTTGTGGGACACCCTCAGCCTCACCACCCACCCCGTGGCCACCATCGGCTTGATCGCGGTGACCGTCGTGGCCGCCCGCAGGCACCCCCGGGTAGCGGCAGTCGCCGCGGCAGCGCCCGCGGTGGCGGTCGCGCTCAACACCTGGGTGCTCAAGCCCGCCTTCGGCCGCGTCTACGACGACCACCTCGCCTACCCCAGCGGCCACACCACCGCGCTCGCCGCGATCCTCGCCGTGCTCGTCTTCGCCGCCGGGCCGCGCAGGGCCGCGGTCACCGCGCCGATCGCCGCCGCCCTCGTGGTCGTGGCGGGCGCGGCGATCGTCGGGATGGGCTACCACTACGCCACCGACATCCTCGGCGCGGCGCTCTGGGCGGTTGGCGTGGTCGGGGTCCTGTGGGCGCTCGTCGTGCGGGAAACACCGGTGAGTAGTCGATTCACCCGGCAATCCCACTCGAAGTAGCGAATAGACCACGCTGCGCCGTTACCCACGCGGGGGCGTAGCGTGCGTAACCTGAGTTCGGAGACGATCAGCTCTCGGCGGAAGGACGGCGGTGACCGACACACCCATCTACGACCAGGTCCGACGCGAACTCGACGAACGCGGCGAACCCGAACGGCCCGGGACCCGGGCCAGGGGAGACGGGTCGGGCGTGTCGGTGTGGGCGTTGATCGACCAGCACCGGGGCCGGGAAGGCAGGCGCAGGCGGCCCTAGGCGGCCACCGCGTCCCGGGACAGCGCGACGAGGCGGCTCACCGCACGCAGGTACTTCTTGCGGTAGCCGCCCCGGAGCATGTCCGGGGTGAACAGCGCCGAGACCGCCGCACCGGAGACGACCACGGGGATCGCCCGGTCGTAGAGCCGGTCGGCGAAGGCGACCACGCGCAGCGCCACGTCCTGCCCGGACAGCGCCCGCACCCCACGGAGGTGGACGGCGGCCACGCCGTCCACCAGGCGCCCGTACTTCGACGGGTGCAGCCGGGCCAGGTGCGCGCACAGCGCGTCGAAGTCGTCCAGCGTCGCGCCCGGCAGCGCGGCCGCCCGCTCGGCCAGCTCCGCGTCGCCCACCGGGTCCGGCGCGTCGGGCAGGCCGCGGTGGCGGTAGTCCGGGCCGTCGACCCGCACCACGTCGAAGCGGGCGGCCAGGGACTGGATCTCGCGCAGGAAGTCGTCGGCGGCGAAGCGGCCCTCGCCCAGCTTGTCCGGCAGCGTGTTGGAAGTGGCCGCGACGGCGACCCCCGCGTCGGTCAGCTCGGCCAGCAGCCGGGTCACCAGCATCGTGTCGCCCGGGTCGTCCAGCTCGAACTCGTCGATGGCCAGCAGCCGGTGGCCGCTGAGCCTGCGCACGGCCTCGGCGAAGCCCAGCGCGCCGACCAGGTGGGTCAGCTCGACGAACGTGCCGTACGCCTTGGGGCCGGGGGCGGCGTGCCACAGCGACGCCAGCAGGTGGGTCTTGCCGACGCCGAAGCCGCCGTCGAGGTACAGGCCCGGCTTGCCCGGCTCGCCCCGGCCGAACAGCCGCTGCAGGAACGTGCGCTCGGCGCCGATGCGCCCGGCGAAGGCCCGGCAGGCGGCGACCGCGGCCGCCTGGGTCGGCTCGTCGGGGTTGGGCAGGTAGGTGTCGAAGGAGACCGCGCCGAACCGCGGCGGCGGGGTCAGCGCGGCGACGAGTTCCCCGGGCGCGAGCACGGGCTCGCGGTCGACGAGGCGGGACGGCGGCATGCGGGCAGCGTAGCGGCGTGCTGGGATGAAGCGGTGCACAAGTTGTGGCCACTTCCCCCCGTTTCCCCAGGTCAACCCCCTGCCGATGTGGTGGACGACACCGCGTTGGAAGATCTCTACGACTACCCGCCCGCGCTCGCCGCGCCGTTCGTGCAGGTCAACTTCGTGGCCAGCGCCGACGGCGGGGCCGAGCTGTCGGGCAAGTCCGTCGGGCTCTCCAGCCCCGGCGACCGCAAGATCCTCGCCCTCGGCCGCGACCTCGCCGACGTGGTGCTCGTCGGCTGGGGCACGGCGCACGCGGAGGGCTACCGCGGCATCAAGCGCAGGGAGCTGCGCGACCGCCGGCGCTCCGACCGCGGGCTGAGCCCGGTGCCGCCGATCGCGGTGGTCAGCGGCCGGTGCTCGGTCCCGCCGGACTCCCCGCTGATCACCGACACGCTGGTCCCGCCGATCATCATCACCGCCGAGTCCGCGGCCCCCGAGCGCAGGCGCGCCGTCGCCGACGCGGGGGCCGAGGTGATCGTGGCGGGCGACGCGCAGGTGGACCCCGCGGCGGCGCTGGCCGCCCTCGGCGAGCGCGGACTCAACCGGGTCTGCTGCGAGGGCGGACCGGAGCTGTTCGGCGCGCTGGTCGCCGCCGACCTCGTCGACCAGCTGAACCTGACCGTCTCGCCGATGCTGGCGGGCGGCGGCCCCAGCCGGATCGCCGTGGGCACCCGCCCGCACCTGCCCAGCCGCCTGGCCCTGGAGTCCCTGCTGGTCGAGGACGGGTTCGTCATGCTCAGGTACCGCCGGGGGCACTGACGGTCCGGATTGGACTATCCGCGGTGGACGGCTTCCTCCCTCGATTGGGTGACTTGCCGGGAGAACGCCGGTTGCGGTGGCATCACAAGGTGTGCGGACGGCGGAGCCCGGCCCGTCCGCACCGATGCCTCCACGGGTAGGGAGCCGACATGGCACAGCCCAACACCAAGTCCGACAACGCGGTATCCGGGGCCCCCTCGGGCGCCTCGGCCCAGAACGTCCCGACCGCCCGCTCCGGGGTGCCCGCCCGGCTGGCCGACGAGCAGTCCCAGGGCAAGACGACCATCGCGTCCGGCGTCGTGCAGAAGATCGCGGGCATGGCCGCCCGCGAGGTCTCCGGCGTCCACGCGATGGGCGGCGGGGTGTCCCGCGCGTTCGGCGCGATCCGCGAGCGGATCCCCGGCGCCGGGACGGCCTCCACCTCCGGCGTGGCCGTCGAGGTGGGCGAGAAGCAGGCCGCCGTCGACCTCGACCTGGTGGTCGAGTACGGCGCGGGCATCGTGGAGCTGGCCCGCGCCGTGCGCCGCAACGTGATCACCGCCGTCGAGCGGATGACCGGCCTGGAGGTCATCGAGGTCAACATCTCCGTCAACGACATCCACCTGCCCGACGACAACGGCGGCGACGGCGACGAGGGCCAGCAGTCCCGGGTGGAGTGATGGCCACCGACCTCGCCGACCGGCTCGGCGCCGCGGTGCTCGCCCATCCGGCCGTGGTGCGGCTCGACGGCGGTCCGTTCGGGACCGTCGCCACCGCGCTGCCCGGGCGGCGGGTCCAGGGGGTCGCCATCGGCGGGCAGGGGGTCGAGGTCGCGGTCGTGCTGCGCGCCGACCAGCCCATCCCGGCCGTCGCCGCCGAGCTGCGCGATCGGGTTCGCGCCGTGGTGGGCCAGGTCCCGGTGGACGTGCACGTGTCCGATGTGGAGCTGCCGTGAGCGGGCGGGATGAGTACCGGGAGTTCGTCCGGCGCCACCACCCCGACCGCGGCGGCGACCCCGAGGTGTTCGCCGCCGGGCTCGCCGAGCTGCGGGCCCGCGGCGACCCCCGCTTCGACGCCCCCGTCGTCGGGGGCGCCGACCCGCCGCGCGGGGTGCGCGGCGCCGCCGCCCGGGTGCGCCGCTGGTACGCGCGGCGCTTCCGCAAGCCCAGGGTCCGCTGACCCGCGAAGGGGAATCATGAACGCCACCCAGACCGGCATCCTGGCCGGCCTCGTCCTCGGCCTGGCCGCCACCCAGGGCTTCATCGCCTTCCTGGTGACGCTGGCCATCGGCTTCGTCGGCCTGGTCGTCGGCCGGGTCATCGACGGCGAGCTGGACCTGTCCGACGTCTTCGCAGGCCGGGGCAAGGACCGGTGAGCCCGGAGGACCGCGGCACGCTCACCATCGCCCCCTCCGTCGTGCGGCAGGTGGCCGAGCGGGCCGCCGACAGCGCGCCCGGCACCGCGCGGACCGCGCGCGCCCTGGGCATGGGCAGCCACGGGGCCTCGGCCGTCGTCGACGGCGAAGGGCCCCGGGTGCGGCTGCGCGTCGAGCTGGCCCTGCGCTACCCCGCCGAGCTGCGCTCGGTCGCCGCGGGGGTGCGGGCCAGGGTCGCCGAGGAGGTCGAGCGCATCACCGGCTACCAGGTGCGGCGGGTCGACCTCGTGGTCACCGGCCTGGTGCCGCCGACCGGGAAGCGGGTGGAGTGAGCCGTGCGCATCGTCGTGAGGATCGTCGCGGTGCTGCTCGGGCTGGCCCTCGCCGCCGTCGGCGCGGTGCTGGCGCTGGAGGTCGCCTGGCGGTGGCTGCGCCCCGACGGCGACCCGCTGCTGGTGCCGTGGCCGGACTGGCAGGCCCGGCTGGGCGAGCTGACCTGGCAGAGCCAGGCGGTGCGCGCGGCGGCGTGGATCACCGCGGCGGCGGGGCTGCTCCTGCTGCTGGCTGCCCTGGTCGCGCGCAGGCGCGACGTGGTGCTGCGCGACCCCGCCCCCGAGGTGACCGTGCGGACCTCGCCGCGCTCGCTGGCCCGCATCGTCGGCACGCGGGTGCGCGCCGAGGACGAGGTCAGGGGCGCCTCGGTCAGCGCGACCCGCCGCAAGGTGCGGGTCAGGGCCGCCAGCGGCCTGGCCCCGGAGGCGCGGCTGCGCCCCCGGCTCACCGAAGTGGTCGGCGGCGTGCTCGCCGACCTGCCGCTGGCCCGCACCCCGCGGGTCAGCGTCGTCGTCGACTCCCCGAGGGACCGCCCATGACCCAGCACCTGCCCGCTGCCCGCCGCGGCCCGGCGCCCCCGCCCGGCCACCGGCACCCGCCGCACCGCGGCGCCCCCGCCCGGCCCGCCCGCCGCGGCGGGACGATGGGGCTGCTGGTGCTGGCCCCCGACCCCGATCCGCCCGGCGCGCAGGAGGCGGGATGAAGGCGCCTGCGCTGCGGGCCGTCGCCCGCTCGTACCGGGCCGAACGCGGCCTGACCGGGGTGATCGGCCTGCTCGCCCTGCTGGCCGGGGCCGCCGCGCTGGTGGTCGGCGCGGGCTGGCTCGGCCGCTTCCGGGCCGCCCGGCCGGTGCTCGACCCGGTCGCCGTCGACGCGCTGGGGAAGTGGCCCGTGGTCACCAAGGCGGCCGCCATCGTCCTCGGCCTGCTGCTGGTCGTCCTCGGCGTCGGCCTGGCGCTGCGGGCGCTGCGGCCGGAGCGGCACCCGGACCTGGTGCTGGCCGACGACCTGACGGTCACCTCCGGCGCGATCGCCTCGGCCATCGCCGCCGACGCCGAGCGGGTGACGGGGGTGGACCGGGCCAAGGCGGTCGTGGTGGGCAGCCGGGAGGCGCCCGCGCTGCGGCTGAGCCTGTGGCTGGCCGAGGGCGCCGACGTCAAGGCCGTGTGGCAGGAGCTGGACGACGCCGTGCTGGCCAACGCCCGCCACTGCCTCGGGGTGGCCGCGCTGCCGACCGCGGTGCGCATGGAGCTGGGCGCGGCGGAGCGGACACGGGTGCGCTGATCAGGCAGGATGACCCCGTGGCCCTTCCGCTGACCCCGCCGGTCCAACCGATGCTGGCCAAGGCCGTCCCGTCCATCCCGGACGACCAGGACCTGGTCTTCGAGCCGAAGTACGACGGCTTCCGCTGCCTGGCCTTCCGCGACGGGGACGAGGTGTTCCTGCAGTCGCGCTCGGGCAAGCCGCTCAACCGGTACTTCCCGGAGGCGGAGGTCGCGCTGCGGGCGGCGCTGCCGGAGCGGTCGGTGGTCGACGGGGAGCTGATCGTCGACATCGGCGGCAAGCTGGACTTCGACAAGCTCGCCGAGCGCATCCACCCGGCCGCCAGCCGGGTCGCGCTGCTGTCGGAGACCACGCCGTCGCGCTACATCGCCTTCGACATCCTGGCCCTGGGCGACGAGGTCCTGCTGGAGACGCCGACCGTGCGCCGCCGGGAGATCCTCGAAGGCGCGCTCACCCTGGGCGAGCGCGTGCACCTGACCCCGGTGACCCGCTCGGCCGAGCTGGCCCGCCGCTGGTTCGAGATCTTCGAGGGCGCGGGCCTCGACGGGGTGATGGGCAAGCCCGCCGACGGGGGGTACACCCCCAACAAGCGCACGCTGCTGAAGTTCAAGCACTCGCGGACGGCGGACTGCGTGGTCGCGGGCCTGCGCTGGTACAAGGACACCGAGCCCGGCGAGGCGGTCGGCTCGCTGATGCTGGGCCTCTACGACCACGAGGGGCAGTTGCACCACGTCGGCGTGGTCGGCTCGTTCCCGGCGGCCCGGCGGCGCGAGCTGGCCGAGGAGATGGCCCCGCTGATCGAGGGCGGGCGCGAGGGCCACCCGTGGGCTGCGGCCGACGCCGACCACGACGTGCTGCGGATGCCCGGGGCGATCAGCCGCTGGCGGACCACCGAGCAGCCGTGGGTGCCGCTGCGGCTGGAGCGGGTCGTGGAGGTGGCCTACGAGCACACCGAGGGCGGCTACCCGGGCCGCTTCCGGCACACCGCCCAGTTCCGCCGCTGGCGCCCGGACCGCGAGCCGTCGTCGTGCACCTACGAGCAGCTGGAGGAGCCGGCGCGCTACGACCTGGACGCGGTGCTGCGCGGCGAGGTCAAGGAGCGCGCTAGCGGCGGGTGACGCCCACCGAGGCGGCCACCACCAGGCAGATCGCCACCCACTGCGCGGGGTGCAGGAGCTCGTGCAGCACGAGCAGCCCGGTCACCGCGGCGACGGCGGGCTCCAGGCTCATCAGGACGCCGAACACGCGCGGCGGGATCTTGCGCAGCGCCTGCAGCTCCAGCGAGTACGGGATCACCGAGGACAGCAGCGCCACGGCCAGCCCGGCGATGAGCACCGAGGGCTGCAGCAGCGCGCCGCCCGCGTCGGCCACGCCTGCGGGCACGGCGACCGCGGCGGCGACGACCATGCCCAGGGCCAGGCCGCCGCCCCCGGTGGTGCGGCTGCCCAGGCGGTGGCTGAGCAGGATGTACCCGGCCCAGCACGCCCCCGCGCCCGCCGCGAGGGCCACCCCGATCAGGTCGACGTCGCCGCCCGCCCTGGCCAGCAGCACGACGCCGGCGGCGGCCATCAGCGCCCACAGGACGTCGAGGACCTTGCGGGAGCCCACCAGCGCCACCGCCAGCGGCCCCAGGAACTCGATCGTGACCGCGATCCCCAGCGGGATGCGCGCGATGGCCAGGTAGAAGAGGAGGTTCATGGTGGCCAGGACCACGCCGTAGGACACGACCGTGCCCCACGCCTCCCGCCACACCCGCGGCCGCCAGATCAGCACCAGGACCGCGGCGGCGAACACCAGCCGCAGCGCGACGATCCCCATCGGCCCGGCGCTGGCGAACATCGTCTTGGCGACGGCCCCGCCGACCTGGACGCTGATGACGCCGAGCAGCACCTGCAGCGGCGGCGGGATCGCGCCCACGCCGCGCACGGCCGAGCCCACCCCGTCGACCAGCCCCGGCCACCAACCCCGCTCCGCACGCATCGCCACCGATTCATCCTATGTCTGCGTCCAGCGGATTCTCCGGCGGCCCGCTCACCGAATCCTCACCCCGCGCCTGCCACCCTGGCGGCAGTGTTCGCAGGTCCATTCGCCAGGCGCGTGGTCGCCGGTGCCGCCGGTGTCGTCGTGGCCGCGCTCGCGGCGGCCTGCACCGCGGGCCCGTCGACCCGACCCGCCATCGTCGTCCGCGGGGGCGACACCTTCGCCCCGCCCACCCAGGTGACCCCGGCCCCCGCCCCCCTGCCGCCGCTGGGCGCGCCCGCCGCGGCCTCGGTGCGGTGGGACGAGTGCGGGCCGGAGATCACCGCGCGGCTGCCCGAGACCGACGTCGAGATCGCCTGCGGGCGCGTCAACGGCGTGCTCGACTCCCCGTACGCCCCGGGCCGCGGGATGATGCGCATGCAGGTGCTGCGCGCGGGCAGCGGGGAGATCCCCATCGCCGTGTTCAACGACATCGACGGCCTGCCCGGCACCCTCTACGCGGCCCAGCTGGCCGCCCGGCTGCCCGAGGACTTCCTCACCACCTTCTCCCTGGTTGGCGTCGACCGCAGGGGGACAGGCAACTCCGACCCCGCGCGCTGCGTCCCCGCCGACGTCCGCGAGGACCTCCTCAGCGCCGACCCGCGCGCCCTGGAGGTCACCGACTGGATCGACCTCGCCCGCAGCGCGGGGCAGAACTGCTCGATCGCGCTGGAGTCCCAGCTGCCCGCGCTGGACACCTGGCGCACGGCGGCCGACGCCGAGGCCGTGCGGGCCGCGCTGGGCATGGAGCGGCTGCACGCCATCGGGCACGGCGAGGGCTCGCGGGTGCTGTCGGTGTTCGCCGAGCGCTACCCCGACCGCGTGGGCAGGCTGGTGCTCGACGGGCACCCCGACCCCGACGAGGACGCCCGGGGCGTGCTCACCGGCATCGCGGCGGGCGCGGAGGCCGCCCTGGACGCCTTCAGCGCCGACTGCGCCGCCCGCGGCTGCCCGCTGGAGCCCAGCGCCCGGCAGGTCGTCACCGAGATCCTCAACCGACCGGGCGCGGGCGTGCTGCTCCGGGCGGTGTTCCACGGCCTGCGCGACCGCGCAGGCTGGCCCGAGCTGGCCACCGCGATCGCGGATGCGCGCAGCGGGTCCTACGCCGGGCTGCACCGGTTCGTCACCCCGATCGTCACCGACACCGACGAGTACCCGGCCACCTTCGACGCGACGCTGGTCGTGCGGTGCAACGACACCAAGTCCCGGCTGGCCACCGAGGCCATCGAGCAGACGACCCGCGAGTTGCACGACCGCTACCCGGTGTTCGGGGCGCTGTCGGCGCAGTGGCTGGCGCTGTGCGGGCCGTGGCCGGTGTCGTCCAAGCCGGTGCCCCAGGCCACCGCCAAGACCGCCCCGCCGATCGTCCTGCTGTCCACCGCGGCCGACCCGGCGACCCCCAAGGACGGCACCGACCGCGCGCTGCAGCGCCTGGCCACCGGGGTCGGCGTCACCTGGGAGGGCGCGGGCCACGGCGCGCTGGCCGTGTCGCCGTGCGCGACCGAGGCCGCGATCGCCTTCCTGCGCGACGGCGCGGTCCCCCAGGACGGCATGGTCTGCCCGCCGTGACGGCGCTACCCGGCTGACCGCGGGCACTCCACTCAGGACATCGGGCGTCCGCGCGGGGCTACGGACATCGGGCGTCGGCGCGCGGCCGCGGACATCGGGCGTCGGCGTGCGGCCCGGCACCGCCCACCCCGCCGATCGACCGACCCGGCTCCGCCTGCCTGCCGGCTAGGCGCTCTCCTCGCGCAGGCGGTACTCGCACCCGAGTTCCACGGCGTAGGACAGGTCGTAGTGGTGGACGATCTTCGGCCCCTCGTGCAGGTGCACATGGGTGACCGTCGCGCGCGGCTGGGTGGGCGCGGCGATGGTGTCGACCCGCCCGTCGAGGGGCCCGCCGACGTAGCGCACCAGATAGGGGTCGGTCACGTCGAGCCTCCTCTCCTCGTGGGATCGAGTGTAGGCACGGGGACCGACGTTTGGCGTGCTTCCGTTTGCCGGAAGTGTCCCGTATTCGACCGGATGGAGCAGCACTCAGGTGTCGTCGCGGGCCCGCGAGGGCTGCACGCGCTTGGGCTCGCCCGCCATCTTCGGGTACTCCGGCGGGTAGGGCAGGTCGCCCTCGCCGCGGTCGCGCTCGTCGCGCTCGAACATCTCCAGCAGCGCCTCGATGCCGAAGGCGTGCTCGTTGACGGCCGCGTGCCGGTCCCCCACCTCGGCGAAGCGGGCGGGCATGGTCAGCACGGAGAAGTCCTCCGGGTGCACATCGGACAGCTCGTCCCAGGTCACCGGCGCGGAGACGAGGGCGCGCGGGGTCGGCCGGATGGAGTAGGCCGAGGCGATCGTGCGGTCGCGGGCCATCTGGTTGTAGTCGAGGAAGATGCGCTCGCCGCGTTCCTCCTTCCACCACTTCGTGGTGATCCGGTTGGGCCTGCGCCGCTCCAGCTCCCGGCCGAAGGCGATGACCGCCCGGCGCGCCTCCACGAACGTCCAGCGGGGCTCGATGGGCACGTAGAGGTGCACCCCGCGGCCGCCCGAGGTCTTCGGGAACCCCTGCATGCCCAGCTCGTCGAGCAGCGCGCGGGCCTCGTGGGCCATCTCCACCGCGTCGGCGAAGTCGGTGCCGGGCTGCGGGTCGAGGTCGATGCGGAGCTGGTCGGGCCGGTCGACGTCGGTCTTGCGCACCGGCCAGGGGTGGAAGGTCAGCGTGCCCAGGTTGGCCGCCCAGGCCACGACGGCCAGCTCGGTCGGGCACACCTCGTCGGCCGGGCGGCCGCTGGGGAAGGCGATGCGGGCGGTCTCGACGTAGTCGGGGCGGTTCTGCGGCGCCCGCTTCTGGTAGAAGGCGTCGCCGCGGTTGTCGGCGCGGGTGGAGAGCTTGGCGCCCTCGAACACCCCGCCCGGCCAGCGCTCCAGCGTCGTGGGCCGGTCGCGGAGCGCGCCCAGGATGCCCGGGCCCACCGAGAGGAAGTACCCGACGATGTCGCGCTTGGTGAGGCCCAACTCCGCGAAGTACGGTTTGTCCGGGTTGGACACCCGCACCGCGCGGCCGTCGACGCTGATCTCCTCGGCTGCTGCCACGGGGGCAGACTACCTTCGCAAGGGCGACGACAGGCGCGGCTCGCTCGGGCTACCGTGAACGCATGGCCCCGGAAGAACCGCACGACCGGTTCAACGACGACCTCATCGGGCTGGACCGCGACGACCCCGAGGCGCAGGCCTTCGCCGAGCACCTGGACCGCCTGGAGCGGGTGCGCCCCGGCTACACCGTCGAGGGCTACCTCGGCGGCGTCTCCGACTTCGCCGACTCGGCCAACCGGCTGGGCGGGCACTACCGGCTGATGGCGGGCATCCTGGCCATCCTCATCCTGCTGGGCGTCGTCATCGCCGCCTGGGACGCCGTCGTGTTCATCGTGACGACGCTGCTGGGTTAGCGTGGAAGGCATGGAACCGGTAGTCGGCGCCACCCCCGCGGTGGTCAAGTCCGAAGAGCAGTGGCGCGCCGAGCTCAACCCCGCCGAGTACCACGTCCTCCGCGAGGCGGGCACCGAGCCCGCGTGGAAGGGCGAGTACACCGACACCAAGACCGCTGGCGCCTACCACTGCCGCGCGTGCGGCGCGGAGCTGTTCCGCAGCGAGACGAAGTTCGAGTCGCACTGCGGCTGGCCGTCGTTCTTCTCCCCCCTTGCAGGCGACCGCGTCATCCTGCGCGAGGACCGCTCGCATGGGATGGTGCGCACCGAGGTCCTGTGCGCGACCTGCCACAGCCACCTCGGCCACGTCTTCGAGGGCGAGGGCTACCCCACCCCGACCGACCAGCGCTACTGCATCAACTCCATCTCCCTGCGGCTGGTCCCGGACGAGGCCTAGGTCACACATGTGGTAACATGTCCCACATGAGCGCCCCCGCCGACCGAGAAGCCCCCCGCCCCACCGTGGGCATGCGCGAGCTGTCCCACCACACCGCTCGCGTCTTGGCCCTGGTCAAGTCAGGAGAGACGGTAGAGGTCACCGAGCGCGGCAAGACCGTCGCCCGGATCGTCCCCGCCGCTGACGACCGCTATTCGCAGCTCGTCGCGGCGGGCTTGATCCGGCAGGCGCAGGAGCCCTTCCGCATCGACGACCTGCCCGAGCCGGTGCCCAACCTCGCCGACCGCAGCACCGGCGAACTGCTCCGCGAGCAGCGGGGGGATCGCTGAGTTGGCCAACTTGGTCTACTTCGACACCTCAGCGCTGGTGAAGCTGTTCGTGGCCGAGGCGGAGTCGCCCGACCTGCGCCGGTGGCTGGCCGAGCAGCCCGCGCCGACGCTCGTGTCGTCCCAGCTGCTCGGGGTGGAGCTGATCCGGGTGCTCACCAGGGCGAACCCGACCGCCGTTCCCGCGGCGGAGCGGTTCCTGGCTAGGAAGGTCGACCTGGTCGAGATCACCCCACCGGTGCTCGCCGACGCCACCACCCTGCCGCCGCCCCGCCTGGGCACGCTGGACGCCATCCACCTGGCCACCGCGCTGGACCTCGCCGAGAGCCTGTCCGCCGTGCTCACCTACGACAAGATCCTCCTGGACGCCGCCCGGGCCGCGGGGCTCGCCGCGGTCGCCCCTGGCGCGTAGCCGGGCAGGGGCCGGCCCGATCGGCGGGTGGTCCGTTTCCCGGCAACGGCAAGCCTAAATCCTGCACAGGGCTTCCCTAAGTCTTGCTCAAGATGTCTTGTGCCCGGGGTCACACCGCCACAGCATGGTCCTGCCCGATCAATCCTGATCGGACAGCCAGAAGGACGGGCGTGCGGTCGGCGAGGTGGTCGGGAGGGGGATCCCGGCCTCGGGGACGTCGGCGCGGCAGGCCCGGGCAAGGGGGACGTGATGGAACCGTGGGGCATTTCCGGGCCGGACTTCCTGCGGATCTACCTGGTCGGGTTCGTGTTCGTGCTGCTGTTCGCCGCGGCGGTGCGGATCGCGATCAGGGCGGGGACGCCGGTCGGGCGCTCGGCGGCGGGGATGATCGGGGCCGAGCAGCTCTCCGTGCACGAGCTGGCGTACCTGGCCGGGGGGCCGACGCGGGTGGTGGAGACCGCGGTGGCCAGGCTGCTCGACCTCGGCAAGGTCAAGGCGAACCGCACGGGGTCGATCCGGGTGGTGGCGGGGGCCACGGCCACGGACCTGGTCGACCGGGCGGTCCTCCAGGACACCAAGCGGTACGCCTACCGGTCCGTCGGACCCCTCGTCGGCCAGGTCGCCCGCGACGACGCGGTGCAAGCCGTGCGGTCGTCGCTGGTCGGCAAGGGGCTGCTGGTCGACGGGGGTGCGATGCGGGCGCGGCTGGCCGCGGTGCCCGCGCTGGTGCTGCTGGTGGTCGGCGTGGCCCGGTGGGTCAACGGCATCGCGGAGGGCTACCCGATCGGCTGGCTCACGGTGGGGCTGGTGGTGACCGCCGTGGTCGCCATCGCGCTCTACCGGGCGCCGCTGTCGGAGCGCACGTACGCCGGGGAGCGCGTGCTGGCCCAGGCGCGGGGGAAGTCGCGGCCGGGCGCGGGCACCGAGGCGGCGCTGCTCGGCGGGGCCACCACGGCGGTGCTGTTCGCGGGCCTGGCGGCCTACCCGGACCCGGAGATCGGGACCGCGCTGGCCGCCAGCCGGATGAGCACGGCCTCCTCCACCGGGGGGTCGTCGGCCGGGTCGTCGTGCTCGGGCGGGTCGTCGTCGTGCTCCGGGGGGAGCGGCTGCGGCGGCTGCGGTGGCGGCGGCAGCTGATCGGCGGGCGGGGGCATGATGGACGCCATGACGGGACCTTTGGGGGTGGGCATCGGCTGGCGGTCGGAGATCGATCTGACGGTCGAACGGCTGCCGGGAGTCGATTTCGTGGAGGTCGTCGCGGAGAACATCCCGCGCGGCGAGCTCCCGGACTCCCTGCGGGTGCTCCGGTCCCGCGGCGTCCCCGTGCTCCCGCACGCCGTGTCGCTGTCCCTCGGCGGCGCCGAGCCGCTGGACACCGAGCGGGTCGAGCACCTGGCCGAGGTGGCGGCGATGGTGGACGCGCCGCTGGTCAGCGACCACGTGTGCTTCGTGCGTGCGGGCGGGCTGGACTCGGGCCACCTGATGCCGGTCCCCCGCACGCGCGCGGCGCTGGACGTGCTCGCCGAGAACATCACCGAGGCCCAGTCGATCCTGGGCGTCCCGCTGGCGCTGGAGAACATCGCCGCCCTGCTGGAGTGGCCCGACGCCGAGCTGACCGAGGCCCAGTTCCTCACCGAGCTGACCGAGCGCACGGGCTGCCTGCTGCTGCTCGACGTGGCCAACATGTGGGCCAACGCCCGCAACCTCGGCCACGACCTCGACGCCCTGCTCGACGGCCTCCCCCTGGAGCGCATCGCCTACGTCCACGTCGCGGGCGGCTACGAACACCACGGCGTCTACCACGACTCCCACGCCCACCCGGTCCCCCAGGAGGTCTTCGACCTCCTCACCGACCTCTGCCGCCGCCGCACACCCCCCGGCGTCCTCCTCGAACGCGACGACAACTACCCGTCCGACGAGGCCCTCGCCGCCGAACTGGCCACCATCCGAGCCACCCTCACCGCATGACGACCCCCCGCGAAGAGCTGGCCCGCCAGCAGTCCGCCCTCCTCCACGCCCTCCTCACCGACACCCCACCACCCCCCGGCTTCGACCCCCGCATGCTCGCCATCGAATCCGCCGCCCTCCTGGCCAAACGCCGCCGCATCAACACCCTCGTAGACCCCGAAACCGCCGCCACCCTCGGCGACGACTACCGCCCCCTCTTCGACACCTACGCCAAAGCCCACCCCCGCCCCTCCGGCACCCGAGCCCGAGCCGACGCCGCCAACTTCCGAGCCTGGGCCCTCCCCACCCACCCCCGCCGCCGCTGGTGGCAACGCAAACGCCCAGCGAACTGAGGTAGGGCGAAGCGGCGAAGGGCGGGACGGGGCGGGGACCGGGGCGCGGGCGGAGGCGGAAGGGGTGGGGGGGAACGACAGAAGGGGTGAGGGCGGGGGCGGGAGTGGGCGGAAGAAGTGGGTTGACTCGGGGAGTCAGCGTGACCACCCCGTTAACGGGACGCGCCCACACGAAGTGTCCGATGGGGTGGACTTGCATTCGCGGGGAGCGAAGCGCCGCTAAACTTGCCAGGGCGTGAACGGGCTTCGCCCGCATCGCCGCTCTTCACGCCCAAGCGGCGCTTCGCTTAGGGGTCCCCGCGAATGCGAGTTCACCCCATCGGACCCACAAAGCAAACCGCGGGACGACCCGGCCCCACGCAACCGCGGGACGACCCGGCCCCACGCCACTGCGGGACGACCCCACCCAGGCCTCCACGCAACCGCGCCCCCAACGGCCCCACGCGAGGTCACGGCGCAGGGACGTTGCCCATGATCCGGAACTCGGTTCCCTGGTCATCCACCACAGCAGCCATCCGCCCGAACGGCGTGTCCTCCACCGGTGACACCACCGACCCACCCAGCTCCTTCACCAACGCCACAGCCGAATCAGCGTCCGCCACCTGGAAGTACGTGCTCCACCCAGCGCCAGACCCCCCGCCGATCCCCCCAACCGGCTGCTCAGCCCCAGCCACATCCAACGTGTAGTACCCCTCCCCCACATCCCCGAACGAATACCCGAACACCGCCGCGTAGAACTCCTTCGCCCGCTCCACGTCCCCGCTGATGTGCTCGTTCCACACCAGCGAGCCCGGTGCGTTGACCAGGTCCGCACCGGTGTTCGTCCCCGCCTGCCACAGTCCGAACATCGCCCCGACCGGGTCGACGGCGATCGTCATGGTTCCCTTGTCCTGCACGGTCATCGGCTCGAACAAGACCTGGCCACCGGCGGAGGCCACGGCGTGGGCGGTGGCGGTGATGTCGTCGGTGGCCAGGTACGTCGTCCACTCCGACGGCTGGTCGGGGTCCTGCTTGGGGCCGATGCCCGCCACGCGGTGGCCGTCCTTGCTGGCGATCCCGTACCCGCCGAACTCCTCCCCGGCGAACTCGAAGGTCCAGCCGAACAAGCCGCCGTAGAACGCGGTGGCGCGGTCGGTGTCGGTGCCCAGGTCGACCCAGCAGGGGGTGCCCGCGGGCCATGCGGTCGTGCGGATGACCATCGTCGGCGCCTCTCGTCGGTGTGATGTGCGTCAAGCCCGCACGCTAGACCCGGGCACCGACAGCCGCCGCCTACGGCAGGTTGGCCACCAGCTCGGCGGCGGGCACGCGCGTCCCGGTGTAGAAGGGGATCTCCTCGCGCACGTGCCTGCGGGCCTCGGTGCCGCGCAGGTGGCGCATCAGGTCGACGATCCGGTGCAGCTCGTCGGCCTCGAAGGCGAGGATCCACTCGTAGTCGCCGAGGGCGAAGGACGCGACGGTGTTGGCGCGCACGTCCGGGTAGTCGCGGGCCTCCTTGCCGTGGTCGGCGAGCATCTTGCGGCGCTCGTCATCCGGCAGCAGGTACCAGTCGTAGGACCGCACGAACGGGTAGACGCACACGTACTTGCGCGCCTCCTCGCCTGCGAGGAACGCCGGGATGTGGCTGCGGTTGAACTCCGCGGGCCGGTGCAGCGCGACCTGGCTCCACACGGGGGTGGACGCCCGGCCGACCGCGGTGCGCCGGAAGCCGGTGTAGGCCGCCTGGACCTCCTCGATGGCCTCGGCGTGCCACCAGATCATGTAGTCGGCGTCGGCGCGCAGGCCCGCGACGTCGTACACGCCGCGCACCTCGACGCCCTTGTCCGCCAGGGCGTCCAGGTAGGACTGGGCTTCGGTCGCCGCGGGACCGCGGTCGGCGGGCAGCGCGCCGGGCGTGACGCGGAAGACCGACCACATGGTGTAGCGGATGGTGTCGTTCAGCTCGGTGTAGTTCAGGCGGGCCATACCGCCATCGTCCCACCCTCAGCCCGCGCCGAGCAGGTGGGCAGCGACACGTCGGGCGGCGGCGTCGCCGGTGGCCGCGCAGGCGGGCAGGCCGACCCCATGCAGGGTGGCGCCCGCCACCGCCAGGCCGGGCGCGGCGTCGACCGCGCGCTCGATCCCGGCCACCAGCTCGGTGTGGCCCACGCCGTACTGCGGCAGCCCGCCGCCCCAGCGCTGGACCACGACGTCGACCGGGGCGGCGGTCACGCCCGCCAGCTCGGCCAGGTCCGCGCGGACCGCGCGCACCAGCTCGTCGTCGGTCAGCCGCAGCGCGCCCGGGTCGCCGAAGCGCCCGACCGACCCGCGGACCAGCACCGGCCCGCTGCGGCCCCACTTGCTGCTGGAGTAGGTGAACGCCTTGACCGCGAACGGCCTGCCGTCGGCCCGCCGCTCCCCCGCGCCGACCAGCACGCCGGAGCTGCCCGGCAGCTCGGTCCCCTCGGGCAGGGCGAGCGCGACGACGGCCATCGACGCCAGCTCGACCCGCGCGTACCCGGCCGACGCGGCGGGCACGGCGGTCGCCAGGAGCTTGCGCGCCGCGGGGGCGGGGACGGCGAGCACGACGGCGGCGGCGTCGACCGGGCCGTCGGCGGTGAGCCGCCAGCCGGTCGCGGTGCGGTCGAGGTCGCGGACGAGCGTGCCGAGCCGGACCTCGACGCCTGCGGCCAGCGCGGCCACCAGCGCGTCCAGCCCGGTGGCGAGCGTGGCGAACACCGGCTCGCCGCTGGGCGGGCGGACCAGGCGGCGGGCGGCTTCGGTCAGCGAGGTCGCGCCCGCGTCCAGCGCGGCGGCGACCGGCGGCATGGTGGCGCGCAGCCCGAGCCCGTCGACGCTGCCCGCGTAGACGCCGCCGAGCAGCGGATCGATGAGCCGGTCGGTCAGCTCGTCGCCGTAGCGCCCGCGCAGCAGCGGGCCGAGCGGGGCGTCCCCGTCCAGCCGCAGCGGCGGCAGGTCGGCCTCGGCCGCGACCCGGCTGCGGCCGTCGGGGCTGAGCAGGTCGGCGACGGCGGCGGGGTCGGCGGGCAGGCCGAGCACGGTGCCCGCGGGGACGGCCCGGGTCACCCCGCCCGCGCGGACGGTGGAGCGGGCGGTCCCGCTCGGGTGCACGACGCCGCCGAGGCCCAGCTCGGCGACCAGGTCGGCGACCTCGGGGCGCCGGTTCAGCCAGGCCTCCGCGCCGACGTCGAAGCGCTCGCCCGCGATGTCGGCCGTGCGCAGCTTGCCGCCGAGGCGGTCGGTCTGCTCGAACACCGCGATCCGCGCGCCCGGCCCGAGCAGGGCCCGCAGCCGGTGGGCCGCGGCCAGCCCGGCGATGCCGCCCCCGACGACCGCGACGTCCACGGCCACGCCCGAGGTCCCGCGCGAGGTCATCGCACCGGCAGCGAGTGCAGGTGCTCCACCAGCCGGGTCAGCACGTCCGGGTCGGTCTGCGGCAGCACGCCGTGGCCGAGGTTGAAGACGTGCCCGGCCGCGGCGCGGCCCTCGGCGACGATCCGGTCGGCGTGGGCGCGCACGGCGTCCTCGCCCGCGAAGAGCACGGCCGGGTCGAGGTTGCCCTGCACGACCGGCCCGGCGGCGAAGTCCCCCGGGGCCGCGGCGACCCGGCGGACGGCCTCGTCCAGCGGGGTGCGCCAGTCGACGCCCACCACGTCGGCGCCCGCCTCCCGCATCGCGCCGAGCAGCGCGCCGGTGCCGACGCCGAAGTGGATGCGCGGCACGCCCGCGTCCGCGAGCCCGGAGAGCACGCGCGCGGAGTGCGGCAGCACGTACTCGCGGTAGTCGCGTTCGGACAGCGCCCCCGCCCAGGAGTCGAACAGCTGCACGGCGTCCACCCCGGCGGCCAGCTGCACGCGCAGGAAGGCCAGCGTGATGTCGGCGAGGCGGTCCAGCAGGGCGTGCCAGGTGGCCGGGTCGCCGTACATCAGGGCCTTGGTGTGCTCGTGGTTGCGGCTCGGACCGCCCTCGACCAGGTACGACGCGAGGGTGAACGGCGCGCCTGCGAAGCCGATCAGCGGGGTGCCGCCGAGCGCGGCGGTGAGCAGGCGGACGGCCTCGGCGACCGGCTCGACGGCGGCGGGGTCGAGCACCGGCAGCGCGGCCACGTCGGCCGGGGTGCGCACCGGGTGGGCGACGACCGGGCCGGTGCCCGCGACGATGTCCAGGTCGACGCCCGCGGCGACCAGCGGCACGACGATGTCGCTGAACAGGATGGCCGCGTCGACGCCGTGGCGGCGGACCGGCTGCAGCGTCACCTCGCGGACCAGCTCGGGGTCGAAGCAGGCGGCGAGCATCGGCACGCCCTCGCGCACCGCCCGGTACTCCGGCAGCGAGCGCCCGGCCTGCCGCATGAACCACACCGGGACGCGGTCCGGTTCGCCGCCGCGGGCGGCCACCAGGAACGGGGCGTCGGGGAGGTGCCTGCGGGCGGCCGTCGGCAGGCCCGCCTGGATGTCCGCTGTGTCAGTCATGGCACGTCCAATCGTGCCACGCGCGGCTTCGGCGGGGGCGACTCCCACCCTGGGTCGCGGTATTGCTCGGCGTGCCATCCCCACTCACCATCTCGGGTGGTCTTACAGTTACCAGTCGTGACCGAGACGGTGAGTGGGGATGGCACGCCGCCGATATTCGTCCGGGCTGTCGCGGCGCTGCGATCGCTGCGCCCGCGCCGGGAGCTGCAGCTCGCCGAGGTCCGGGCGCCGCAGCGGCTGGCCCCGTTCGCGTACGCGCTCACCGCCGAGGCCAGCGGGCCCGGGGACGTGCACGCCACCGGCAGGCTGATCCTGCTGCACGACCCGGACGGCCAGCAGGCCTGGGACGGCGACCTGCGGCTGGTGGCCTACGTGCGCGCCGAGCTGGACGCCGAGCTGGCCGACGACCCGCTGCTGCCCAGCGTCGGCTGGTCCTGGCTGACCGACGCGCTGGATGCCGCGGGCGCGCGGCACACCGCCCTGGGCGGCACGGTCACCGACACCTCCTCGGCCCGCTTCGGCGACATCGCGGGCCCGGCCCGCACCGACGACCTGGAGCTGCGGGCGTCCTGGACCCCGGTGGCGGAGAACCTGGCCGCCCACGGCGAGGCGTTCTGCGACCTGATGGCCAGCGTGGTCGGCCTGCCGCCGGTCGGGGTCGCGCTGTTCAGCCAGCGGCAGGCCGACTGAAGCTGTCGGTGGCCGGGGTTAGCGTGGGGCCATGACGAACGCGCACCTCTACGTCCTCGACACCCTCGCCGACTGGGAGGTCGGCCACCTGACCGCGGAGCTGAACACCGGCCGCTTCTTCGCCGAGCCGGGCACCGCGCTCCCCGTGCGCACCGTCGGCGCCACCCGCGCCCCGATCCGCACCATGGGCGGGCTCACCATCACCCCGGACCTCGCCCTCGACGAGCTGAGCCCGCAGGACAGCGCGCTGCTGATCCTGCCGGGCGGGGAGATCTGGGACGCCCCCGAGCACGCCCCGGCCACCGCCAAGGCGGCGGAGTTCCTGGCCGCCGGGGTGCCCGTGGCCGCGATCTGCGGGGCGACGATCGCCCTGGCCAACGCGGGCCTGCTGGACAACCGCATCCACACCAGCAACGACCCCAACGCCATCGCCGCGCTCGCCCCCGGCTACCGGGGCGGGCACCTCTACCGCGACGAGCCCGCCGTGATCGATGGCGACCTGGTGACGGCCAGCGGCGTGGCCCCGCTGGAGTTCGCCCGCGCCGCGCTGGCGCGCCTGGGCGTGCTCAGCCCGCCCGCGCTGGACGCCTGGTACGGGCTGTTCTCCACGCACGAGCCGCACCACTTCCACGCGCTGATGGCCGCGGTGCCGCAGCCCGGGTGAGCGGCGGTGTCCGCGGCGGCCCGGGGATAGCCGCCGCGGACACCCCGGCTCAGCGCCGCTTGGCCGGTCGGGCGCACACCTCGCCGACGTCGACGGTCTGCCCGCGGTCGACGAACACCTCGGCGATGCCGACCAGCTTGCCGCGGCGGTCGGAGCAGGTGAGCGTGTAGGGCTCCTTGGGGCCGTAGATGGGCGGCAGCGGGTTGGCGAAGTCGACCCGCAGCCCGGACCAGTCGTCCGGGGTGGACGGATCGGCCTGGTCGTAGTTGACCAGCACGGCCCGGTACTCCCCGGCGGGCGGGTCGAACAGGACCGCGGCCTCGGCGGTGGTGCCGCCGTTGGCCGATGAGGCCACGACGGTGCCCGCCGCGTCGAGGACGTAGAGGTCCCAGTCGGTGCGCGGGCTGCCCCACCGCACCGACACCGTCATCTTCCCGTTGTCCACCGCGGGCAGCCCGTCCACCCGGAACGGGACCACCTCGGCGGTGGCGTTGCCCGGGTAGTTCGGGTTCTCGGCGGGGATGCCCGGCGGGTTCGGCAGCTCGATCGGCTGCTGGGCGGGCGCCTGCGGCTGCCTGCCGTACCGGCCCGCGACGAACGGGCGCGTCGAGGGGTTGACCGCCCAGGAGAACCGGCCGCCGGTCGCGGTCAGGTTCGACGTGAGCGTGTCGGTGACGTAGATCGGCGAGCCGATGGTCCCGTCGGGCTGGCGCACCGGCGAGGTCGGCGTCTGGAAGGTCTTGCGCAGCTGGAGGTTGTAGCCGCGCGGCGCGGACCCGACGAGCGTGGAGTGCGCGGCGGGGTCGGCGGCGTTGGCCAGCATGTCGAGGAACGCCGCGCGGTTGCCGCCCTTGCCCGCGCCCGCGGCGGGCGCCCGGCCGAGGTACTCGGCGACGACCCCGTTGGCGAACGGCGGGTGGAAGTCGTCCGGCCCGATCTCGAAGGTGAAGCCCCAGCCGCCGGTGGCGAAGTAGGACCAGTCCTCAGTGGACCCCGTGGTGTCGTAGAGCTGCCAGGACGGCTGGCTCACGTACCCGTTGCGCGCGGCCATCCGGTCGCCGAGCGCCTTGTACGCCGGTTCGTCCAGCGGCGGCCGCACGTCGGCGACGCCGGGCACGCGCAGCACCAGGTTGGAGTAGGTGTGCAGGGTGATCAGGTTGGTCACCTGCCGGGTCGACACCAGCGAGCGGATGTTGCGGGTCTCGGGCTCGGAGAACGGGGCCGAGCCGCGGAAGGTGTCGTTGGACCAGGTGGTCGACGCGCCCGCGCCGCCCCAGAAGCCCGCGTAGTTGCGGTTGGGGTCGGTGCCGCGCAGCCGCCCGCCCGGGTTGGCCGCGCACGTGCCCGTCCGCAGCCCCTCGGGCGAGTCGTTGACGTTGCAGTTCTTGCGCTTCATCTCGTAGTCGAAGCGGGTGAAGTCGCCGCGCGGCTCGGCCTCCCGGGAGATGCTGAAGCCGTCGGGGTTGACGATCGGGACCACGACGTTGCGGGTCTTGCCGATCAGCGCGCGGATCGCCGGGTCGCCGCGGTAGCCGTTGACCAGCTCGTGCGCCCACTCCATCGCGTGCTCGCCCGCGGGCCACTCCCGGGCGTGGTGCACGCCCATCACGAAGTTGACGGCCTTGCCGTCGGCGAGGTTGTCGACGTCGGTCGCGATCTCCACGCCGACGACGTCGCGGCCCTCCCACGTCTGCTCGGGCAGGGTGAACGCCCGCACGATGCCCGGGTTGCGGCGGGCGAGGTCCTTGATCTCGTACTCGTAGTCGTAGAGGTGGCGGTAGGAGGTGCGGCCGGAGGGCAGCGGGGAGCGCTCGGTGCGGTCGGCGTAGGCGCGGTCGGCCGCGGCGTTGGCGACCGAGCGCGCGGAGATGTCGCGGCGCACGACCGTGGACCGCAGCCCGGCGTCGGCCAGCGCCCTGCGGTCCTCGTCGGTGGCCACGACGACCTCGACGCCGGTCGCGTCGGCCTTCTCGGTCACGTCGAGGTCCAGGGCGAGCAGCCGGTCCTTGTCCGCGCGGGTCGGGGTGTGCACGCGCACGACGTCGGCCCGCTGGGCGGCGGCCGGTGCCGCCACGGCGAGGAAGTCGACGCCCAGGCGCACGGCCTTGGCCTGGCCCGCGTACCGGCAGGCCTGCACGAGCAGGTCCTGGCCCGCGGTCACGAAGCCCTCGGCCAGCTCGACCGACCGCAGCGCCGCCGACGCCGCCACCAGCTCGCCGCTGGCCTTGTCGAAGACCGCGACGTCCCAGTCGCCGACGCCGCCGCCCTGCGGGGCGAGCCTGGCCTGCACGAGGCCGTCGGCGCCCGCGGTCACCTCGCGGTGCGCGACGCCCTTGGCGCCCGCGGGCAGCGGCTCGGCGAAGCACTTGCGGGCGACGGCCTGGTTGGCCCGCAGGACGCCGTCGTCGGCGGCTGCGGGGGAGGTGGTGAGGCCCGCGATCACGGCCCCGGTGAGTGCCAGCGCTGCGGTCGTGCGCAGCGCGCGAACAGATCGGTTCACGCCCGTGTGTCCTTCCGAAGGTCTTTCGGCGAGGCCGACGCTAACCACTGCCGATCGCCCGGGAGGGACTTACCGGTTGCCAGTTGCCGGGGTCGGGGGACGCACCGGCAGTTTTTACCTGTTGCCAGTTTTCCCCGTTGCCCGTTGCCGCTTACGACCGTGCGGCGGCAGCGTCTTCGGCCGCGCGGAGCACACGTAGGACGTTACGGCCAGCAACCTTCGCGCAGTCGGACGCACCCCCGCCGCGCTCCAGCAGAGCGGCGAACAGGCGGGGGATGGTCGAGACGCCGGGCAGGTCCGCGCACCCGTCGTAGCCGCCGCCGATGCCCACGTGGTTCACCCCCGGCCACGGTCCTGGCGTGCTCGATGCGGGCCGGCGACGTCGCGGCGGGTTGCCGCCCGCCCGCGGGTCGCATTCGGCGACAGCTCTGCGAGACGAACGCCGGCAATCCGCCGACTTCGCCCTGCTCGACGGCGGTCGGGACGGCCTCGGCCGTTCGGGCCCGCGCCGGGTGCTCCGAATGCCGGGCGGTCCGCTCCAGCGCGGCGGTGACGGTTTCGTGTCCGCTGAGCGAACTCGGGACATACGCCGACCAGAATTGGACACCCAGCCCGCCGGGGGAGATCGCTGTGCAGGTCGTCGCGCTCGGTGGTGAGATCGTGGGCGTCGAGGTCGCCGCGGAATCGGTCACGCAGCGTCCACGCCCGGTCGGTGTGGCCGTCGACCAGCGGGGCCTCCGCCAGGAGGCGGAGCGCGCGCTCGGCCGCGCCCCCGGCCACTACCCGTGACCCCGTTTCATCGTGTAGCTGGCCACTTCCGTTACGTCACCACGTGGTGACTCACCCGAACGTGTTACTCAAACTGCCGTCTGTCACAACCCGATCGGATACATACCCGATTGATCGTCCCGCTAACCCGCTTGGGCGGCTAGGCTGCCCCTGTCGACACCACTTTCGGTCCAACGGCGGCGCGGCTGTTCGGTCGAAAGTCCCAGTGCCGGTCGGGGGGCAACGACCGACTCCAGGGAGGTAGTGACGTGGCTGCCGTCGGCTTAGGTCAGGCCGTTCGAACCACGCCAGCCGGCTCCTTGCCGGCGAACATGGTCCCGCACCCGCGGGAGGAGCTGTTTTCCGTGCTGGTGGTCGATGACCACCCGCTCTTGAGGGAGGCGATAGCAGCCTGACTCACCCAGATGGGTGCGGGCACAGTGCACGAGGCCGCCACGGTGGCCGAGGCGAGAGCGCGGGCGCAGGCCACCGGGCCGTGCGACCTGGCGATCCTCGACCTCGGGTTGCCGGACGGCAGCGGGATCGAGCTGGTCACGGAGCTCCGCAGCCACGGTTGGCCGCGGATCGTCGTGCTGGCCTCGTCCGACGACCCCTACGCCGTCCGATCGGCCTTCCAGGCGGGCGCTCAGGCCTACCTGCTGAAGTCCGCATCGCCGGTGGTGGTGACCGACGGCGTCCGCCGCGTGCTCGAAGGCGGCGTCTACGCCGACCCGAGCGTCGCGCCGGTGCTGGCGACGGGCACCCGGGTGCCGGGCACCGACAACACCCCGCGCGAGCTGTCGGCGCGCGAGGTGGAGGTGCTCCAGTTGGTCGCGGACGGACAGTCCAACAAGGAGATCGGCGAGGCGCTGAACCTCTCGGCGCTGACGGTGAAGTCTCACCTGTCGCGGATCGGCCGCAAGTTGGGCACCGGCGACCGCGCCCAGATGGTCGCCTTGGCCATGCGGGCCGGGGTGATCCGCTAGACATCAGCAGTCGTGTGGCTGGGCTGGGCATGGCCCAGCCACACGACTGCTGCTGATCCGCACGCCCCGGCGGCCCGCGTGCCGTAGGGTCTTGCGCCGTGACCACACCCGGCCAAGAACCCGATGTCTCCCCGGTGCCGCTCACCGAGCCCGCGGACGGCACGCCGGACGTGGTCGCCGACGACGCCGCCCTGCTGGCCGCCGCCGCGGCGATCGCGGCGGGCGCTGGCCCGATCGCCGTCGACACCGAGCGCGCCTCCGGCTACCGCTACTCCCAGCGCGCCTACCTGGTGCAGGTCCGCCGCGAGGGCGCTGGCACCTTCCTGGTCGACCCGGTCGCCCTCGACGACCGCATCGACCCCCTGATCACCGCGCTGTCCGGCGACGAGTGGGTGCTGCACGCCGCCTCCCAGGACCTGCCGTGCCTGGCCGGGCTGGGCCTGCGCCCGCCGCGGCTGTTCGACACCGAGCTGGCGGGCAGGCTGGCGGGCTTCGAGCGGGTCGCCCTCGGCACCCTGGTCGAGCGGCTGCTCGGCTACCAGCTGGAGAAGGGCCACGGCGCGGCGGACTGGTCGCGCCGCCCGCTGCCCCGCGACTGGCTCAACTACGCGGCGCTGGACGTGGAGCTGCTGGTCCCGCTGCGCGACGCGCTGGAGAAGGAGCTGCGGGCCCAGGGCAAGCTGGACTGGGCGCTGGAGGAGTTCGAGGCCCTGCGCACCGCGCCGCCCGCGCCACCGCGCAAGGAGCCGTGGCGGCGCACGTCGGGCATCCACGGGGTGCGCACGGCCCGCGGCCTGGCCGCGGTGCGGGCGCTGTGGGAGACGCGGGACTCCGTGGCCCGCCAGCGCGACATCGCCCCGGGCCGGGTGCTGCCGGACAGCGCCATCGTCGCGGCCGCGACGGCCAACCCGGCCGACGAGGCCGCCCTGCTCCAGCTCCCGGTGTTCCGCGGCCGCGCGCAGCGCCGCATGTCGGGCACCTGGATGCGCGCCCTGCGCACCGCCGCGCGGCTGCCCAAGAGCGAGCTGCCCGACCCCTCACCGCCCAACGACGGCCCACCGCCGCCCAACCGCTGGGCGGACAAGGACCCGGACGCCGCGGCCCGCCTCTCCGCCGCCCGCACCTCGCTGAACGCGCTGGCGGAGGCCAACCGGCTCCCGGTCGAGAACCTGCTCCAGCCCGACCTGGTCCGCCGCACCTGCTGGCAGCCCCCGGAGCCGGTCGACGCGGAGTCGGTCGCTGACGCCCTGCGCGCGGGGGGCGCGCGGGAGTGGCAGATCGCCCTGGCGGGCGCGGACCTCACCAAGGCCCTCCAGGCCCACGCCTGAGCACGCGAGCGGTCAGGCCAGGCGGAAGACCGGGTGGTCGGGCGCGACCCGCAGCAGGTCGGGGTCTGCCGACTTGGCGTCGACCTTGTCGAAGAACGCCCCGACTTCCCAGGCCCAGCGCTTGAGGTAGGCGCGCAGGACGGCGGCCTTGGCGTCGTCGGGCAGCTCGGTGGCGGTGAAGCGCTCGGCGCGCGAGCCGATGCGGAGTTCGCCCTCGCCCGCAACTCGCAGATTGCGCACCCACTCGGTGTGCCCCCGAGCAGCCACGAGGTAGCGCTCGCCGTCGAGGACGAGCAGGTTCACCGGATTCGAGCGGGGCTGGCCGCTCTTGCGCCCCCGCACGACCAGCACCCGCGACCCGGCCACGTCGACGCCGCGCCGGACCAGGAACTCGACCAGGGGGTTGAGCACACGTCGGGTGATGGCGCCGGGCTTCTGGTACCGCATGACCCCTCCTGAAGGGTTTCGAGAGCAGTGCTCTCTCTTTCTATCCGAGAGCACTGCTCTCGCCAAGAGCGGTGCTCTCGTACACTGGCCGCATGGCCGACCTCCGCACGACCCGCAGGGCGAACGCGATCCAGGGGATCAAGGACGAGGCGCGCAGGCAGCTGCGGGCCGACGGGGCGCACAGCCTGTCCCTGCGGGGGGTGGCGCGGGCGATGGGCTTCGTCTCCTCCGCGCTCTACCGCTACTTCCCCAGCCGCGACGACCTGCTGACCGCGCTGATCATCGACGCCTACGACGCCCTGGGCGAGACCGCGGAGCAGGCCGACGACCCGGCCGCGGCCCCGGCGCGGCGCTGGGTTGCGGTGTGCCGGGCGATCCGCGGGTGGGCGCTGGCCAATCCGGCGGAGTACCTGCTGATCTACGGCTCCCCCATCCCCGGCTACCAGGCGCCCCGCGACACCGTGCAGCCCGCGGGCCGGGCCGCGCGGGTGCTGGCGGCCATCGCCGCCGACGCGCCCGACGCGCCGATCAGCACTAGCCTGGCCGAGCAGATGGCCGTGGTCGCGCAGGCGCTGGACGTGGTGATCGCACCGGGGGCGATGGCGAGGGTCACCCGGGCCTGGACGCAGGTGCTCGGGATGATCAGCTTCGAGCTGTCCGGGCAGTTCAGGGGCGCCATCGAGCCCGCGGACGAGTTCTTCGACGCCGCCGTGGCCGACCTCGCCGCGCAGATCGGCCTGACCGGGTGACACTACTGGCCGGTAACAGGGGCTAGCATTGTTACTGGTCGGTAGTCCAATGTGAAGGAGCACCCGTGGCCGCACCCGCCGCACCCGAGCGGGCCGTTCGGAACGTGGTCTTCGTCGACGGTGTCCGCACGCCGTTCGGCAAGGCAGGCCCGAAGGGCATCTACGCCGAGACCCGCGCGGACGACCTGGTCGTGAAGGTCATCCGCGAACTGCTGCGCAGGCACCCCGAGCTGCCGCCGGAGCGGGTCGACGAGGTCGCCATCGCGGCGACCACCCAGATCGGCGACCAGGGGCTGACCATCGGCCGCACCGCCGCGCTGCTGGCCGGGCTGCCCAAGTCCGTCCCCGGCTTCGCCATCGACCGCATGTGCGCGGGCGCGATGACCGCGGTCACCACGACCGCGAGCGGCATCGCCTTCGGCGCCTACGACATCGTCATCGCGGGCGGCGTCGAGCACATGGGCCGCCACCCGATGGGCGAGGGCGTCGACCCCAACCCGCGCATCGTGGCCGACAAGCTGGTCGACCCGACCGCCCTGGTGATGGGCCAGACCGCGGAGAACGTGCACGACCGCTACCCGCACCTGACCAAGCAGCGCTGCGACGAGTACGCCGCGCGCAGCCAGGAGCGCTACGCCGAGGCGGTCAAGGCGGGCAAGATCGGCCCCGAGCTGGTCCCGGTCGCCACCCGCTCGGCCGAGCTGGGCTGGGGCCTGGCCACCGAGGACGAGCCGCCGCGCCCCGGCACGACCGTGGCGACGCTGGCGGGTCTGAAGACCCCGTTCCGCCCGCACGGCCGCGTCACCGCGGGCAACGCCGCGGGCCTCAACGACGGCGCGACCGGCTGCATCCTGGCCGACGAGGCCACCGCCCGGGCGCTGGGCCTGCCCGCGGGCATGCGCCTGGTCGGCTACGCCTTCGCGGGCGTGGAGCCCGAGGTCATGGGCGTCGGTCCGGTCCCGGCGACGGAGAAGGCGCTGGCCCGCACCGGGCTGTCCATCTCCGACATCGGCCTGTTCGAGATCAACGAGGCGTTCGCCGTGCAGGTCCTGGCCTTCCTCGACCACTTCGGCATCGCCGACGACGACCCGCGGGTGAACCAGTGGGGCGGCGCCATCGCCTGCGGCCACCCGCTGGCCTCCTCCGGCGTGCGGCTGATGACCCAGCTGTCGCGCCAGTTCGCCGAGCGCCCCGACGTGCGCTACGGCCTGACCACCATGTGCATCGGGATCGGCATGGGCGGCTCGGTCATCTGGGAGAACCCGCACTGGAACGGGGAGAAGTGATGTTCACCAAGGACGAGGCCGCAGCCGCCTTCCCCGACGAGGTCGTCACCCGGGCGGTGACCCGGGTCGTGACCGCGCCGGGCATCGGCCGGGTCGCGCTGATCACCATCGACAACGGCCACGACCACACCCGCCCGTCGACGTTCGGCCCGCAGAGCCTGGTGAGCCTGAACGAGGCGCTCGACGCCGCGTTCGCCGCCGAGCCCGCCGCGATCGCGGTGACCGGCAAGCCGTTCATCTTCGCCGTGGGCGCCGACCTGTCCGGTGTGGAGCAGGTCGCCGACCGGGCCCTGGCGCGCAAGATCGCCGAGGCCGGGCACGCGGTGTTCAAGCGGTTCACCGACTCCCCGGTGCCCACCTTCGCCTTCGTCAACGGCGCGGTCATGGGCGGCGGCCTGGAGCTGGCGCTGTCCTGCCACTACCGGACGCTGTCGGACAACACCGCGGCGATCGCGCTGCCCGAGGTGTTCCTGGGCCTGTTCCCCGGCTGGGGCGGCACGCAGCTGCTGCCGAACCTGATCGGCCCGGACGCCGCGGTCGGCGTGATCTTCGAGAACGCGCTGGCGCAGAACCGGATGCTCAAGCCGAAGCAGGCCTACGAGCTCGGGATCTTCGACGCGCTGCTGGGCTCGGCCGACTTCATCGAGGAGTCGCTGCGCTGGGCGGCGCGCGTGCTGGCAGGCGAGAAGCCGCAGCGCCGCGAGATCGACCGCGGCGCGGGCTGGGACGCCGCGGTCGCCCGGGCGAAGCAGATCGTGCAGGACAAGACCAAGGGCGCCTCCCCCGGTGCGCTCAAGGCCCTGGAGCTGCTGGAGCTGGCCCGGCACAACGACCTCGACCGCGGCTACGCCGCCGAGACCGAGGCGCTGGCCGACGTGCTGATGACCGACGAGCTGCGCGCCGGGCTGTACTCGTTCAACCTGGTGCAGAAGCGCGCCAAGCGGCCCGCAGGCGCGCCGGACAAGGGCCTGGCCCGCCCGGTGACCAAGGTGGGCATCGTCGGGGCCGGTCTCATGGCCTCGCAGATGGCGCTGCTGTTCGCCCGTCAGCTCAAGGTGCCGGTGGTGCTCACCGACATCGATCAGGCGCGGGTCGACAAGGGCGTGGCGTACGTGCACGGCGAGATCGACAAGCTCGCCGCCAAGGGCCGGGTGTCCGCCGACGGGGCCAACCGGCTCAAGGCGCTGGTCTCCGGCTCGCTGGACAAGGCGGCCTTCGCCGACGCGGACTTCGTCATCGAGGCCGTGTTCGAGGAGATGAAGGTCAAGCAGCAGGTGTTCGCCGAGGTCGAGGCGCACGTCAGCGAGACCTGCGTGCTGGCGACGAACACCTCGTCGCTGTCGATCACCGAGATGGCCGCGGGCCTGAAGCACCCGTCGCGCGTGGTCGGGTTCCACTTCTTCAACCCGGTCGCGGTGATGCCGCTGCTGGAGATCGTCCGCGCCGAGCGCACCGACGACGCCACCCTGGCCACGGCCTTCGCCGTGGGCAAGGCGCTGAAGAAGTCGTGCGTGCTGGTCAAGGACGCCCCGGCGTTCGTGGTCAACCGGCTGCTGACCCGCTTCATGGGCGAGATCATCCGCGCGGTGGACGAGGGCACGCCGTTCGAGGTGGCCGACAAGGCGACCGAGGACCTCGGCCTGCCGATGAGCCCGCTGGTGCTGCTGCAGCTCGTCGGCCCGGCCGTCGCCCTGCACGTCGCCGAGACCATGCACGCCGCGTTCCCCGACCGCTTCCCGGTCAGCGAGAACATGAAGCGGTTCGTCGCCGCGGGCAAGACCGCGGTGTGGACGTGGGACGCCGCGGGCAACCAGAGCGTCGACCCCGAGGTCGCCGCCCTGTGGGAGTTCGGGTCGTCGCCGTTGCCCGCCGAGGAGGTCCGCAGGCGCGCGCTGGAGGGCGTCGCCGAGGAGATCCGGATCATGCTCGACGAGGGCGTGGTCGCCGAGGCCCAGGACATCGACCTGTGCATGATCCTCGGCGCAGGCTGGCCGTTCTGGATGGGCGGCGCGACGCCGTTCCTGGACCGCTCCGGCATCGCCGAGCAGGTCAACGGCAAGCCGTTCCTGGCCCCGGGCGTCGCCTCCGTCCCGGCCTGACCCGCGCGCGGGCGGCCGCCCCCGATCCCCCGGGGGGCGGCCGCCCGCGCGCGTCCGGTGGCCTGCCGCCGCCGGTGCCATCATGGGCCGGTGGCTGGCGCGGTCCGGATCGGCACGTCGGGGTGGGTGTACCCGCCCTGGCGCGGGGTGTTCTACCCCAAGGGGCTGCGGCAGAAGCAGGAGCTGGCCTACCTATCCGGGCTGCTGGACTCGGTGGAGATCAACAGCTCCTTCTACTCGCTGCAGCGCCCCACCAGCTACGAGTCCTGGCGCGACCAGACCCCCGACGACTTCGTCTTCGCGGTCAAGGGCTCCCGGTTCATCACGCACATGAAGCGGCTGCGCGAGGCCGAGGACGCGATGGCGAACTTCTTCGCCTCCGGCCTGCTCGCCTTGGGCCCCAAGCTCGGCCCGATCCTGTGGCAGCTCCCCGCCACCTTCCCCTACGAGCGCGCGGCGGTCGAGGCCTTCCTCAAGGCGCTCCCCCGCACCACCGCCGAGGCAGCCTGGCTGGCCAGCAAGCACGACCACCGGGTCGAGGGCCGCGCACACACCACCACCGACGCCGAGCGCCCCCTGCGGCACGCCATCGAGCCGCGCCACCCCGGCTTCACCGCCGCGGAGTTCACCGACCTCATGCGCGCCCACCGCACCGCCATCGTGCTCGCCGACGCCGCGGGCGACTGGCCCAGCATCGAGGCCGACACCGCCGAGTTCGTCTACATCAGACTCCACGGCGCCGAGGAGCTCTACACCAGCGGCTACACCGACGACGCCCTCGACGACTGGGCCGCCCGGATCCGCCGCTGGCGCACCGACCGCGACGTCTACGCCTACTTCGACAACGACGCCAAGGTCCGCGCCCCCATCGACGCCCAGGCCCTCAAGGCCCGGCTCGCCTAGCGGCCTTCCAGATCACACCCCGGTGCGGAGGGCGGGGAGCCGGACGCTGACCACCAAGCCGCCGCCCGCCACCGCTGACGCGGTGACCTGGCCGCCGTGGGCGCGGACCACGGCGCGCACGATCGACAGGCCCAGGCCGGTGCCGGTGTGCGAGGTGCGGTCCACCCCGCCGCGGCGGAACGGCTCGAACAGCTCGCCCACCCGCTCGGGGGCCACCGCGGCCCCGGACGAGGCCACCCGCAGCAGCGTCCACTGCGGATCGCCGGTGGTGGTGACCTCGATCCAGCCGCCGTCGGCGTTGTGCCGCACGGCGTTCTCCAGCAGGTTGCCCGCCACCCGCTCCAGCAGGGGCGCGTCGCCGAGGACGACGGCCGGGTCGGTGCGGAAGGTCGCGGTGATGCCGCGCGCCTCGGCGTCGGCGCGGGTGGCCGCCCAGGCCGAGGCCACCACCTGGGCCAGGTCGACCGGGCCGGTGGCGCCGACGCCGAGGCCGTCGGTGCGGGCGAGCACCAGCAGGGCCTCCACCAGCTGCCCCGCCTTGAGCGTCGCCGTCCTGGCCACCTCGCCCATCCGCCGCAGCTCGGCGGTCGAGGCGTCGGGGTCCGACAGCGTGACGTCCAGCTCGGTGCGGATCACCGCGAGCGGGGTGCGCAGCTCGTGGCTGGCGTTGGCGACGAACTGGCGCTGCGCGGCGAAGGCGGCCTGCAGCCGGTCGAGCATCGCGTCGAAGGTGGCGGCCAGCTCGGCGACCTCGTCGCGCGGGCCGCGGTGGTTGATCCGCTCCCCCAGCGACTCCACCGACAGCCGGTGCGCGGTCGCGGTCACGTCGCGCAGCGGGCGCAGCACCCGCCCGGTGACGACCCACGCCAGCAGCGCCGTCGCCGCGACCACGCACACGAACGCCACCGAGCCCGCCAGCAGCAGCCTGCCGCGCGCGTCGGCGGCCAGCGCGTCGGCCAGCCGGTCCGCGGCGACCGGGACGCCGCCGACCAGGACCGTCTCCCCCGGCGGCAGCGACGGCACCGACGCGACCACGCCGCCTGCCAGCACCCAGCCCAGCCACAGCAGCAGCACGCTGACCAACGCGACCAGCAGCGTGGCCAGCAGCGTGATCCGGGCCCGCAGCCCCACCTACTTCGCCGCGCGCACGCGGTAGCCGGAGCCGACCACGGTGTCGATCAGCCCCGGGTCGCCCAGCTTCTTGCGCAAGGTCATGACCGTGACCCGGACGGTGGTGGTGAACGGGTCGGCGTTCTCGTCCCAGACCCGCTCCAGCAGCTCCTCGCTGCTCACCACCGACCCGCGCGCGGCCAGCAGCACCTCCAGCACGCCGAACTCCTTGCGGGTCAGCTCCACCGGCTGGCCGGCCCGGGTGACCGTGCGGCGGGCCGGGTCCAGCTCCAGGTCGCCCGCGACGAGGACCGGCGGGGTGACCGGGGTGGCGCGGCGGGCCAGCGCCCGCACCCGGGCGACCAGCTCGGGGAAGGCGAACGGCTTGGCCAGGTAGTCGTCGGCGCCCAGGGACAGCCCCTCGACCCGGTCGGCGACGGCGTCGCTGGCGGTCAGCATGAGGACCCTGGTCAGCGCGCCGGAGGCGACGATCTCCCGGCACAGCTCGTCGCCGTGCATGCCGGGCAGGTCGCGGTCGAGGACGACGACGTCGTAGCGGGTGATGCTCGCCTTCTCGTGGCCCTCGTTCCCGTCCAGCGCGACGTCGACGGCCATGCCCTCCCGGCGCAGGCCGCGAGCGATGGCCTCGGCCAGGGGCTCCTCGTCCTCCACGATCAGAATTCGCACCCCACAACGGTGCCACACCTGCCGCGGGGCAGTCCCGTTTGGGCATGATCGTGGCCATGAAGCTGCGCGCGGTACGCGACGAGGTGGCCCGCCAGTCCCGGCGGCTGGCCGCCGACGGCATGGTGCTGGGGACGGCGGGCAACGTCAGCGCCCGCGACGGCGACCTGGTGGCGATCACCCCGACCGGCATCCGGCTGGCCGAGGTGCGCGCCGAGCAGGTCACCATCGTCGACCTCGACGGCTCGGTGGTCGAGGGGACGCTGGCCCCGACCTCGGAGCTGGACCTGCACCTGGGCGTCTACCGGCGGTTCCGGGCGGGCGCGGTCGTGCACACCCACGCCACGATGGCCACCGCGGTGTCGCTGGTCCTCGACGAGCTGCCGTGCGTGCACTACCAGCTCATGGAGCTGGGCGGCACGGTCCGGGTCGCGCCCTACCGCACCTTCGGCACCCCGGAGCTGGCCGAGGCGGTGCTCGACGCCCTCGACGGGCGCACCGCCGCGCTGATGGCCAACCACGGCGCCCTCACCCACGGCGCGGACCTGGCCACGGCCGTGGAACGGGCGCTGCTGCTGGAGTGGGGCTGCACGCTCTACTGGCGGGCGGCGACGATCGGCCAGCCCCGCACGCTCAGCCGCGCCGAGCGGGCCGAGTACGACGAGCAGGTGGGCAGGCTGGCCTACGGCCGGACCCGGGAAGTCTGAGCTGTCCGAATCGCGCGAATTGCCGGCAATACGGCCGCGCCGCTAATTCCGTTTCCCATAAACCGGGTGTTCACCCGGTGGTAAGGTCAACTTGACCGAGGGGAAAGGTGTCGTGCCGTGTCAACCCAGCACGCTGAATTAGCATTACCATCCGTAGTCGACCAGCTACTCGACGTCTCCACGTTCGACCGGTTGTCCGGCCTGCTCTCCGGCATCCCCTACGTGAAGCTCGTGGTCGACAAATTCACGAACAGCATTCATTTCATCGACTCGGCGGCGGGCCTGCTGCATGTGCAGTACATCGCCAAGCACATTCTCGATCTTGCTCAGGGGGAGATCGAGCGCACGCTCGACGAGTTCAACCGCTCGGTCATGCGTGACCCCGACCGCCGCTTCTACCTGGCCACCCTCGGGCGTTTCGAGCGCGGCGGCGCGGCGTTCTACGCGCTGGAGACGACCGAGGTCGACACGATGCCCGCGGCGATGGCGCTCGACCTGTTCACCCGGGTCCGGCGCTGCGTGCCCGACTTGCCGGTCTACTTCAAGCCCGCCAACCACCTGCAGGAGGAATTCATCGCGCGCATTCCGGCCGATGAGTTGCCGCGTGTGCACGCCGCTGAATTGTACGCCGCCTCACCTTTTGTCCCGTTGCGTCCCGGACGGGCGGTAGGCCGCTTGCGCGCATTCGCGGATGAGGCCGAATACCGCGCCGCCGAACCCCTGCAACGCTACGACATCGTCGTCATGGATCGTGTCCCCGAAGACATCCCGCGGGTGGCCGGAATCCTCAACTCCCAGCACACCACGCCGCTGTCGCACACCAACATCCTCGCCCGCGGCTGGGACATCCCCAACGCCGTGCAGGTCGGCGTCCTCGACCGGATCGCGCGCGAGGGCCTCGACGGCGCGTGGGTGGTCTACGAGGTCGACCTCGCCCAGCCCGCGGTCCGGCTGACCCCCGGCGAGCCCGTGGCGGTCGCGGAGCCGAGCAGGCCCGTCGTCGTGCCGGTCGCCGACACCGCCCACGCCGAGATCGCCCCGCTGGAGCGCATCGGCATCGCCGACGCCACCCGCTACGGCACGAAGGCCGCACACCTCGGCGAGGTCGCGCGCGTGCTGCGGGAGGGCTCGGACCGGCTGCTGGGCTACTACCAGCGGCCGCGCCCGCCCCGGCCGAACCTGCTGGCCCACCTCGCCCGCCTGCTCGGCGAGCCCGACGGAGCCGACCTCGGCCCCGCGGCGAACCGCCTGCTGCGCGAGGCGCTGTCGGTGCCGCCGGGCATCGCCATCCCGTTCGGCAGGACCGTCGTCGACGCGGACGCGATCGCCGACGCGCTCGCCCGCCACGTCGGCCCCGGCCCGTACGTGGTGCGCAGCTCCTCCAACGCCGAGGACCTGCCCGGGTTCTCCGCAGCCGGGATCTACGAGTCGCTGACCGGCGTGGCCGCCGCCGACGTGCCCGCCGCCGTCGCCCGGGTGCGGGCGTCGCTGGACGGCCCCCGCGCGGTCCGGCTGCGCGCGGACGCGGGCATCACCGGGGCGCACATGGCGGTGATCGTCCAGCGCCAGGTCCGCGGCGCCCTCGGCGGGGTCATGGTGACCGGCAACCCGGTGCAGCCCAACGACATCCGCGGGGTGTTCCTGAACATCTCGCCGCGCTCGGTCGAGGAGGTCGTCTCCGGCGCCGCGCTGCCCATCGAGCACGTCTACAACACGATGGAGGGCGGCGGCCGGACGCTGTCGCTGGGCTCATTCGAGTCCGATGTGGACAACTCGGTGAAACCGGTGCTGGCCCGCCTCGCGCTCGCGGGCAGGTTGCTGCAATCGCATTTCAGCGCCGACGACCAGCCCGTCGACATCGAGTGGGTCGCCGACGCCGAGCGGGCGCACCTGGTCCAGATCAGACCGTTCGGGGGCTGAGCGGATGCGTTCGACCCGCGAGCGGACCGACGTCGCCCGGGTGATCCGGATCAACGCCGCGTTCCAGTTCTGCTTCGGCCTGCTCTGGTGGCTGCCGATCTTCTACGCCTACCAGCGCGCCGCCGGGCTCTCCGACAGCGAGATCTTCGGCATCCAGAGCATCTACTACGTCGCCTTCTGCCTTCTGGAGATCCCCACCGGGATGCTGGCCGACCGCTTCGACTACCGCCGCTTCCTCGGCGCGGGCGCGCTCGTGCTGCTCCTGGCCAACCTCGTGCCGGTCGCCTGGCCCACCTACGCCGGGTTCCTGGCGCACTTCCTGCTCATCGCCCTGGCCCGCTCGCTGATCTCCGGGGCGGGCAGCGCCTACCTCTTCGAGTACCTCGACCGCAGCGGGGCCCGCGGCCGCTACCCCGACGCCGAGGGCAAGGCGCGCTCGGCGAGCCTGGTCGGGCGGGTGGTGTGCTGGCCGTTCGTCGGGCTGCTGATGCAGGTCGAGCACACGCTGCCGTACTGGCTCAGCGCGGCCAGCGCGGCCGCGGCGGTCGGGCTGGCCCTGCGGCTGCCCGCCCTGCCCGAGGGCGTCCGGCAGGCGCCCAAGCCGGTGTGGTCGGCGCTGCCGGAGGCCGTGGCCACCCTGCGCCGCAGCCGCGTCCTGCTGCTGCTCATGGTGCAGGGCGTGGCGGTGTTCACCCTGGTCCGGGTGTTCCAGGTCAACCTGGCCCAGCCGATCCTCGCCGACAAGGAGGTGCCGCTGGGCGTCTACGGGGCCGTGTTCGCCGGGATGACGCTGCTGGAGTCGCTGGGCGCGGCGCGGACGCGGTGGCTGCGCAGGCGGGTGGGCGACCGGGCCGCGGTGTTCCTGCTGACCGTCGTCATGGCCGCGTGCCTGGCGCTGGTCGTGCCGGTGGAGATGGTCGGCGCGGTCCTGGTGCTGGGCGTGTTCTCGCTGGTCTCCGGGCTCTCCTACCCGATCCAGCGGACGCTGGTGAACGAGGCGATCACCGACTCGCGGCACCGGGCGACGATGCTGTCCGCGGAGTCGATCATCGACCGGGCGGTCTGCGCGCTGGTCGTCCTCGCCCTCGGCGGCTACCTGGAGGCCGGGGCGCTGGGCGCGTTCCTGGCGCACACCGCGATCGCCACGGTGGTGCTGATGGCGCTGGTCGCCGTCGCGCTGCGGCGGGTCGGGGGGAACCGGTGACGCTCATCGCCATCGCCGACCCGTACTCCTCCGCGCACCGGATCGCCCCGGCGTTCCGGGCCCGCGGCGTGCGGGCCATCGCGCTGCGCACGGCCTTCGCCCTGCCCGCCACCGCCCGGTCCACCTGGGATCCCGCCCAGTACGACCACATCATCGACGCCACCGCGCCGCTGGACCAGGTGCGCGCCCAGCTCGCCGAGCTGCACCCCATCCGCATCCTGCCCGGCAGCGAGACCGGCGTGCGCATCGCCGACGAGCTGACCAGCGCGCTGCTGCCTGCGACCGGCAACGTCGCCGCGCTGGCGCCCGCCCGCCACGACAAGTGGCAGACCGGCCTGGCCGTCGCCGCCGCCGGGCTGCCCGCGCTGGCGCAGCTGGCCACCGCCAGCGCCGCCGAGCTGGCGGCCTGGCGCAGCGCCCACGGCCTCGACGGCGAGCCGATCGTGCTCAAGCCCGTGCACAGCGCGGGCGCCGACAGCGTCCACCTGGTCGCCCCGCACGCCGACGCCGGGCCGACGCTGGCGCGCATCCTCGGCGGCCGCAACCGGATGGGCCGCCGCGACGACGTGGTCCTCGTCCAGGAGTTCGCCAGCGGCGTGGAGTACGCCGTCGACACCTACTCCGCCGACGGGGCGCACGCCGTGGTCATGATCAGCGCCTACGCCAAGCACGCCGTCGGCGACCGGCTCGGCATCTACGAGTCGGTGCGCTGCCTGCCGCGCGACGCGCCCGAGGCCGCCGAGCTGGCCGACTACGTGCGCGCCGTGCTCGACGTCGTGGGGCTGCGCAACGGCAGCGCGCACGTGGAGGTGATGCGCACGCCCAAGGGGCCGCGGCTGATCGAGGTCAACGCGCGCACCGCGGGCAACCCGCTGCCGGAGATGACGCGGCTGGCCACCGGGACCGACCAGATCGACCACTGCGTCCGGCACGTGGTCGACGGGGTGGCCGGGCCGCGCGACTACCGGTTGGACCGGCACGTCACCGCCGCGTTCCTGTCGAGCCCGCGCACGGGCGTGCTGGTCGACACCGCCCCGCTGGAGGCGCTGGCCGACCTGCGCACGTGCGTGGGCGTGCACCTGGCCGCGCGCAGCGGCGAGCGGGTCGAGCGCACGGTGGACGTGTTCACCAGCATCGGCCGCGTCCTGCTCGCGGGCGACGACCCCGACCTGGTCGCCGCCGACTACGCCCGCGTGCGCGCGGCGGAGCGGCGGCTGGTGGTCGCCTAGTGCAGGCCGTGCGCGGCTTGGTCCTCCTCGGCCGAGCCGCGCACGATCAGGTCCGACGCCCAGCCGGTCACCCGGCGGGCCACGTCCTGGGCGGTCAGGCCGATGCGGGCGAGCACCTCGTCGCGCGTGCCGTGCTCGTGGAAGGCGTTGGGGATGCCCAGGTCGCGCAGCGGCACGTCGACGTCGGCGTCGCGCAGCAGCGCCGCCAGCGCCCAGCCGAACCCGCCGTGGCGGCCGCAGTCCTCGACCGAGACGACCAGCTTGTGCTCGGCGGCCAGCTCGGCCAGCTCGGCGGGCACCGGGGTCACCCAGCGCGGGTCGACCACGGTCACGCCGATGCCCTCGGCGGCCAGCCGCTCGGCCGCGGCCATGCCCAGGCCCGCGAACGAGCCGACGGTCACCAGCAGCACGTCCTTGCCCTCGGCGGGCTCGCGCAGGATGTCCACCGGGCCGCGGCTGGCCACGGCCGGGATGTCGTCGGCCACGGCGGCCTTGGGGAAGCGCAGCACCGACGGGCCGTCGTCGATGGCGACGGCCTCGCGCAGCTCCGCGCGCAGCGTCGCCGCGTCGCGCGGGGCGGCGATGCGGATGCCCGGGATCATGCCCAGCATCGACAGGTCCCACATGCCGTGGTGGCTGGCCCCGTCCGGGCCGGTGATCCCCGCGCGGTCCAGCACGACGGTGACGGGCAGCCGGTGCAGGGCCACGTCCATCAGCATCTGGTCGAAGGCGCGGTTGAGGAACGTGGAGTAGATCGCCACGACCGGGTGCATCCCGGCCATCGCCAGCCCGGCCGCGGAGGTGACCGCGTGCTGCTCGGCGATGCCCACGTCGAAGCAGCGCTCGGGGAACCGCTCGGCGAACGGGGCCAGCCCGGTGGAGCGCAGCATCGCCGCGGTGATCGCCACGACCTCCGGGCGCTCGGCGCCGACCTGGGCCAGCTCGTCGGCGAAGACGTGGGTCCACGTGGTGCCGCGGGTCTTGCGCGGGGCGCCGGTGTCGGGGTCGATCGGGTCGGTCTGGTGCATCTGGTCGTACTCGTCGTTCTCGGCGAGCGGGTAGCCGTTGCCCTTGCGGGTCACGGCGTGCACCAGCACCGGGCCGCCGAAGTCGCGGGCGCGCCGCAGCGCGGTCTCCATCGCCTCGATGTCGTGCCCGTCGACCGGGCCGAGGTACTTCAGGCCCAGGTCCTCGAACAGCACCTGCGGGCTCAGCGCGTCCTTGATGCCGCGCTTGGCCGCGTGCAGGGCGGCGTAGATCGGCTTGCCGACGACGGGGGTGCCCTGCAGCACCCGCTTGCCGCCCTCCAGCGCGCGCTCGTAGCCGGGGCGCAGGCGCAGCGTGGTCAGGTGGTCGGCGAGGCCGCCGATCGTCGGGGAGTAGGAGCGGCCGTTGTCGTTGACGACGATGACGACCGAGCGGTCCCGGCCCGCGGCGATGTTGTTCAGCGCCTCCCAGCACATGCCGCCGGTGAGCGCTCCGTCGCCGACGACGGCGACGACCGTGCGCTGCTCGCCACGCAGCTGGTAGGCCTTGGCCAGGCCGTCGGCGTAGGACAGGGCGGTGGAGGCGTGGCTGTTCTCGACGTGGTCGTGCTCGCTCTCGGCCCGGCACGGGTAGCCGGAGACCCCGCCCTGCTGGCGCAGCTCGCCGAAGGCCGCCCGCCTGCCGGTGAGGATCTTGTGCACGTAGCCCTGGTGGCCGACGTCGTAGATGATCGGCTCGCGCGGGGAGTCGAACACCCGGTGCAGCGCGATCGTCAGCTCGACCACGCCCAGGTTCGGCCCGAGGTGACCACCCACCCGGGTGACCTTGTCGACCAGGAACGAGCGGATCTCCACGGCCAGCCGGTCCAGCTCGTCGGGGGTGAGCCGCCGCAGGTCGGCCGGTCCGTGCACGGTGTCCAGCAGCGTCACCGAGTCGTCACCTCATGTCTGTCGCGGTTCGGCGGGGTCGTCGGGCCAGTCTACGAGTGCCGCCTGCGGAGCCGCCGGGCCGCCGCACGCGATCACGCCACGCCGATTGCTCCGGTTGGGTATGGTTTGCCCCGCACGTTAGGGGGAAGGGTTGCCGGTGGGGGACGAGCAGGTGTCCGAGCCGAAGATGGTGATGGACGAGGCCGAGCTGCACCGGCTGACGAAGCAGATCGGCCGCGCGATGGTCGCCGTCGCAGGCCCGCGCTGGCAGCGCCTGCGCGCCGAGTACCGCTCCGTCGGCCGCCACGTCGAGGTCGACCTGATCGTGACCGGCGCAGACGGCGAACCGGTCCCCGTCCGCCCGCCGACGGAGATGGTCGAGGGCCTGCGCACCCTCCGCGGCGGCATGTACCGCCCGGGCCGCGGCACCTGGATCTCCGCGGTCTACGAGATCGAACCCCCCGGCGACTACACGGTGGAGTTCGAACCCGACGTCGAACCCACCTGGCGGCGTATCCCACCCCCGATCGGGTTCATCGACGAACTCCGCTTCTTCCCCCGTGAGGATTCCCACATCCCCGACTGGCTCCGCGCCCGCATCACCCCACCCCAGCCACCCGGCGCGCACCCAGGCCCCCCGGCTCCCGGCCACCCAACGCCCGGCCACCCGATCGCCGCGCACCCCGCACCCGGCCACCCCGCTCCCGGGCACCCGACTCCCGGACACCCCACGCCCGGACACCCGGCACCTGGCGAACCCGCGCCTGGTCAGCCCGCACCCGGACACCCGACGCCCGGTCCTGGCCAACCGGCACCCGGTCACCCCGCACCCGGCCAGCCCGGCCACCCCACG
The DNA here is from genome assembly GCF_053604195.1 of Actinokineospora sp. NPDC004072. Classification (NCBI taxonomy): domain Bacteria; kingdom Bacillati; phylum Actinomycetota; class Actinomycetes; order Pseudonocardiales; family Pseudonocardiaceae; genus Actinokineospora; species Actinokineospora sp. NPDC004072. The sequence goes on along the minus strand of NZ_JBSGHB010000018.1, from coordinate 75,908 downwards.
CCCGGCCAGCCCGCACCCGGGCAGCCTGCGCCTGGGCACCCGGCTCCCGGGCAGCCTGCGCCAGGGCATCCCGGCCCCGGCTATCCCCATCCCGGCCCGCCTGCGCCGACCCACCCCGGGTACCCGAACCCGGGCCAGCCCGCACCCGGCCACCCGGCGCCGGGTCAGCCCAACCCCGGCCACCCCGCTCCCAGCCACCCGCACCCCGGCCAGCCGGGCCACCCGAACCATCCGAACCATCCGGCCCACCCCGGCCAGCATCCCCACCACCCCGGCCCGGCGCACCCAGTCCCGACGCCGACCCAACCGACCCCCATCCCGAACCACCCGGGTCCAAGCCAGCCGCCGCAACCCGGCCCGGGCCAGCCGCCACACCCAAGTCCGGCCCAGCCACCTCACCCGGGCCAACCCGCTCACCCGAGCCAGCCACCCCACCCGGGTCAGCCATCCCACCCGGCCCAGCCGCCGCAACCCGGCTCAGGCCAACCACCCCACCCGGCCCAGCCGCCGCAACCCGGCCCAGGCCAGCCGCCGCACCCAGGTCCAGGCCAGCCACCCCATCCCGGCCAGCCTCCGCACCCGGGCCCGCCCACCCCACCCTGGGGCACCCCGCAGGACCCGCCCCCCTGGTCCCCCCAGCAGCCCTAACTCACCCAGCAGCCCTAGCTCACCCGCTCCTCCCCATCACCGGGTGAGGAGGGCCACCGACTCCACGTGGTGGGTCATCGGGAAGGCGTCGAAGGCGCGCAGGGCGGTGAGCTGGTAGCCGTGGCGGGCGAAGAGGGCGATGTCGCGGGCCAGGGCCGCCGGGTCGCACGCCACGTAGACGATCCGGGCAGGCGTGCGGGTGGCGATGGCGTCGACGACGGAGGCGCCGGCTCCCTTGCGAGGCGGGTCCAGGACCACGACGTCGGGAGCGGGGAGGGATTCGGCGGTGAGGACGTCCTCGACCTTGCCCGCGAACACCCGCACCGCCGGGAGGTCCACCAGGTTGTCCGCGCCGTGCTCGGCCGCGGTCCGGTCGGACTCGACGGCGATCACGGAACCTTCCGGTCCGACCTGCGCGGCCAGGACCGAGGCGAAGAGGCCCGCGCCCGCGTAGAGGTCCCAGGCGCAGCCGCCGTCGGGGGCCTCGGCCCAGTCGGCGACGACCTCGGCGAGGAGGTCGGCCGCGTCCGGGTGGACCTGCCAGAAGCCGTGGGCGTCGATGCGCCAGTCGCGGCGGGCGGCGCGCTCGGTGGCCTCCGTCGAGCCCACGACGGTCTCGCCGGAGGCGATGTGGGTGCGGCCCGTGGAGTCGACCGAGACCGAGACCTCGGAGCCGGGCTGCCAGGTGCGGGTGACGACCTCGTCGACGGTCCCCGGGGCGGCGATCACGCAGTAGGACACCGGGATCACCCGGTGGCTGCGGTGCGCGCGGAACCCGGCGCGGCCGGAGCGGTCGACGGCCATCCGGGCGCGGGTGCGCCAGTCGGCCAGGCCGCCGGGCAGCTCCTCGACCTCGACCGGCCAGTCGATCCCCGCAAGCCGCGAGAGCTGCTCGGCCACCACCGACGCCTTCAGCGCCCGCTGCGTCGGGCCGTCGGCGTGCTGCCAGTCGCAGCCGCCGCACCCGCCCGGCACGGCGTACCCGCAGGGCGGCGCCACCCGGCCGGGCGCGGCCGACAGGACCTCCACCGCGTCGCCGCGGCAGAACGAGCCGCCCTTGTCCTCGGTGATGGCCACGACGACGCGCTCGCCGGGCAGGGCGTGCCGGACGAACACCACGCGGCCGTCCACCCGCGCCACGCAGTGGCCGCCGTGGGCGACCGCGCCGATGGTGGCCTCGACGCGCCGACCGGTCCAGTCCGTCACTTGCGCTCCTCGTTGCCGGTGATCCCGCGCCGCACGGCGCCGGGGGTCACCGCGTCGCGTTCGTTCACCTTGCTCGACGACGCGAGCTGCCACGGCACGCTCGTCACCATCACCCCCGGCTGGAACAGCAGCCTGCCCTTGAGCCGCAGCGCGCTCTGGTTGTGCAGGACCTGCTCCCACCAGCGCCCGACGACGTACTCCGGGATGAACACCGTCACCACGTCCCGGGGGTTGTTCGACCGCACGCGGCGCACGTAGTCCAGCACGGGCTTGGTGATCTCCCGGTATGGCGACTCGATCACCTTGAGGGGGACCGCAAAGCCCGCTTTGTCCCATTCGGTCACCAGCTTGCGGGTGTCCACTTCGTCCACGTTCACCGTGACCGCCTCCAGCACGTCCGGCCGGGTCGCGCGGGCGTAGGCGAGCGCGCGCTTGGTCGGCAGGTGCAGTTTGGACACCAGCACGATCGCGTGCACCCGCGAGGGCAGCACCGACGGCCGCTCCGCCTCGGCCCGGTCCAGCTCCGCGTTGACCCGGTCGTAGTGCCCGCGGATGGCCGTCATCAGCGCGTACAGCGCCGCCATCGCCACGATCGCGATCCACGCGCCCGCCAGGAACTTGGTGATCAGCACGACGATCAGCACCGAGCCGGTCATCAGCAGGCCGAAGGCGTTGATCGCCTGCGAGTGCCGCATCCGCCGCCGCTTGGCCGGGTCCTCCTCGGTGGCCAGCAGCCGGTTCCAGTGCCGGATCATGCCGGTCTGGCTCATCGTGAACGAGACGAACACGCCCACGATGTAGAGCTGGATGAGCTTGGTGACCTCGGCGTCGAAGGCCACCACCAGGATGATCGCGAACCCGGCCAGGCCGATGATCCCGTTGGAGAAGGCCAGCCGGTCGCCGCGGGTGTGCAGCTGGCGGGGCAGGTAGCGGTCCTGGGCCAGGATCGAGCCCAGCACCGGGAAGCCGTTGAACGCGGTGTTCGCCGCGAACACGAGGATGAGCGCGGTGACCACGGTGACGAAGAAGAACCCGGGCCGGAAGTCGCTGAACACCGCGTCGGCGATCTGGGCGACCATCGTCTTCTGCTCGTAGCCCTCGGGCGCGCCGATCAGCTGCGTCTGCGGGTGCTCGGCGATCTTCACCCCGGTGTATTGGGCGAGCAGGATCAGCCCCATCAGCATGGTGACCGCGATCAGGCCCATCAGCAGCAGCGTCGTGGCGGCGTTGCGCGACTTGGGCTTGCGGAAGGCGGGCACGCCGTTGCTGATCGCCTCCACACCGGTCAGCGCCGCGCAGCCGGAGGAGAAGGCGCGCAGCACGAGGAAGGCCAGCAGCAGCCCGGTCAGCTCGCCGTGGTCGGCGCTGATGCCGAACCCGGCGCTCTCGGCGGGCATCTCGTCCCCGGCGATCAGCGCCCGGTACAGCCCGTACCCGATCATGCCGAGGATGCCGACGAGGAACGCATAGGTCGGGATGGCGAAGGCCGTCCCGGACTCGCGGATGCCGCGCAGGTTGACCGCGGTCAGCAGCACGATCGCGGCGACGGCGAACTCGACCTTGTGGGTGGCCACGAACGGCACGGCCGATCCGATGGTCGCCGCCGCGGAGGCGATCGACACGGCCACGGTGAGCACGTAGTCCACCAGCAGCGCGCTGGCGACGGTCAGCCCGGCCCGGCGGCCCAAGTTGACCGTGGTCACCTCGTAGTCGCCGCCGCCGGAGGGGTAGGCGTGCACGTTCTGCCGGTAGCTGGCCACCACGGCGAGCATCACGACCACGACCACCAGGCCCACCCAGGGCGCGAAGGTGTAGGCCGACAGACCCGCGACCGAGAGCATCAGGAAGATCTCCTCCGGCGCGTATGCCACCGAGGACATCGCGTCGGAGGCGAACACCGGCAAGGCGATGCGCTTGGGCAGCAGGGTGTGCGCCAACCGGTCGCTGCGGAAGGGCCGCCCGACGACCAGGCGCTTGGCCGCCGTGGAGAACTTGGACACGGGAGCACAGCGTATGCCGTCCGCGCCCCGCGTCCACCCCGGCACCGGTAGGTTCTCCCGTGTCGTCGCCGATAGAGCAGGAGAAGACCCGTGCACGTGGTGATCATGGGCTGCGGCCGGGTGGGGGCCTCGATGGCCGCCGCCCTGGAGCGCCTTGACCACAGCGTCGCCGTCATCGACCGCGACCCGCAGGCGTTCCGCAGGCTCGGGCCGGACTTCCACGGCCAGCAGGTCGTGGGGGTGGGCTTCGACCGGGGGGTGCTGGTCGCGGCGGGGGTCGAGCGAGCCGGGGCGTTCGCCGCGGTCTCCAGCGGCGACAACTCCAACATCATCTCCGCCCGGGTGGCGCGGGAGACCTTCGGCGTCGAGCACGTCGTGGCCCGCATCTACGACCCCAAGCGGGCCGAGGTCTACGAGCGGCTGGGCATCCCGACGGTGGCGACGGTGCCCTGGACGACCGACCGGCTGCTGCGCACCCTGCTGCCCGACGGCGTGGCCTCGGCGTGGCGGGACCCGACCGGCAAGGTGGCGCTGCTCAACGTGCCCGTGCACGAGGACTGGGTGGGCCGCAGCGTCAAGGAGTTCCAGGCCGCGACGGGGTCCAGGGTGGCCTTCATCATGCGCTTCGGCAGCGGGGTGCTGCCGACGTCGAAGACCGTCATCCAGGCCGACGACCAGGTGTACGTGGCCGCGCAGTCGGGCACGGTCAGCGACGTGACGGCCGCCGCGGCGGCGCCGCCGGAGGAGGGCAGCTGATGCGGGTCGCGATCGCCGGGGCAGGCGCCGTCGGCCGTTCCATCGCCCAGGAGCTCGTCGCGGGCGAGCACCAGGTCATGCTGATCGAACGGGATTCCGCCCAGTTCGAGCCGCACACCGTCGACCAGGCCGAATGGGTGCTGGCCGACGCCTGCGAGCTGTCCTCCCTCGAAGAGGCCGGGTTGCAGCTGTGCGACGTCGTCATCGCCGCGACCGGCGACGACAAGGTCAACCTGGTGGTGTCGCTGCTGGCCAAGACCGAGTTCGCGGTCAAGCGCGTGGTCGCCAGGGTCAACAACCCGGCCAACGAGTGGCTGTTCACCGCCGCCTGGGGCGTCGACGTCGCGGTGTCGACGCCGCGCGTGCTGGCGGCGATGGTGGAGGAGGCGGTGAGCGTCGGCGGGCTGGTGCAGCTGCTGACGCTGCGCCAGGGCCAGGCCAACCTGGTCGAGATGACCCTGCCCGAGGACACCCCGTGGGCGGGGCGCACGGTCCGCGACATCGACTTGCCCCGCGATGCGGCGCTGGTGGCCATCCTGCGCGGCGGCCGGGTCATCGTCCCGCAGGCCGACGACCCGCTGGAGGCGGGCGACGAACTGCTGTTCGTCGCAACCGCCGCCGTCGAGCCGCAGATCAGGTCGGCTTTCGCGCGGTCCTAGCGCTCGGCCCTGAGCTTGGCGATGCGCTCGGGGGTCGGCCAGCGCACGTGGGTGGCCCAGCCCAGCTTCTCGAAGGCCCAGATCACCCGGGCGGAGATGTCGAGCTGGCCGGGCAGCACGCCGTGCCGGGCGCTGGTCGGGTCGGCGTGGTGGGTGTTGTGCCAGGACTCGCCGAAGCTGATCAGGGCCAGCGGCCAGACGTTGGCGGCGCGGTCGCGGGAGCGGAACGGGCGCTCGCCGATCATGTGGCAGATCGAGTTCACCGACCACGTGGTGTGGTGCAGCAGCGCGACCCGGACGATGCCCGCCCAGAAGAACGCGGTCAGCGCGCCCTGCCACGACCAGGTGACCAGGCCGCCCAGCAGGGCCGGGGCGAGCATGGTGATCACGGTCAGCACGGGGAAGAGCCGGTCGACGCGGCGCAGGTCCTCGTCGGCGATCAGGTCGGGGGCGAAGCGCTCGGCGTTGGTGCGGTCGCGGCCGAACAGCCAGCCCATGTGGGCGTGCCAGAAGCCGCGCAGGACGGCGACCGGGCCGGTGCCGAACAGCCACGGCGAGTGCGGGTCGCCCTCCTTGTCGGAGAAGGCGTGGTGGCGGCGGTGGTCGGCCACCCAGTCCACGACCGAGCCCTGCGCCGACATCCCGCCAGCGACGGCGAGGGCGATCTTCAGGCCGCGGTTGGCGCGGAAGGAGCCGTGGGTGAACAGGCGGTGGTAGCCGACCGTGACGCCCAAGCCGGTGATCACGAAGAAGACAGCGCCGATGGCTATGTCGCTCCAGCCCAGGCCCCAGCCCCACGCGAACGGGACGGCCGCGGCCAGCGCGACCAGCGGGATGAGCAGGAACAGGTAGACGCTGACGTGCTCAGCGGTCCCCCGGCGGCGGCCGAGGAGGGGCTTGGGGGCGGGCGGCGGAGGTTTGAGTGCGGTCGTCAAAGGTCACCTTTCGGGTAGCACGTCTCCCCCCGGGACGATTCCTACGGTTACGTAACCGTAAGTCTACGGGCGTGAAGGGACCGCTAAGGAATGTGGAGGGGAACTCTCAGGCCGGGTCGGCGTACTTGGCCCGCAGCCGGGCCTCGACCTCGGCGTCGCTCTCCTGCGCCGCCTCCAGCTCCTTCTGGCGCACGGTGGCCTTGCGGACGGCCCACACGGTCACGGCCAGGGCGACGGCGAACAGCGGGTAGCCCATCGCGAGCTTGGCGAAGGCCAGCCAGCCGGTGAGGTTCTCGTCGTAGAGCCACTTCTGCACGACGAACCGCGCGGCGAACACCGCGACGAAGGTCAGCGTGGCCAGGTCGTAGGCGCGCCGGGAGGCCGGGTCGGAGCGCCAGCCCTGCCCGAGGCCGTTGAGCAGCGACCAGATGACCCCGACCAGCGGGCGGCGCACCAGCACCGACAGCAGGAAGATGCCGCCGTAGAGCAGGGCGGTCCAGATGCCGAAGAGGAAGAAGCCCTTGGCGTCGCCGGTCTGGTGGGCGATGAAGACGGCGATGCCGACGCCGAAGAACCCGGAGACGGCGGGCTGCAGCGGCTCCTTGCGGATCACCCGGAAGAGGGTGATGAGCGCGGCGACGCCGAGCGCGGACCAGATGGCGGGGTTGAGCCCGAAGAAGGCGTTGGCCAGCACGAACACGATGACCGGGACGCTGGAGTAGATCAGGCCGCTGATGCCGCCCATCTGCTCGAGCAGCGTCTCCTGCCGCTCCTCGGTGTCCTTCTGATCGTCGTCGGGGGCGGGAGTTGTCATGGGCCCTTCGCGGATCAGGTAGTGGCCAGCAGTTCGTAGTACGGGTTGTAGAGCACCTTGCGACCGTCGCGGACTGCGATCCTACCCCGAGCCTTCACGGTCCTGCCGGGCTCGATGCCGGGGATGCGCCGCCTGCCGAGCCAGACCAGGGTGACGCCGTCGGTGCCGTCGAACAGCTCGGCCTCCAGCGTGGCCACCGCGTCGCGCGGGGACAGCTCGACGCTGCGCAGGCGGCCGCAGAGGGTGACCTCGTCGCCGGAGGCGCAGTCACAGGCCCGCCGGGCGCCCTGGGCGGCCGACTGGGTGGAGAGGTCGTCGGCATCCAGCTCGGCCACATCGGTGGTGAGCCGTTTGACGAGGCGGTGCCACGCCCCGTCCCCCTTCATGCCCATGGCTGGTCCACTTCTGTGGAGGGGTCGGCCCCGACTGCACGACCCGTGCACAATCAGCGTAACCATGTGGGGTACCAGGGCCACAAGGAAAAGGGCATGAGTGTGATCCAGCCGCCGACCGCCGTGCTGCTGCCGGGGACCGGATCCGACGAGGTGTTCGTCCGGGCGGTGTTCCAGGCACCGGTGTCCGCGCTCGGAGCCCGCCTGCTGACCCCCGCGCCCGTGCCCGGCCCCGGACTCGCCGAAGCCTATCTGACCTGCCTGGATGCGGCCGCGGCCGCCGGTCCGGTGATCGCGGGCGGCATCTCCTTCGGCGCCCACCTCGCCGCCGCGTGGGCCCTGCGCAACCCCGACCGCTGCACCGCCCTGCTGCTGGCTCTGCCCGCCTGGACGGGCTCCCCCGACGGCGCCCCGGCCGCCGCCGCGGCCCGCCACAGCGCCGCCGACATCCGCGCCCGGGGCACCGCAGCGGCACTGGCCTCCGCCATCCAGGGGACCCCCGACTGGCTGGCCGCCGAACTCACCCGCACCTGGCCCCGCTACGGCGACGCCCTGGCCGCCTCCCTGGAGGCAGCAGCCGCCCACCCCGCCCCCACCCTCCCCGCCCTATCCACCCTCCCGATCCCCACCGGCATCGCCTGCTTCACCGACGACCCCATCCACCCCGAACCCACCGCCCACGCCTGGACCACCGCCCTCCCCCGCGCCGCCCTGACCACAGTCCCCTTATCCACCATGCAGACCGACCTGTCCGCCTTGGGCCACGCCACCGTCCAAAGCCTCCAACGCGCCCTGGCGATGTAGGGCTCTGGTGACCACCTCGGTGGAGAGGTGACGGCCTGCGCGCCCCAGCAGCCCTGAACCGGGGCACAGATGGGGAGCGCAGGGCGGTGACGGCCGGGAGGTGGGCGGTAAGGCGGTGGAGGCGAAGGCCGGGGCCATGGCAGCCCGGAGGCGAGAGGAAGGCAGGCGGGGCGGCAGGTGGCCGATCGCAGCCTGCGAGACGGTGGCACAGCCGGGGCGGGTGGGAGGTAAGCGGGCGGTGGCAGGCGGGAGGAGGGCTGTGGCGGGAGAGAGGCAGGCAGCCAGGCACTGGCAGGCAGGGTGGGTTGAGTCGGGAGGCGTGACGACGGCAGGTGCAGCGGTGGCGAAACGGTGGCAGGCGGGGGCAGGCGAGCCAAGCCGAGAGGCGGGACGGCGGCAGGCGGGGCCGCGCACGGCAGGGCGGTGGCAGCCGGGAGGCGGGGCGGTTGGTGACCGGTGGGGCGGTGCCGGGCGGGAGGCGGGGCGGTGGATGGCAGGTAGGTGGGTTGTTGATGGCGGATAGCAGGTGGGGGTGCTGGACGGAGGTAGGTGGGGGTGCTGGACGGGAGGTGGATCGGTCGTGAGGGGTGGGTGCGGTGGGAGGTGGGCTGGTGGTGCTGGTGGGTGTGGCGGTGGGCGGGGTGGGGTTAGCGGTCGGCGGCTGCCAAGGCTCCGCCTAGGCCGATCATGGTTAGGCCGGTGGTTAGGCGTTGCCAGAGGTGCCAGCGGGGGGTGGTGGCTAGTTTGGCGCTGATCGCGGCTGCGCCCAGGGCGACGAGGATGTCGACGGCGACGGCCATGGCTACTGCGATGGTGCCGAGTAACAAGAAGACCAAGGGGGCTGGGGCCGTCTCCGGGTGGACGAAGTGTGGGAGGAACGCGAGGAAGAACAGGGCTGTCTTGGGGTTGAGGATCTCGCTCAGGAAGCCCTGCACCACGACGGAGCGGCTGGGGGCGGGGGTGTCGGGGGTGGGGGTGTCGGAACCGCGGAGGGCTCGGATGCCGAGGTAGATCAGGTAGGCCGCGCCCAGGTACTTCACGACCGTGAAGGCGGGGGCGGAGGCGGCCAGCAGGGCCGACAGGCCGACGGCCGCGGCGGCGACGTGCATCAGCGCGCCCAGGCCGTTGCCCAGGACCGAGCGCATCCCGACCGCCCGGCCGCCGCCGAGGCTGCGGGCCAGGACGTACAGGACGCCCGGGCCGGGCAGCACGGCGAAGAGCGCGGACGCGCCCAGGAACAGCAACCACTCGTTGGCGGTAGGCACCTCAATCCCCCCAAACGCTCAAGCGGAACCGGATTTCCGCATCACCGTCGAGGTTAACGAGGCACGCGGCCGGGCGGGAAGGGCCCCGCCGCGGCCTGTGGACAAACTCAGGCCTGCTGCTCCTGCGCCTGCGCGATGTGCTGGGCGATCGCCTCGGGCAGTTCCAGGGGCAGGGGGGTGCGGACCGGCATCGGCTGGGTGCCGCGGACCACCACCGTGCGCCGCAGCAGCTCGCGCAGGGCCTTGGCGCTGTGGTCGGCCATCTGCGGCGGACCGGCGACGACGCCGCGCAGCATCCACCGGGGGCCGTCGACGCCGACGAACCGCAGAGCGGCCTCGCCCATCGTCGCGGCCAGCTCCTGGCCCCAGTCGCCGACCGTGCTGTGGACCTGCGCGCCGTCGTTGCGGAGCTGGTCGGCCAGTTCGCCGCAGACCTCGCGCCACAGCCCGCCGGAGCGGGGGGCGGCGTAGGCGGTGATGGTGAGCTGGCCGATCTGGGTCAGCACGTGCACCGCGCGCACCGCGCCCGACGGGTCCATCTCCACCTGGAGCTGCGCGCCGTCGGGCACGGGGAAGCGGACCGCGCCCAGGTCCAGCCGGGGCATGTCGTCGTCGGGGGCGTCGTCGGCGTCGTAGGGGCCGTCGGTCAGGTCGGCGATCTCGACCGGGGTCTCGACCTCCTCGACGACCGGCGTCTCCTCCTCGACGTCCTTGCGGCGCTTGCGCCCGAACAGTGCCACTTACTCCTCCGTCCCCTGCCGACCGGTGAGCACCTCGTGCCCCCCGGTCGAGCCGTAGCCACCCGCGCCGCGCTCGGTCTCGGTCAGCGCGGGCACCTCCCGGAATACCGCGTGCTCCACGCGCTGCACAACCAGTTGCGCGATCCGGTCACCCCGTCGGAGCGAGATCGGCTCGCGCGGGTCGTGGTTGACCAGGCACACCTTGATCTCGCCGCGGTAGCCGGAATCGATCGTGCCCGGGGTGTTGACCACGCTGAGCCCGGTCCGCGCGGCCAGGCCCGAGCGCGGGTGCACGAACCCCGCGTACCCCTCGGGCAGCGCGATCGCCACGCCCGTGCCCACCAGCGCCCGCTCCCCCGGGCCGATGACCACGTCGGACGTGGTCACCAGGTCGGCGCCCGCGTCCCCGGGCCGGGCGTACGCGGGCAGCGGGACCCCCGGATCGAGCCGGGTGAGCAGGACCTCGACGCTGGGCACGAGCGGCGAGACTACCCTGGAGCCGTGAACGACCGATCGCGCACCGCCACCCGGGGCACCGGCTACGCCGAGCGCCTGCACGTCACCTGGTACTGGTGGCCGCTGCCGCTGGTTGCCGCGGCCCTGCTGTCCGCCGAGGTGCACATGGGCTACCCGGGCGTGCGCGCGTGGCTGCCCTACGTCGTGCTGATCCCCCTGGCCGCGCTGGCCGTGTGGGGCGCGGGCCGCGCGCGGGTGGCGGTCGAGGACGGCGAGCTGCGGGTGGGCGAGGCCCGGCTGCCGCTGGAGTTCGTCGGCGAGGTCGAGGTGTTCCCCCGCGAACGCAAGCGGGCGGCCCTGGGCCCGAACCTGGACCCGGCCGCCTACGTCCTGCACAAGGGTTGGGTCGGTCCGCTGGTGCGGGTCCGGGTCGACGACCCGGCCGACCCGACCCCGTACTGGCTCTTCAGCACCCGTCACCCCGAGCACGTGGTCGCCGCGCTCGGGGCTGACCCGGCGCGCACGGCTCACACGCAGTCGCGGCAGACGTAGAGCCCGTTGTTCTCCTCGGCGAGCCTGCTGCGGTGGTGCACGAGGAAGCACTTGGAGCAGGTGAACTCGTCGGCCTGCTTCGGCACGACCCGGACGGTCAGGTCCTCGCCGGACAGTGCCGAGAGGTCAGCCCCGGGCAGCTCGTAGCTCTCCGCGGTGTCCGACTCGTCCACATCGACGACGCCGGATTGCGTCTCGTTCCGCCGCGCCTTGAGCTCCTCGAGGGAGTCCTCGGCGAGGTCATCGGCCTCGCTGCGGCGTGGTGCGTCGTAGTCGGTCGCCATCTTCCTTCACCCCTGCGGTCCTTCAGGATGTAAGTGGTGCCGCTGGAGAACGTTCCAGCGCCCCGGTTTGTGCCCGCCCATCGCGTGACGGGCGTCTCGCCCGCCCGTCCCCGGTCGGTCCGATCTTTCGGGATCGATTCGGCGTGCCGGTGGAGACGACAGAGCGCGCAGAGGGTAGCCCATCCCCCTCGGGCACATGCATCGGATTAGCAACAGCGGGTTTGGCGGTGGCGGCCCGGTGGCACCCGGACACCACCCGCCCGGGTGGGAGGGTGTTGCCGCCGCCTCGCCCGCGTGGTGCGATCGCGATCGGAGGGTCACTGTACGCCATCGGACAATCGCTCCCGGCGATGACGGGGCCGTGTCAACGGCCGATTGTCACAGGAGGGTTGCACCGGGGCGGCCGGTTGGCCCGACGATCTTGGTAACCAATAGGCTGAGCAGCAGCGATCACGACTGATCGCGGTGCCAATCGGGGGTGGTGCGCATGGACGGGGTGAGAAGGGTGCAGGCGGCTCCTCGCTACCGGAAGCGGCGCCCGGTTCCCGCCCTGATCTTCCTGGCGGTGCTGGCGATCGCGGCCGGTGTGGTGTGGATCCAGGTGCTGGAGGACGCGGGCGCCGAACGCGCCGACGCGCGGACCTGCCCGGCGTCGCCGCTGCCCGCCGAGGCGCTGGCGGGGCTGACCGAGCCGCTGGGCGAGGTGCTGCCGCACAGCGCTCTGGACGACGTGACTCCTGCGCCTGCGCGCACGGCTCTCATCCGCGTGCTCAACGCCAGCGGGCAGAACCGCCAGGCGACCGCGGTGTCGGAGTCGTTGAGCGAGCTGGGCTTCGCCAAGCTGGCTCCGCCGAAGAACGACATGCTCTACCCGGAGGGGTCGCTGGCCTGCCACGGGCAGATCCGCTTCGGGCAGAAGGGCGTCGCCGCGGCCCGCACGCTGAGCCTGCTGGTGCCGTGCGCCGAGCTGGTCCGCGACGGCCGCAAGGACGCCACGGTCGACCTCGCCGTCGGCCAGCGCTTCGGCCACGTCGACCCGCGGCCGGAGGGCCGGGAGGTGCTCGACCTGCTCGCCCAGTCGTCGAGCAGCGGCGGCCAGGGCGGCCTGCAGGGCGAGGCCGCGGCCCCGCGCATCGCGGGCGACCTGATGATGGCCGCGCGCGACGTGCGCTGCTAGCCCATCCCGGCGGCGGCGCAGGCCGCGCGCAGGGGCTCGGCGATGGCGGGCGCGGCCACGAAGACCACGTCCGCCCCGAGCTCGTGCTCGCCGGGCAGGAGCACGACCGCGCCCGCCTCGCGGGCGATGAGCGCGCCCGCGGCCCAGTCCCACGGCGACAGCCCGCCCTCGACGTAGGCGTCGACCCATCCCGCGGCGACGGCGCACAGGTCGAGGGCGGCTGAGCCGCCCCTGCGGATGTCGCGGACCACGCCCAGCAGCTCCGCGACGACCGCGCCGTGCCGGATGCGGCGCTCGCGCGCGTACGGGAACCCGGTGGCCAGCAAGGTGAGGTCGAGCGACTCCGGCTGCGAGACGTGCAGCGCGGCGCCGTCGAGCCAGGCGCCGTGCCCGCGCGCCGCGGTCCAGCACCGGCCGCTGACCGGCTCGACCACGGCCCCGGCGACGGACTCCCCATCGATCTGCGCGGCGACGGAGACGCAGTGCGTGGGGTGGCCGTACAGGTAGTTGACGGTGCCGTCGATGGGGTCGACGACCCAGGTGACCCCCGCGCCGGGCGTCCCGCCGGTCTCCTCGCCGAAGACCGCGTCCCCCGGGCGCAGCTCGCCGAGCCGGGAGCGGATGAGCGCCTCGGCCGCGGTGTCGCCCGCGGTGACGACGTCGGTCGCGGTGGATTTGGTCGCCACGTCCCGCACCGCGTCGGCCCGGACGGCGGCGGCCAGCTCCGCCGCCTCCCGGGCGACGGTCAGCGCGATGTCGGCGAGTTCCTGTTCGGTGTTACCCACCCCGCTATCGGACCACAGCCGGGTCCCAGCGGCTAACCTCTGCGGGCAAGTGGTTCTGAATCGATTAGAAAGGACCAGCGCCGATGCGCGGCTTCGGAGTGGATGTCGGCGGCTCCGGCATCAAGGGCGGCGTCGTTGACCTCGCGGCGGGCAGGCTCGTCGGGGACCGGCACCGGATCGACACCCCGCAGCCGTCGACCCCGGACGCCGTGGCCGACGTGGTCGCCGAGATCGTCACCGGGTTCGGCTGGGACGGGCCGGTCGGGGTGACGCTGCCCGCCGTGGTCAAGCGCGGGGTGGCGCACACCGCGGCCAACATCGACAAGTCCTGGATCGGCACCGACGCCGCCGCGCTGCTGGCCAAGCGCCTCGACCGCCAGCCGCACGAGGTGGTCGTGCTCAACGACGCCGACGCCGCGGGCATGGCCGAGATCCGCTACGGCTGGCCGGGCGACCAGAGCGGGGTGGTCGTGCTGCTGACCTTCGGCACCGGCATCGGCAGCGCGCTGTTCCGCGACGGCAAGCTCGTGCCCAACACCGAGTTCGGCCACCTGGAGGTCGACGGCCACGACGCCGAGACCAGGGCGGCGGCCTCGGTCAAGGACGAGGAGGAGCTGACCTGGGAGCAGTGGGCGCCCCGGGTCTCGCGCTACATCTGCGCGCTGGAGAACCTGATCTGGCCGGACCTGATCATCGTCGGCGGCGGGGTCAGCAAGAAGGCGGACAAGTGGGTGCCGCTGCTGGACGTGCGGACCAAGGTCGTCGCCGCCGAGCTGCGCAACACCGCGGGCATCGTCGGGGCCGCCGCGGCGGCCGCCGAGTCCGGCTGAGACGGCCCGTGACCGGGGCAGGAGCGCGGTCCTGTCCCGGTCACGGCCGGGTCGTGATGGTCGCCAGCTCCCTCGGGCACCGGCGGCGTCGCTACAATGGAACACGGCCCTCCCGCAGGGCTCTCCCCGAACTCCGGCAGTGACCACGCTTGATCAGGCATCTCGGCGTGGGAGCTGCTGTGATCGACCGTTCTGAAAGGGCGTACGTGGCAGCCGCACGAACCGCAACCCGACGCTCCACGGCGTCGGCGAGCACCGCCAAGACGACCAAGGGCGCACCGGCTTCGGACGAGGAGCTGCAGGACGCCGCTGGGACCAAGACGACGGCGAAGAAGGCCGCCAAGCCCCGGGCGACCAAGAAGGCCCCCGCCGCCGCCAAGGCGGGCGCGAAGGCGAGCCCGAAGAAGGCCGTCGACGGGCCCGATGGCGAGGAGCCGGAGGACCTGGACAACCCCGACCTCTCCGACCTCGAGGAGGTGGAGGTCGACCCGGTCGACGAGACCGTCGACGCCGTCGAGGTCAAGGACGACGACAAGGAGAAGGACGGGGACTTCGTCTGGGACGAGGAGGAGTCCGAGGCGCTGCGGCAGGCCCGCAAGGACGCCGAGCTCACCGCCTCGGCCGACTCCGTCCGCGCCTACCTCAAGCAGATCGGCAAGGTCGCGCTGCTCAACGCCGAGGAGGAGGTGGAGCTGGCCAAGCGCATCGAGGCCGGGCTCTACGCCGCCGAGCGCGTGCGCAAGGCCGAGGACGAGAACGAGAAGCTGCAGCCGCAGCTGCGCCGCGACCTGCGGTGGATCATCCGCGACGGCGAGCGCGCCAAGAACCACCTGCTGGAGGCCAACCTCCGGCTGGTCGTGTCGCTGGCCAAGCGCTACACCGGCCGCGGCATGGCCTTCCTCGACCTGATCCAGGAGGGCAACCTGGGTCTGATCCGCGCGGTGGAGAAGTTCGACTACACCAAGGGCTACAAGTTCTCCACCTACGCGACCTGGTGGATCCGGCAGGCGATCACCCGCGCGATGGCCGACCAGGCCCGCACCATCCGCATCCCGGTGCACATGGTCGAGGTCATCAACAAGCTCGGCCGCATCCAGCGCGAGCTGCTCCAGGACCTCGGGCGCGAGCCCACCCCGGAGGAGCTGGCCAAGGAAATGGACATCACCCCGGAGAAGGTGCTGGAGATCCAGCAGTACGCCCGGGAGCCCATCTCGCTCGACCAGACCATCGGCGACGAGGGCGACAGCCAGCTCGGCGACTTCATCGAGGACTCCGAGGCCGTCGTCGCGGTCGACGCGGTCTCCTTCACCCTGCTGCAGGACCAGCTCCAGTCGGTGCTGGCCACGCTGTCCGAGCGCGAGGCGGGCGTGGTGCGGCTGCGCTTCGGCCTGACCGACGGCCAGCCCCGCACGCTGGACGAGATCGGCCAGGTCTACGGCGTGACCCGGGAGCGGATCCGCCAGATCGAGTCCAAGACCATGTCCAAGCTGCGCCACCCGTCGCGCTCCCAGGTGCTGCGCGACTACCTCGAATAAGCGCTCCGCGATCACGGAAGGGCCGTCCACCCCGGTGGGCGGCCTTTCGCTTTGCCCGCAAGCCGTAGCGCCGTGACTTCCCCACGCGATTGTCCAGTTGATGTGCCGGGAGGTCACCATGAGGCGCGTGGTCGTCATCGCCGCGGTCCTGTTCCTGGTCGGCGCGCCCGCGGCGGCGCAGGGTCCGCCCGTGGCGATCGTCGGCGACGATCCGGTCCGCGTCTCGGCCGAGCCGGTCGAGGTCGAGGTCGTGAACAACGGCGTGGCCGACGTGCCCGTGACCGTGGAGGCCGCGGCGCTGTCGGACGCGCAGGCCGTCGTGCCCGTGGAGGTGCAGGCGGCGCAGGTGATCCCGGCAGCGGGGTCCATCCGGGTGGTCCTCACCTCGTCCGGGGCGGACGGCGAGGGCTGGCTGGTCGTGCGGACGGAGTCCTCGGTCATCCGGCGGGCGATCACCGTCGGCGGGGCCCGCACCGCGGTGGCGGCGTGGTCGGCGGACTGGACCCGCTGGACGGGGTTCGGCGACGACTCCCTGCCGGGGCGGATCCCGGCGACCTGCGCCGCCGGGGCCACGGCCAGCACGACGCTCGTCTCCGGCGACGACACCGCCACGCTGACGGCGACCTGCACCGGCGACGCCTACACCCTCGCCATGACCGACGTGCGCGCCGCGGGGGCGTCGCTGGGCGCCGGCGAGTACCAGGGCACGCTCGACGTCGGCGGGTCGGAGGTCGCGGTCACCGTCAAGCGGTCGGCCCCGGTCCTGCTGGCCGTCGCGCTGCTGCTCGCCGGGACCGTCGCCGCGCTCGGCGCGCAGACCTGGATCGCCGACCGCAGGCCGCTGCGCCAGCGCCGCGCCGAGGTCGCCCGGATCACCGCGCCCGCGGGCGGGGTCGCCGACCGGGTGATCACCGCGGCCAAGGCCGACCTCGACGCCCGGCTCGCGGCGATCCACCCCGGCGGCAGGCTGCGCAGGAGCCTGCTGTTCTGGCTGCCCTGGCCGGACGGGTTCGCCGCGGGCGAGCTGGCCGCGATCGACGCCGAGATCGCCCAGCTCGGGCAGATCACCGCCCGCCACCCCGGCTACACCGCGGGCCTGGCGACGCTGGCCGCCAACCGGCCGCTGCTGGAGCGGCGGGCGCCGGGCGTGCTGGACCGGCTGGACGAGCTCACCGCGCCGCCACTCGACCTGGCTCCCGCCGAGCTCGTCGAGCACATCACCGACGCCGAGCACGCCCAGCCGCTCGTCGACGTCGCCACCGAGCTGGACGCGCTGTGGGCGGTGATCTGCGACCCCGACCCCGCGATCGGGCGCGAGCACGTCGACGCGGCGCACCTGCGGTACCGGGAGCTGCGCGCCCGGGTGGCCCGGCTGACCCGGCCCGCCGAGGTGGCCGAGCTGCGCGGGGTGCTGGCCGAGGTCGTCGCGCTGGTCGACCGGCTGCGCCCGGACGCCGAGCTGGCCGACGACGCCGACCGCGGCCAGGAGGTGGCCGTGCTCGGCGTCGGGGTCGGCAGCGGCATGCTCGACCGGGCCAAGCGGTTCATGGCCGCGGTGGCGCGCGGGACCGACCGGATGGCCGTGCGGGACAGCGCCGTCGCGGTGGTCGTCGCGCTGGTCGCCTTGTGGGGCGGGCTGTCCGCGCTGTACGTCGGCGCGGTGTGGGGAAGCGCCTGGGATCTGGTGACCGCGGCGGTGTGGGGATTCGGCGCGGTAACCGTTGCGGCACCGCTGGTGACCGCGCTCAAGCGGATTGGTTCCACGAGCCGGGAATAGCAAGCCGACATCCGAGTGAATCTGTGCTTTGCGCCACCGTTCGCCGTTGGTGAACAGCGGCTGACGCGGCATTGCGCAGATCTTGGTTGCGGTGCGTAGTTTCGCCTGGACCTGGGCATCTTCGGGTGTTCGGGAGTGCGTTAAGCAACCGTGACTCGGTCATGTCCAGGCAATGGGAACACTGCCATTCGGCCGCGCGTCTGTAAGAGTAGGAAGCGCGACCGCGGCGGCAACCGCGGACGCGCCTAAGGGCACCGGAGCCACCTGGTGCCGGGACGGAGGGAGAACTCCCATGACGACACAGACGCTCACCCGCCCCGAGCTGACCGCTGCCGACCGCTGCGACCGCTGCGGCGCGGCCGCGAAGGTTCGCGCCGTTCTCCCCTCCGGGGGCGAGCTGCTGTTCTGCAACCACCACGCGCGCGCTCACTCCGACCGCCTGCGTGAGCTGTCGGCTCAGCTCGAGGGCTGAAAATCTCCTGACGTCCACCGCACGGGCGGCGTCCCCAACCGGGGCCGCCGCCCGTCCTGTGTCCGCCAGCCTGCCCGACCCCGCTGATCTCCCCCTGATCAGCCCCCAGCCGCCGCGAGCATCCGACTTCCCAGGCTGCACCGCCCGACTTGGCTGACCCCCGCCGGCTAGACCGCGCCGAGCACGGGCTCGAAGGCCAGTTCGGCGGCGCCGATCAGCTTGCAGTCCGTGCCCAGGGTGGAGGCGAGGATGCGGGTGCCGCCGATCGCGCGGCTGACGAGGCTGCGTTTGCCGACTTCCGCGCCGACCCGCTGGACCAGCGGTGGCGGCAGGGATGTGAACAGGTCGCCCAGGACCACCAGTTCCGGGCTGAAGGCGTTGACCACGTTGACCAGCCCCAGCACCAGCCATTCGCCGAAGTCGGCGAGTGTGCGCTCGGCTTCGTCGGGCGCGGCTGACAGGGAGCGCAGGGCGGCCACCACCGCGCCGCGCGGGGAGCCCTCCGCCAGGCCCAGCGCCCGGCAGAGGGCCAGTTCGCCGACTTCGGTCTCCCAGCAGCCGCGGCTGCCGCAGTAGCAGGGCCGACCGGTCGGGTTGACCACCATGTGGCCCAGCTCGCCGACGTAGCCCGCGGTGCCGCTGAGGGTCGAGCCGCCGGAGATCACGCCGCCGCCGACGCCGATGTCGGCCGAGACGTAGACCGCGTCCAGCGAGCCGCGGGCCACCCCGCGCAGGTGCTCGGCCAGGGCGGCGATCTCGGCGTCGTTGCCGACGCGCACCGGCACGCCGAGCGCGGCGGTCAGGCGCTCGCCCAGCGGCACGCCCGTCCAGTGCAGGTTGGGGGCCTCGTGGACGAAGCCGTCGGAGCGGCGCACGACGCCGGGGACGGAGACGCCCGCGGCGATCGTGCGCACGTCCAGCTCGTCGGCCAGCACCCGGACCGACTCGATGACGTGCGTGATCACCTCGTCGGGCTCGCGGGCCTTGCCGCGCAGGTTCCAGCTGTCGCGGCCCAGCATCTCCCCGCCCAGGCCGACCAGGGCCATCGCCACCTGCTCGACCCGGATGTCGACGGCCAGCACCACCGCGGCCAGCGGCTGCGGCAGCACCAGCAGCGACGGCCTGCCCGCGCCGGAGCGGGCCCGGGGGACCCGCTCGGCCACCACCCCGCTCTCGGCCAGCCCGTCGACCAGCGCCTTGATGGTGCTGCGGTTGAGACCCAGCTCGGTGGCCAGGGCCGCGCGGGTGGTCGGGCCCCCGATGTGCAGGCGGCGCAGCAGCGCCGTGCGGTTGTGCCTGCGCACCTCGTCGGGTCGCGCGCCCGCCGTCGGTGTGCTGGTCACGTCGTTCTCCTCCGGCTACCTGCTCGCCACCGCGGCCCGCCTGCGGGACAGCGCGTCCACGGTCGCCGCGAGCAACAGTACGAGGCCCGTCACGATGTTCACCACCGCGGCGGGCTGCTCCAGCAGGCCGAGCCCATTCTCCACAGTGGCCAGCACCAGCCCGCCGACCACGGCGTGGAAGACCTTGCCGCGCCCGCCGAACAGCGACGTGCCGCCGATGACCGCCGCGCCGACCGCGAAGAGCAGCGTGTTCAGCCCGCCCGCCTGCGGGTCGACCGAGCCGACCTTGGACGAGTACACGATCGCACCCACGGCCGCCGCCGACGAGGCGACCACGAAGACGCTGGCCCGGATCTTGCTCACATTGATGCCCGCGCGGCGGGCGGCCTCGGCGTTGCCGCCCACGGCGTAGATGTGGCGGCCGTAGCGGGTGCGGTTGAGCACGTAGGTGCCGACGACCAGCAGCGCGAGCACGATCGGCACCACGTACGGCACGCCCTCGATGACGACCGTCGGGTTGGGCGAGCGGTTGAGGCACAGCGCCCAGGTCGCGGCCGCGCCGATCACCGCGACCGCGCCGACCTTCGCCGCGACGACCGGCGTCGGCGGGGTCACCAGGCCGCGGCTGGACCGCAGGAAGTGCTCGCCGAGCACCACCGCGGCGTACCCGCCCGCGGCGACGGCGAGCAGCAGCCAGCTCCCCCACACCGGCAGGTTGCCGTTGGCCACGGCGAACAGCGTCGGCTGGGTGCCGATGCCGAACACCCCGCCCTCGCCGATGAACTGCAGGATCACGCCCTGCCAGGTGATGAACAGCGCCAGGGTCACCACGAACGACGGCATGCCGATCTTGGACACCAGGAAGCCGGTGATCACGCCGATGGCCGCGCCGACGGACAGGGCCAGCAGCATCTCGACCCACGGGTTCGGCGGCGCGCCGACCGCGGCGATGACCGCGGCGACGGCGGCGAACGCCGCGCCCGCCCAGATCCGCATGAGCACGGCCAGGGCGATGGCGACGAGCAGGCCGCCGACGAAGATGGCGAAGACCATCTCGCCCATGCCGCCGAGCAGGTTGCCCGAGCGGACGTAGTGCATGGCCATCACCGCGGCGCACACGCCGGACGCGGTGCCCGCCGACAGGTCGATCTCGCCGAGGAGCAGGACGAAGACCAGCCCCATGGCGATGATCATCTTGCCCGCGCCCTGGGCGAGCAGGTTGGCGACGTTGTCCAGGGTGAGGAAGTAGTCCGACAGCAGCGCGAACATCAGCACCAGGGCGACCAAGCCGAGGACGGCGGGCAGCGAGCCGAGGTCGCCGCCGCGCAGCCGCGCCGCGTAGTCGCGCACCGCCTCCCCGGTGGACTGCCTGGTGGTGTCGATGCCGAAGTCGGAGATCGCGCCGTCCTTCTTGGCGGCGACGGGGGTGTCGGTCATGGGTTGCTCCGGCTTCAGACGGTCGCGGCCTCGGGGCGGGCCAGGCCCAGCTCCCCCGATCGGCCCGCGGTGATCAGCTCGACGACCTGGGCGTGGGTGACGTCCCGGGTCGGCACCTCGGCGACCATGCGGCCGAGGTAGAGGGTGGCGATGCGGTCGGCAACGGCGAAGACGTCGGCCATGTTGTGGCTGATCAGGACCACGCCGAGGCCCTGCTCGGCCAGCCTGCGCACCAGGTCGAGCACCTGGCGGGTCTGCGCGACGCCCAGCGCCGCGGTCGGCTCGTCGAGCAGCACGACCTTGCTGTCCCAGAGGACGGCCTTGGCGATGGCGACGGTCTGGCGCTGCCCGCCGGAGAGCGCGGAGACGGGCGTGCGCACGGACTTGACGGTGCGCACCGACAGCGAGGCCAGCGTCTCGCGCGCGGCGCGCTCCATGTCGGCCTCGTCGAGCAGCCACGCCCCGCCGCGCTCGCGGCCGAGGAACATGTTCTGCACGATGTCGAGGTTGTCGGCCAGCGCGAGGTCCTGGTAGACGACCTCGATGCCGAGCTGGGCGGCCTCGCGCGGGCCGTGGATCTGCACGGGTCGCCCGTCGAAGCGGACCTGGCCGCTGTCGGCGGCGTGGATGCCCGCGATGCACTTGACCAAAGTGGACTTGCCTGCGCCGTTGTCGCCGACGAGCGCGGTGACCTCGCCTGCGCGGACGGTGAAGTCCACGTCGTGCAGCACGTGGACTGGCCCGAAGCTCTTGTTGAGCCCGGTGATCTCAAGGATGGGTTCGCTCATGGCCCGGATCTCCCAGGGGGGCCGTCCCCGGCCGCGCGGCCGGGGACGGCGCGGACGGACTAGCTGATGCCGAGCTCGGCGCAGACCGCGGCGAGGTCGCCGCCGCAGATGTCGGCCGCCGGGACGTAGCCCTCGTCGACGACCTGCTTGACGTTCTCCTTGGTGATCAGGATGGGATCGAGCAGCACCGACTTGACCGCGCGCTTGCCCACCGGGTCGTCGCTGCTCTGGGTGGCGATGGCGTCGGCGGCGGCCTTGTCGCCCTTGGCCAGGGCGGCGGCGAGCTTGGCGGTGTGCTCGGCCTCCAGCTTGATCGGCTTGAAGACCGTCATGTGCTGGTCGCCGCGCAGGATGGCCATGAGGCCGTCGGCGGTGGCGTCCTGGCCGGTCACCGGCACCTTGCCGTTGAGGCCGTTCTTGCGCAGCACGTTGATGACCGCGCCCGCGAGCCCGTCGTTGGCCGCGACCACGCCGTCGACCTTGCCGCCGTTGGCGGTGAGGATCTGCTCGAAGGTGACCCCGCCCTTCTGGTTGTCCCAGCCGTCGATGGCCTGCTCGCGGACGAGCTTGAGGGCGCCGGAGTCGTAGAGCGGCTGCAGGACGTTCTTCTGGCCCTTGGCGAACAGGGTGGCGTTGTTGTCGGTGGGCGCGCCCTCGATCATGATGACCTCGGCGCCCTTCTTGTCGGCCAGCGCGTCGGCGAGGCCGCGGCCCTGCAGCTCGCCGACCTTCACGTTGTCGAAGGAGACGTAGTAGTCCGACGAGCCGCCGAGGTTGAGCCGGTCGTAGTCGATGGTCGGGATGCCGCGCGCCTGGGCCTTCTTGGCGACCGCCGAGCCGACCTCGCTGTTGATCGAGGCGATGACCAGGACCTTCACCCCCTGGCTGATCATGCTGTCGGCGAGGGTGGTGAACTTCTGCACGTCGCCCTGGGCGTTCTGCACGTCGGCGTCGAGGCCCTCGGCGGCCATCGCGGCCTCGATCATGGGCTTGTCGAAGCCCTCCCAGCGCGCCGACGACGCGGTCTCCGGGAGGATCACCCCGACCTTCACGCCCTCCCCCGCCGGGGTCTGGGCCTGCGTCTGCCCGGGGTCGGTGGTGGGCGCCTGGTTGGCCCCGCACCCCGTCAGGGCGAGGGAAAGTCCCGCCGCCACCAGCGCCAGAGTCTTGCTGCGCATCGCTGTCCCTTCCACACTGGTCCCCGCGTGCGGCCACCGGGCCCGGGCGGCCGTCGGGTGAAATGTTGTGCGGCACAACATATGCCGCCGGGACGGGTGCGGCATACGGCACTGACTCGATTCAGACGGCCGGGCCGAGACACGGTTTGGCAACGGTCTCGATAGTCCAAGACCATCTGTAGCGGATCACCCCGCGATTGGCTACGGACAGCAAGCAGGGGTGGAGGCGGGGAACGGTCTTCTCGCTGACCGCCGTAGGCACGGGAGTTGCCGCCGCGGGTTCGTCCCGGGAGCCGCAGTTGTCGCGCGAGCCGCCGCGGGAGGTGCCGCAGGGGCGGTTCGTCCCGCCGAACCGCGGTGGTCGCACGGGCGGTAGCCGCGGGAGTTGCAGGGGTGGTTGCCGCCGCGGTGGTCGCGGTCGATGCCGCCTAGACGCGCGGGCGGGAGGCGCCCCGCCCGGTCACCACGACCGGAGGGTGGCGATGCGCTCCTCCAGCTGCTCCACCGTCGCCATCGCGGTCGGCGGGCCGCCGCAGACGCGGCGCAGCTCGTTGTGGATGGCGCCGTGGGACTTGCCCGTGCGGTGGTGGGTCATGCCGACCAGGGCGTTCAGCTCCTTGCGGAGGGCGGCGAGGCGTTCGGCGGTGCTCTGCGGGCGCGGGGGCGGCGGGGGCGCGGCCGGGGCCTTCGGCGCGGCGGTGCGCGCGGCGAGCTGCTCCTCCTGGCGCTTGCGCAGCAGGGCCCGCACCTGGTCGGGCTCCAGCAGGCCCGGCAGGCCCAGGAACTCCTGCTCCTCGGCCGAGCCCGCGAAGGCCGCCGTGCCGAACGAGGAGCCGTCGTAGATCACCTGGTCCAGTTCGGCGGAGGCGCCCAGGGCGGTGAACGCCTTCTCTTCCTCGCCCAGCTCGTCCTTGGTCCGGTTCGCGTCGGCCAGCAGGCCGTCGTCCCAGCCCTCGTTCTCCCGGTGCGGCTTGCCCAGCACGTGGTCGCGCTCGGCCTCCAGCTGGCTGGCCAGGTCCAGCAGCACCGGCACCGAGGGCAGGAACACGCTGGCCGTCTCCCCCGGCCTGCGCGCCCGCACGTAGCGGCCGATGGCCTGGGCGAAGAACAGCGGGGTCGACGCCGAGGTGGCGTACACCCCGACCGACAGCCGGGGCACGTCCACGCCCTCGGACACCATCCGGACCGCGACCAGCCACCGCGAGGTCGACGCGGCGAACTCGGCGATGCGGCCGGAGGCCTTCGGGTCGTCGGAGAGCACCAGGGTCGGGTCCTCGCCGGTGATCGAGCCGAGGATCTTGGCGTAGGCGCGCGCCGACTCCTGGTCCGAGGCGATCACCAGGCCGCCGGCGTCCGGCACGTTCTGCCGGACCTGGGTCAGCCGCACGTCGGCCGCGCCGAGCACCGACGGGATCCACTCCCCCGCGGGGTCCAGCGCGGTGCGCCAGGCGCGGGCGGTCTGCTCGGCCGTCATCGGCTCGCCGAGGCGGGCGGTGAACTCCTCGCCCGCGCTGGTGCGCCAGGACGCCTCGCCGGAGTAGGCCAGGAAGATCACCGGGCGCACGACGCCGTCGCGCAGCGCGTCGGCGTAGCCGTAGGTGTGGTCGGCGCGGCTGCGCATGAAGCCCGCGCCGTCGGGCTCGTACTCCACGAACGGGATCGGGGAGTCGTCGCTGCGGAAGGGCGTGCCGGTCAGGGCCAGCCGCCGCACGGCCGGGGTGAACGCCTCGCGGACCGCCTCGCCCCAGCTCTTGGCGTCGCCGCCGTGGTGGATCTCGTCGAGGATCACCAGCGTCTTGAACTGCTCGGTCCGCACCCGGTGCAGCGACGGGTGGGCGGCCACCTGGGCGTAGGTCACCGCGACGCCGCGGAAGTCGCGGGAGGTCGCGCCCATCGCGTTGGTGAAGTTCGAGTCGATCGGGATGCCCGCCGCGGCCGCCGACTGCGCCCACTGGTGCTTGAGGTGCTCGGTCGGGGCCACGATCACGACCCGCTCGACCGTGCGGTCGGCCAGCAGCTCGGCGGCGATCCGCAGGCCGAAGACGGTCTTGCCCGCGCCGGGGGTCGCCACGGCGAGGAAGTCCTTGGGCTTGCGGGTGAGGTACTTGGTCAGCGCGCGCCGCTGCCAGTCGCGCAGCGGACGGGCGGCCGGGGCCGCCGTGGTGTCCGGTTCCGCTTCCGCCTGGGTCACGCCGCTCCCTCTCCCGGTAGTGCCCAGAACCCCCCGGACACGACAACGCCCTCAGCGGAGTCCGACGAGGGCACCCCAGAGAGTACCCGGGCCCGCGCGGACACGCGGACCGGAGTTTGCGCGGTAGTCGGGCCGAACGGCCGCCGATGGGACATGCTTGTCACCGGAATGAGCACCCAGGCAGCCACCCCAGCGAAGGTCGCGCGACGGCGCGGCCTCGTGCGGCACACGCTGTCCAAGGCGTGGAGCGGCAACCTGTTCTCCGAGGCGGCCGAGGCGGCGTTCTGGCAGGTCCTGTCGCTGCCGCCGCTGCTGCTCGGGCTGCTGGGCATGCTCGGATTCGTCGCCGACTGGCTGGGCCAGGACGTGACCAGGGCGGTCGAGGCCGACATCATCGGCATCTCGCGGACGGCCTTCAGCGAGAGCGTCGTGACCCAGATCATCCAGCCGACCGTCTCCGACATCCTCAACGTCGGGCGCGGCGAGATCGTCTCCGTCGGCTTCCTCATCTCGCTGTGGGCGGGCTCGTCGGCGATGTCGTCGTTCGTCGACGCGATCACCGTGGCCCACGGGCAGTACGGGGTGCGCGGCGACGTGTGGCAGCGGGTGTTCTCCCTGCTGCTGTACATGGCGAGCCTGCTGCTGCTGATCATCGGCCTGCCGGTGCTGGCGCTGGGCCCGGACATCCTGCCCAACCTCTTCCCCGCGTCCTGGCGGCCGACGATCGCGGGGTGGCTGGCCATCGCCTACTACCCGGCGATCGGGGTGATCCTGGTGCTGGCGCTGGCCACGCTCTACAAGCTCGCGCTGCCGCGCAAGCTGCCCTGGCACCGCCTCCTGCCGGGGGCGGCGCTGGCGATGGTGGTGTTCCTGGCCTCCAGCATCGGCCTGCGCCTCTACATCGGCTGGATCACCACCACCGGCTACACCTACGGCGCGCTGGCCACCCCGATCGCGTTCCTGCTCTTCGCCTTCTTCATCGGCCTGGCGATCACCCTCGGCGCCTACTTCAACGCCGCCATCCAGGACATGTGGCCCGCGAAGATGACCAAGCGCCAGCGCCGCAGGTGGCGGCGGCTGGAGATGGAGCGGGCCAACGAGCGCAGGCGGGCCGAGGAGTCGCGGCGGGCGTGGCGGCCCGGCGGCGAGCCAGCGGCCAACGGCGCCGGGCCCCCGGACGAGCCGGGCGAGCCGGACCCCGAGCCCGCCGAACCGGACCGCGGGCGGCGCCCTGCCCAGCCCTAGGGCTTCATCCGCTCGTAGATCTTCTTGCACTCCGGGCAGACCGGCGAGCCGGGCTTGGGCGACTTCGTCACCGGGAAGACCTCACCGCAGAGCGCCACGACCATGGTCCCCATGACCGCGCTCTCCACGACCTTGTCCTTGCGGACGTAGTGGAACATCTTCGGCGTGTCGTCGCCGGTGGTGTCGGTGCCCTCCGGACGGGTGTCGACCTCGGGGAGGGTCTGGGTGGGTGCGCTCACCCCTCCATGATGCCTCACCCGGGGTGCGGGCAGCCGCGCCCATCACCGATGATGACTCGTCGTGAGCATCGAACTTTCCGCCGAGGTCGCCGCCGCGCTGGCCGACGGCACACCCGTGGTCGCCCTGGAGAGCACCCTGCTGGCCCACGGCCTGCCCGCGGGCCGCAACCACGAGGTGGGTGTCCGCCTCGAGGAGATCGTGCGGGCGGCGGGCGCGGTCCCGGCCACCATCGCGGTCCTCGACGGCGCCGCCCGCATCGGCCTGTCGGCCGAGCAGCTGGCCCGGGTGTGCGAGGGCGACCTGCTGAAGCTGTCCCTGCGCGACCTCGGCCCGGCCTTCGCCCTGGGCCGCGACGGCGCGACCACGGTGGCGAGCACCGCGGCGCTGGCCCACCGGGCCGGGATCGGCGTGTTCGCCACCGGCGGGCTGGGCGGGGTCCACCTGTCCATGCCGGGCGAGCAGGGCTGGGACGTCTCGGCCGACCTCGACGTGCTGGCCTCCACGCCGGTGGTCGTGGTCTGCTCCGGGGTCAAGTCCGTGCTGGACATCGCGGCGACCGTCGAGGTGCTGGAGACCCGCTCGGTGCCCGTGCTGGGCTACCGCACCGACCGCTTCCCGGCCTTCTACCGGCGCGAGTCCGCCTTCAGCGTGCCTTGGCGGGTGGAGACCCCCGATGAGGTGGCCGCCGTCACCGCCGCGCACCGGGAGCTGGGCGGCAGCGGCGTGCTGCTGGTCAACCCGGTGCCCGCCGAGTTCGAGATGGACAGCGACCTGCACCACCGGCTGCTGACCGACGGCATGGCGCTGCTGCGCGAGCGCGGCGTGCGCGGCAAGGACGTGACGCCGGTGCTGCTGGAGCACTTCCACTCGGCCAGCGAGGGCGTCAGCCTGACGGCGAACATCGAGCTGGTGGCGGACAACACCCGGCTGGCCGCCGAGGTGGCCGTGGCTCAGTCCCGGCGGTAGAGCCGGGCGATCACGTCCTCGATCCCGGGCTCCTGCACCGACAGGTCGCGCAGCGGCACCGCGCGGGCGAGCGCGGCGACGACCTCGCCCGCCGCGGCGCCGTCGAGGGCCAGCCGGACCCGGCGCCCGTCGTTCTCCACGGCGGTGACCTGCGCGCCGGGCAGCGGCACGCCCGGCCACACCCCGTCGAGGTCGGCGACGACCTCGCGGCGGGAGCCGTGCCGGGCGTGCAGGTCCTCCAGGCTGCCGTCGTGCACCACGCGGCCGTGGTCGATGACCACCAGCCGCTTGCACAGCTTCTCGATGTCGGCCAGGTCGTGCGTGGTGAGCACCACGGTGGTCTCCCCGGCGGCCTGGACGTCGGCGAGGAACTCGCGGACGGCCTGCTTGCTGAGCACGTCGAGGCCGATGGTGGGCTCGTCGAGGAACAGCACCTCGGGGCCGTGCAGCAGGGCCGCGGTCAGCTCCCCGCGCATGCGCTGGCCGAGGGAGAGCTGGCGGACCGGGGTCTGGGCGAACTCGTCGAGGCCGAGCAGGTCGGCGCAGCGGCGCAGGCGGGCGGCGTGGTCGGCGGCGGGCACCTGGTAGATGTGGCGCAGCAGGCTGAACGACTCGGCCAGCGGCAGGTCCCACCACAGCTGCGAGCGCTGCCCGAAGACCACCCCGATGCGCCGGGCCAGGGCCACGCGCTGGGCGACCGGCTCCAGCCCGCACACCCGCACCCGGCCCGCGCTGGGGGTGAGCACGCCGGTCAGCATCTTGAGCGTGGTCGACTTGCCCGCGCCGTTGGGTCCGATGTAGCCCAGCAGCTCCCCGCGCCCGATGGCCAGGTCCACTCCGTCCACAGCGGACACCACGTGCTTCTCCCTGCGGAAGCGGCCGACCTTGCGGGCCACGGTGAAGTCCTTGCGCAGCCCCGATGCTTCGATGATCACGATCCCGTGCTCCGGTAGTGGCGGACGCCGACGCGCCAGACCGCGGCTGCGGCGGTGGCGGCGACCGCGGCGGTCAGCGGTGAGCACCAGCGCAGCCAGTCCGGCACGCCCATCGGGTCGGGCACGTCCAGCAGCGCGAGCGCGGGCAGGTAGGCGACGAAGGCGAACCCCGCGCCGAAGGCGAAGAAGCGGCCGAACGCCCCGCTGCCGTACATGGTCAGCGGGTAGGAGGTGAAGTCGCGGCCGCCGTAGGTGAAGGCGTTGGCGACCTCGCCGGACTCCACCCACCAGAACGCCACCGTCGCCCCGATGACGAACAGGCTGCCGAACAGCACCGCCCCGGCCACCGGCGCGACGACGGCGAGCAGGACCCGGCCGGGGCCCCAGTCGATCTCGGCGACGCCCAGGCCCAGGCCGTAGACGACCAGGCCCTGCACCACCCGGCCGAGCCGCCGGGGCGCGAAGTTGCCCGCCAGGATCTGGGCCAGCGCCGACAGCGGCCGCAGCAGGATCGCGTCGAACTCGCCGGTGCGGACCAGGGCGCGCAGCCGCTCGGCGTTGCCGAACACCGCGTCGGCCAGCGCGAAGGCGAGCGCGGCCAGCCCGGCGATGAGCAGCACCGCGGGCCCGCCGAAGCCGCCGAGCCCGCCGGTGACGGAGAACAGGATGAACACCGTGGCGATGTCCAGCGAGCTGACCAGCGTGCTGGCGACCAGGTCGATCGCGAAGGACATCCGGTACTGCGTCTGGCTGCGGACCTGGGCCAGCACGAGCCGCCAGTAGATCCCCGGGTCAGCCACCCTGCACCACCAGCTTCCTGGTCGCCCGCCGCTGCACGGCCCCGCAGGCGAGCAGCAGCGCGGCGGCCCAGCCGACCTGGCCCGCCAGGATCAGCAGGGGGTTGCCGCGCTCGACGGCGATGTCGGCGGTCGCCTGCAGCAGCGACGGGAACGGGGTCCCGACCCAGAGCCCGACGCGCAGCCACTCCGGCAGCACCGCCAGCGGGAAGTACAGCCCGCTGCCCACCGTGGCCAGCACGCCCCAGGCCGCGGTCGCGCCGCGGTTGTCCAGCAGCCAGAAGGAGGTCAGGCCGACCAGGTAGCGGCCTGCGAACCCGACAACGGCCGCGGCGAGGATGGACAGGACGATCAGGGCATAGGTGACCGGGCTGCGCGGCAGGTGCAGCTCGAAGAAGACCAGACCGGCGGCGACCGGCACGAGGAAGCGGGTCAGCATGGCGAACCCGGCCCGGCCGATGTCGGTCCACAAGTAGGTCCACAGTGGATTGATGGGCCGAAACAGGTCGGTCACGATGTCGCCGCTGCGCACCCGCTCGGCGATGTCGAGCGGGACCCACATGTTGACCACCGCGAGCATGCCCTGGCCGAGCCAGACGTAGGTGACCAGCTGGGCGCTGTCGTAGCCGCGCAGCAGCCCGCCCGCGCTCGCGGCCACCGAGAGCAGGATGTAGCAGCGCAGGAAGCCGAAGACGATGTTGGTGAACGCCCCCGCGAAGGTCGCCTGGCGGTAGGTGGCGTATCGGCGGAAGCCCGCGGTGATCAGGGCCCACGACGCGCGCGGCACAGCAGGAGCCTCCTGGGGCGTGGGTGGGGATCGAGTAGCTTTCTACCGCATCGCGGGATCCCCCGCAGCCGGATTTCTAAGGAGTCAGATGCGGGTCGTCGTCGTCGGGGACACGGCGCTGGATGTCGTCGCCCGGCCGGAGGGCGCGGTGCGCCACGGCCACGACACCCGCGGGCGCATCGCGCTGACCGCGGGCGGCGCGGGGGCGAACACCGCCGCCTGGCTGGCCCACCTGGGCGCCGAGGTGACCCTGGTCTCGCGGGTGGGCGCGGACGCGGCCGCCGGGCAGGCGCGGGAGGAGCTGGCCGGGCTGGGCGTGCGCTGCGCGTTCACCGAGGACCCGGCCGCCACCACGGGCTGCGTGGTCGTCCTGGTCGACCCGGACGGGCAGCGGACGATGGTGCCCGACCGCGGGGCCAACGCCCGGCTCCAGCCCTCCGACCTGGCCCCGGAGACCCTCGCCGACGCCGACCACCTGCACCTGTCCGGCTACGTGCTGCTGGACGCCTCGTCGCGGGCGGCGGGCCTGCACGCGCTGGCCGCCGCGAAGGCCGCGGGGCTGACCACCTCGGTGGACCCGCAGGCCGCGGCCCTGATCGAGGACCCGGCCGAGTTCCTGGGCTGGGTGCGCGGGGTCGACCTGCTGCTGCCCAACGCCGACGAGATGGCCGTGCTGGGCGCGGACGCGCTGGCGCACGTCGGCGCGGTGGCGGTGACGGCGGGCGGCGACGGCGCGAGCTGGGTCGACGCCTCGGGGACGGTCAGCGTGCCCGCGATGACCGTGGAGTGCGTCGACTCCACGGGCGCGGGCGACGCCTTCGACGCGGGCGTCCTGGTGGCATGGCTGAGCGGGGCCGACCCGCGGTCGGCCCTGGCGGCCGGGGTGGCGGCGGGCGCCGCGGCGGTGGGCCGCGTCGGCGCCCAGCCGGTCAGCCCGGCGAGCCGTCGATGACCTGCCGCGGCGCCGCTTCCAGCGCCGTGGCCTCGCGCTGGTAGCGGTTGACCTTCTCCGCCTTGCGGGGCGGGCGGTCGTTGGCGATCAGCACGGCCACCCACGGCAGCGGGATGGACAGGGCGACGAAGCCGAGCGCCAGCCACCAGGTCTGGTGGAACAGGCCTGCGAGCAGCAGGCAGGGCAGGCGCAGGGACATCATGACCATGTACTTGCGCTTGCGCGCGGCGAACTGGTCCTCGTACGAGGGCTCGGCCTCGGTGATCAGTACCGCGGTGTCGTCCCGGTCCGGAGTCTTCACGACACCACCTCCACATCAATGGTGCCACCCCGGCATGGCAGTTGGGCCATCCGGGTAGAGATGCATGGGGAAATCCACGGGCACCGGTACAAACGAGGGATGACGCTCGACATGGTCGAGACCCGACCGCGGGCGCTGCCGCCGCGCCCGGACACCCCGGCGCGCAGGCTGCGCCACCGCGTGACCGAGGCGAACCTGCTGCGGCACGTGAGCGGCCCGCAGCGGATCCTCGACGTGGCGGGCGGCGGCGGCAGCGAGGCCGTGCGGCTGGCGCTGGCCGGGCACGAGGTCACCGTGCTCGACCCCGCGGGCGCCATGCTCTGCTCGGCCAAGGCGCGCGCGGAGGAGCACGGCGTCGCCGAGCGGGTGCACATCGTGCAGGCCACCGCCGAGGACGCCCCCGAGCTGTTCGGCGAGCACGACTTCGACCTCGTCCTCTGCCACAACCTCGTGCACTTCGCCGACGACCGGCCCGCGCTGCTGCGCGCCCTGGCCGCTCCGCTGCGTGAGGGCGGGTTGCTCTCGGTGCTCGCGCCCAACCCCGCCTCCGCGCCCCTCTACGCCGCCCTGAAGCGCCACGACCCGGTCCGCGCGCTGCGCGAGGTCGACGCGGGCGCCTGCACCGCCGACGAGGTGCGCGCGGAGCTGGCCGCCGCGGGCGCCGAGGTGGTCGCCCGGTACGGGGTCAGCTGCGTGGCCGGGTACCTGCCCGCCGAGGAGCTGACCGCCGAGCTGGAGGAGCTGGAGCTGGAGCTGTCCACGCGCGAGCCGTACGTGCTCACCGCCCGCTACTTCCACCTGGTCGCCCACGTGTGATCATGCCCCGGTGAGGGCAGTCGCCGCCCGGGTCACCCGGGCCTCCGTGGTCGTTGAGGGCTCAATCGTCGGGCGCATCGAGGAACCCGGCCTGCTCGTCCTGCTCGGCGTGCACGTCGACGACGGCCCGGACAAGGCCGACGTGATGGCGCGCAAGTTGCACGAGTTGCGGATCCTGCGCGACGAGCAGTCCTGCGCGAGCGCGGGCGCGCCGCTGCTGGTGGTCAGCCAGTTCACCCTCTACGGGGCCACGCGGAAGGGCCGCAGGCCCTCCTGGACGGAGGCCGCGCGCCCCGAGCAGGCCGAGCCGTTGGTCGACGCGGTGGTCGCCGCGCTGCGGGCGCGGGGCGCCCGGGTGGAGACCGGTGTCTTCGGAGCCATGATGTCGGTGGAGAGCGTGAACGACGGTCCGTTCACGGTCCTGGTGGAGGTTTGACCGGTTTCCCCTGTCCCGGGTGGACGGTCGCGCATTCTCAGCGAAACCTCAGCCAAACCTGAACAACCCCCTGGTCACGGGGACCGTCATCACAGTGTGGGCGGGAACGATTCGGGACCCGCGCACGTTGGGAGAGGCAGAACCACCGCGACAGGGGGAGGAGCACCATGACGATCCCGCACCAGCGCGAGCCGGAAGTGGCCTACGAGGCGGACCTGGACGCGCAGGGGCCGGCCGCCGACCTGGTCCGCGTGTACCTCAACGGGATCGGCCGCACCGCGCTGCTCAGCGCCGAGGAGGAGGTGGAGCTGGCCAAGCGCATCGAGGCGGGGGTCTTCGCGCAGCACATGCTCGACACCGCCCCCGAGCTGGCGGCCGAGCGCCGCGGCGAGCTGCGGGCGCTGGTCCGCGACGGGCACCGGGCGAAGAACCACCTGCTGGAGGCCAACCTGCGGCTGGTCGTGTCGCTGGCCAAGCGCTACACCGGCCGCGGCATGCCGCTGCTTGACCTGATCCAGGAGGGCAACCTCGGCCTCATCCGCGCGGTGGAGAAGTTCGACTACACCAAGGGCTTCAAGTTCTCCACGTACGCGACCTGGTGGATCCGCCAGGCCATCACCCGCGGCATGGCCGACCAGGGCCGCACCATCCGGCTGCCGGTCCACCTGGTCGAGCAGGTGAACAAGCTGGCCAGGATCAAGCGCGACCTGCACCAGCAGCTGGGCCGCGACGCCACCACCGAGGAGCTGGCCCGCGAGGCGGGCATCGCCCCGGAGAAGGTGGCCGACCTGCTCGACCACGCGCGCGACCCGGTGAGCCTGGACATGCCCGTCGGCACCGAGGAGGACGCCCCGCTGGGCGACTTCATCGAGGACGGCGAGGCCACCGACGCCGAGACCGTGGTCATCTCCGGCCTGCTGCAGGAGGACATGCGCCGCGTGCTGGGCACCCTGGACGAGCGCGAGCAGTCGGTCATCCGGCTGCGCTACGGCCTCGACGACGGGCAGCCGCGCACGCTGGACCAGATCGGCAAGCGCTTCGGCCTCTCCCGCGAGCGGGTCCGCCAGATCGAGCGCGAGGTCATGTCCAAGCTGCGCCAGGGCGAGCGCGCGGAGAAGCTGCGGGCCTACGCCAGCTGACCTTCCCGGCCGCGCCGCAGGGGGCGCGGCCGGGAACTCGCGGGCCAGGAAGTCCGCCGCGTGGAGCAACCCATCCCGGTGCTGCTACGTCACTCAGATAGACGTTGACTTGTGATCGCCATCACGGCAGGGTCTAGCAATCACAGCTTCGCGGGCCGCCCCCAGGGACGGCCCGTTGCGACGGGAGGTCGGGACGGCCGGGGGCCGCCCCGGCCTTCCGGCTTTCCGGGGCAGGATCACCGGGCTTTCCGGGGCAGGATCACAGGGGGACGGCGGGCCCGGCGCGTGGTCAACGGGGTAGTTTCCAGGGCACCCCCCGGACGCGCGCAAGGGAGCCGCTGCACCGTGACCACCACCGCGAACTTCGACTACACCGACGTCCTCCCCACCGCCCCGGACCCCGCCACCGAGTACCGGCTGGTCAGCGCCGAGGGCGTGCGGGTCGTCGAGGCGGCGGGCAGGCGGTTCCTGGAGATCGAGCCCGCGGCGCTCACCACCCTCGCCAAAGAGGCGATCAAGGACATCCAGCACCTGCTGCGCCCCTCCCACCTGGCCCAGCTGCGGGCCATCGTCGACGACCCCGAGGCCAGCGGGAACGACCGGTTCGTGGCCACCGACCTGCTGCGCAACGCCTGCATCTCCGCGGGCGGCATCCTGCCGATGTGCCAGGACACCGGCACCGCGATCGTCATGGGCAAGCGCACCGAGAGCGTGCTGACCGGCGGCACCGACGAGCAGGCGATCGCCAGGGGCGTGTTCGAGGCCTACCAGGAGCTCAACCTCCGCTACTCGCAGATGGCCCCGGTGACGTTCTGGGACGAGAAGAACACCGGGACCAACCTGCCCGCCCAGA
Source organism: Actinokineospora sp. NPDC004072 (assembly GCF_053604195.1). Taxonomy (NCBI): domain Bacteria; kingdom Bacillati; phylum Actinomycetota; class Actinomycetes; order Pseudonocardiales; family Pseudonocardiaceae; genus Actinokineospora; species Actinokineospora sp. NPDC004072. Next base: position 41,417 of record NZ_JBSGHB010000018.1, on the reverse strand, counting down.
TCGACATCCACACCAAGGCGGGCACCGACCCGGTCTACGAGTTCCTGTTCATGGCCAAGGGCGGCGGCTCGGCGAACAAGACCTTCCTCTACCAGGAGACCAAGGCCGTCCTGAACCCCAAGCGCCTGGCGGGCTTCCTCGACGAGAAGCTGCGCAGCCTGGGCACCGCGGCCTGCCCGCCCTACCACCTGGCCGTCGTGGTCGGCGGGCTCTCGGCCGAGCAGAACCTGAAGGTGGCCAAGCTGGCCTCCGCCCGCTACCTCGACACCCTGCCCACCGCGGGCTCCGCGCTGGGCCACGGCTTCCGCGACGTCGACCTCGAACAGCAGGTGCTGGCCATGACCAGGGAGTTCGGGATCGGCGCGCAGTTCGGCGGCAAGTACTTCTGCCACGACGTGCGGGTCGTCCGGCTGCCCCGGCACGGCGCGTCCTGCCCGGTCGGCATCGCGGTCAGCTGCTCGGCCGACCGCCAGGCCAAGGCGAAGATCACCCCGGAGGGCCTGTTCCTGGAGCAGCTGGAGCGCGACCCCGCCCGGTTCCTGCCCGAGGTCGAGGGCGCCGAGCTGTCCGACGAGGTCGTGCGCATCGACCTCACCCGGCCGATGGCCGAGATCCGGGAGACGCTGTCGCGGCTGCCGGTCAAGACCCGGCTGTCGCTGTCCGGGCCGCTGGTGGTGGCCAGGGACATCGCCCACGCCAAGATCAAGGAGCGGCTGGACGCGGGCGAGCCGATGCCGCAGTACCTGCGCGACCACCCGGTCTACTACGCGGGCCCGGCCAAGACCCCCGAGGGCTACGCATCGGGCTCCTTCGGGCCGACGACGGCAGGCCGCATGGACTCCTACGTCGAGCAGTTCCAGGCCGCGGGCGGGTCGCTGGTGATGCTGGCCAAGGGCAACCGGTCCAAGCAGGTCACCGACTCCTGCCAGCGCCACGGCGGCTTCTACCTGGGCTCCATCGGCGGCCCGGCGGCCCGGCTGGCCCAGGACTGCATCAAGAAGGTCGACGTGCTGGAGTACCCCGAGCTGGGGATGGAGGCGGTCTGGCGGATCGAGGTCGAGGACTTCCCCGCCTTCGTCGTCGTCGACGACAAGGGCAACGACTTCTTCGCGGGCACCGCGCAGCCCACCCTGCAGATCTCGTTCCGCCGCTAGCGGCAGGCACGGCGAAGGGGCCCGCTCGGGTGAGCGGGCCCCTTCGCCGTCGTGCGCCTTAGATGAGCGGCGCGCCGCGGGCCGCCATCCACGGGACCGGGTTGACCTTGCGGCCGCCGTCGACCCACACCTCGAAGTGCAGGTGCGGACCGGTGGACTGGCCGCGGTTGCCGATCGTGGCGATGAGCTGGCCCGCCGACACCCGGGTGCCGGTGCTGACCAGGATCTCGTTCACGTGGCCGTAGACGGTGATGGTGCCGTCGTTGTGCCGCACCCGCACCCAGAGGCCGAAGCCGCTGGCCGGGCCCGCGTCGATGACGGTGCCCGCCGCCGCGGACCGGATCGGGGTGCCGATGCTGTTGGCGATGTCGACCCCGTAGTGGGTCGTGCCCCAGCGCGAGCCGAAGCCGGAGGTGAACGTGCCGGTGGTGGGCTTGACCCAGCCGCTGGCGCGCACCTGGGACGCCTGCTTGCGCTGGACGGCCTTCTTGCGCTCGGCCGCCTTCTTGCGCTCGACGGCCTGCTTGCGCTCAGCGGCCTTCTTGCGCTCGGCTGCCTTGCGGTCGGCCGCCTTCTTCTGCTCGGCGGCCTTCTTGCGCTCGGCCGCCTGCTTGCGCGCCTTGGCCTCCTGCTCCTTCTGCTGCTTGACCTTGGCGATGCGGGCCTTCTCGGCGGCCTGCGCCTTGCGCTGGCGCTCGCGGGCCGCTTCGGCCTGCTTGACCTGGGCGGCCTCCGCCGCGGCCGTCTGGACGCGCACCGGGTAGGTGCGGACCTTGACGGCGGCGGGCTCGGTGGTGAAGGCCATCGTGAGGACGTCGCTGACTGCCGAGTCGGGCTGCGTGGCCGCGGGAGCGGCCAGCAGCGGGGCCCCGACTGCGACGGCGACGGCCGCGGCGACGGCCGGAGCCGCCAGATGGGCCTTGGGGAACGTGGACTTCTTCTTGCGGTGCTTGCCCGCGGTGGGCTGCACCGGGTCGTGACTATGGCCCTCGGTGGGCATGAGGCAGTGCCTTCCGTCTCGGGGAGGTCCGGACCAGCACCGGGCGGGGGATCCCGGGCGACACGCGGCGGGGGAACCGCAATGCCACACGCTCGTGACCGAACCGTGACGAACGCCGAGACGCTAACCATGCGCAACCGAATAGGCAAACACTCTGTGACCTGGGTCAAAGATTGCAGGTCAGGGCCCGCCAATGGATGAAGATCGGTTACTCAGGGTGTTCTCAGGAAGGCCGCCAAGGTCATCCGGAGCACTGCTCATCGCCCATCCCAGCGATGACCTGGCGCAAGTCCGCCCCCGCTGACTTGGCGCGGTTCGCGGTCAGCGGAGGCGGGAGATCAGCTCTTTCCCACAGTCGACGGGGCGATCGGCTCTACCGTCGGGTGACCAGGGTCACGTTTCACGGGCCGGTCGTCAGGACAACCCGGCGGTCCCCCAGCGCGTCCTCCAACATCGCCGAAACCGGGACCGGGGCGATCACCTGCGCGCACGCCTGGCCCTCGGGCCCGCCCTGCGGCTGGGCCATCGGCGCCACGGCCAGCCGCACCTGGCGCGGGTCGGCCGCGGTGACGGTGGCCTCCATCGGCGTGCACGGGGTCGGGGCGACGGCGAACAGCGCCAGCGCGCGCCCGTCGGCGGACACCCAGACCCGCTTGTCGTAGTCGACCTCGCCGGGCATCCGGCGGTCGTCGACCTGCCCGGGCGGCAGCGGGGTGTACCCGGCGGGGGCCACGACGCCGGACGGGCCGGTGGTCAGCCCCGGGCGGGCGGGTTCGGTCGTCTCCGGCGGCGCGACCGCCGAGGTGGGCTTGGGGGGCAGGGTCAGCGACGGCGAGCCCGCGCCCAGCGGGGCCTCCGGGACGCCGTTGGCCTGGCGCTCGCCGCACGCGGTCGCGGCCAGCAGGACCAGCAGGGCGGCGGGGATCACGGAACGCTTCATAAGTAGAGGACGGTAGTCATCCGCCCGGCGGTTGCAGCTCGGGACGATTCCTCACCTTTGCGGCGTTCCGGCACGGGAGAGCCCCGGCCGGCAGGGGCATGCCGACCGGGGCGGTGGACTCGCGGTCAGGACTTGCGGAACTCGGTCTTCAGGACCACCTCGCGCTCGCCCAGCGGCTCGGCCAGCTCGGCGGTGACGGTCACGTACCGGATGTCCATCGTGCACGCCTCGGCCTTGGCCGGGGTCGTCTCCACGATGGTGACCACCACGGTGTCGGCGGTCTGCTCGGTGACCTCCGCGCTCGCCTTGCCGCAGCCGCCCTCCTGGGCGCCGAGGCCGAGCGTGGTGCCGCCGTCGGCGGTCCACGCCTCGACCGGGTAGCCGGCAGGCAGGGCCGCGGCCTCCACCTGGTCGGCCGGGACCGGCTCGGCTCCGCTGGGCGGCACGCGCCCGGGCTGCTCCTGCGGGTCCTGGCCGGGCGCGGACTGGGCCTGGTCGGACTGGGGCGGGACCGGCGCCTGCTCCGGCGCGGACTGCGGGTCGGCGCAGGCGGTCGCCAGCGCGAGCAGGGCGGTCCCGACGAGGATGCCTATGCGTCGGGTCATGACCTCAGGACGGAACGGCGCCGCGGCGGGGTTGCACGGCCGCGCGCGGCACGACCGAGATCTCCCGGCCCACCAGCACCCCCACGCACTCCGAGCAGCGCAGGAGCACCGAGAACGGGTGCTCGGAGCCGCGGTGGCGGAAGATGACCGCGGGCCCCTCCGGGGCCAGGAACCAGCGCTGGCCCCACTCGATCGCCGACATCACGACCGGGAAGAACGCCCGCCCCTTGTCGGTCAGCCGGTACTCCGAGCGGTCGGGGCGGTTCTCCCCGTCCGCGGCCCGCAGCACGCCGATGGCCTGGAAGCGGCGCAGCCGGTCGGCGATGACCGTGGCGGGCGCGCCGAGGCGGCGCTGGAACTCCGAGAACCGGTGCGCGCCGAGGTAGGCCGCGCCCATCATCGCCGCCGACCAGCGGTTGCCGACCAGCACGCGGGTGTGCGGGAAGAACCCGGGGCCCAGCGTCGATGACCCGCTGGAGCGCCGCCGCAGGGTGGTGTTGGGCGCCGACCGCGGCCACGACCCGCTGGGCCCGAACTCGCCGGTGACCTCGCGCGGCTCGACGATCTCCCCGCAGGTGGCGCAGGCCATCAGCGGCTCGAAGCTGCGCCCGCAGCCGCGGTGCACCATGACCGGCACCGGCTCGGCCTGCCCGTGCGCCCAGACGCCCTCCCAGCCGCAGATGGCGGCCATCATCGGCCACAGCGACATCCCGCGCGGGGTGAGCCGGTACTCGTGGCGCAGCGGCTTGTCGGTGTAGGCGGCGGGGTCGAAGATGCCGACCTCGCAGATGCGCCGCAGCCTGCCGCTGAGCACGGCGGTGGAGATCGGCAGCAGCTCCTGCCACTGCTGGAAGCGGGTGACGCCGTCGGTGAGCGCGTAGCGCAGGATCAGCAGGGTCCACTCGTCCGCGGTGATGCCGATGGCCCACGCGATGGCGTTGTCGCCACCGGCGCCGAGCCGGGTCGGCCCATCCGGCGGATGGATCATGATGGGCGGCCCAGCGGGTCGGCGGCCCCGCGCCAGCCGGGCAGCGTCGAGCCGGGGGCCCACGTGCTGTGCGTCCCGCTGCTCACCCGTTCGGGGAGCGCGACCCGCGCGAGGGGACCGTCGGAGACCCGGGCGGCGTCGAACACCAGGCACTCCGAGCGGTCCTCGGTCATGTCCGTCGTCATCGTGATCAGGTATCCGCCGTCCTCGTCGCTGGCCCCGACCCGCGGCGCGACGGCCGTCTCGCTGCCGAACACCCCAGGGCCGTAGCGGTACCGGTCCTCGGCTCCGGTGCTCAGATCGTGGCGGACCAGGCCGTCGAACAGGAACCACCCGGGCGCGCCGGTCGAGGCGTAGGCGTAGCGGTACGACCGACCCGCGCGGTCTGGGTTGATCATACCGAATTCGGTGATCGACTCGCTGAGCCGTTCTTCCTTCACTGTGCCGGTGACCAGGTCCAGCCGCCACCGGTGGAGGCGGGTCTGCATCCCATCCAGCGACAGCATGCGGAACATCCGGGCGTAGCGCTGGTCACCGGCGAAAACGCCGTGCCTGCCCTCCGGGTCGCCCTGGAAGAAGCCGTCGAGGACGATCTCGTCGCCGTCCTCGTAGGCGTTGACCCAGTGCAGGACGTAGGTGGGCTCGGCCTCGAACCAGCGGACCTCGGTGCCCCGCAGCGGGACGACCCCCAGGCGCATGGGCAGGTCGGGGTGGAACCGGGCCACGTGGTGGCCGCCCGCCAGGCCGTCGGGGTCCCAGAACAGCGGGCAGTCGTTGAGGATCGCGTAGTTCTCGGTGAAGGCCATGTCGTGCGGCAGGCGCGGGCCGGGCAGCTCGACGGGGGTGTGGTGCACGAGCCGGTCGTCGGCGTCGATGACGCCGTAGTGCAGGTAGGGGGCCTGCTTGCCGTAGCTGAAGAACAGCATCTCGCCGGTCCCGGGCACCACCTTCGGGTGCGCGGAGACCCCCTGGGCGGGGAAGTCCCCGTGCCAGGTCGACTTGCCCAGGTCGTCGAGGGTGAGCGGGTCGAGCCGGTAGAGCTCGCCGCACTGGTAGAAGCTGGTCAGGGCGACCCCGGCGTGCACCACGACGTCGGTGCTGGAGGCGTCCTTCATCCGCCCGCGCGCCCCCCACCCGCCCGGGGCGATGGCGACCTCGGGCCGCTCGGCGACCCCGGCCCACAGCGAGCGGCCCGCCGCCTGCTCGGCGCGGAACCCGTCCGTGCGCACGAAGCGGTTGCGGTAGAACGCCTTGCCGTCGCGGAAGCCCACCAGGTGGACCATCGCGTCGCCATCGAACGGGTGATATTGGGTGATGGCCGGGTGCACCGGGTTCTCGGTGTTGCGCAGGTACACCCCGTCGAGGTCGGCCGGGATCTCGCCGACGACGTCGAGGTCGACGGCCGCGCGCTCGACCGCCTGCGGCCGCCAGGGCCCGCTGCGGTAGGGGTGGTCGTCGTCGTCGGGCAGGGTGCTGAGCACCCGGCCGATGATCTCCACGTCCACTCCAGGACTCCCCGGGTCGGTCTGTGGCGGGCGATCTTCAGACTACAACTAGTGAAGTCAGCAGGCCAGGCGTCAGGCTCCCGGGGTGCGCAGCCTGCGGGGACCGCTGTCGTGGCGCGAGGGCGGCGGCCCGACGGTGACCCGGCCGCCGGTCACGTACGCCCCGGCGGCCGACGCGAGGACCGGCTCCAGCGCCAGCTCGCGCACCTCGGGGACGTCCTCGGCCAGCGCGGCCACCCGCAGCACCAGGTCGGCCAGCGCGGCCAGGTCGGCGGGCTCGCCGCCGCCGTAGCCCGCCAGCAGCGGGGCGGCCTTGGGGGCGCGCACGAGGGCGTCGGCGTCGGTGTCGGTCAGCGGCAGGGCCCGGTAGGCCCGGTCGCCGAGCAGGTCGCTGATCAGCCCGGCCAGGCCGAAGGACACCAGCGTGCCGAACGACGGGTCGTCCTGCAGGCCGATGCTGCACGAGGTCCCCTTGGGCGCCATCCGCTGCACGTACACCTCGTCCACACCGGACACCTGGCGCAGCTCGGCGTACGCGGTCCTGATGCCGTCCTCAGTGGACAGGTCGAGGCGGACGCCGACGAGGTCGCTGCGCCTGCGGAAGCGCCTGCCCGCGGTCTTCATCACCACCGGCAGGCCGAGTTCGGCGGCCGCGGCCACGGCCGCGTCGGCGTCGGCCACGACCCGGAACGGCATGACGGGGATGCCGTAGGCGGCCAGCAGGGCGATCACCTGCGCGTCGGCCAGCTCCACCTCCGTCCCGCCCGACGCGGCCAGCGCGGCGGACACGACGGCGGCGGCCGCGGGCTGGTCGATGCCCTCCGGGCGGACCAGGTGCCCGCGCGGCGTCGAGCGCCACCGCGCGTAGCCCGCGGCCCGCGCCAGCGCGAGCACGGCCCGCTCGGGGCTGGGGTAGCTGGGGATGGATCCCTTGCCGGGCGCGCCATCGGGCCCCGGCACGGCCAGCGACGCCGGGATGCCCTCGGCGGCCAGGAACGTCGAGACGATCGGCTTGGTGGCGGCCACGTCGGCGGCGGCCTCGCGCAGCGCGGCGGCGTAGGCGGTGCCGGGGATGGCCAGCGGCGGGACGAACACCACGACCAGCGCGTCGACGTCCGGGCGGCGCAGGGCGCTGGCCACGGCCTCGGCGAAGACCTCCGGCCCGGCCTGGGCGCCCACGTCGACGGGGTCGTCGGCCAGCACCAGGCCCTGGGCCAGCGCGGTGTCGGCGGCCAGCACGCCGATGGCCGAGGAGTTGCCCACGACCGCGACCCGGTCGCCCGCGGGCAGGGGTTGGTTGGCCAGCAGCAGCGCGGTGTCGAAGAGCTGGGCGATCGACTCGACCCGGATCACGCCCGCCTGCTCGAACAGCGCCTGCACGCTGGCCTCGTCCACCGCGACGCCGGTCGCCGCCAGCGCGGGCAGCACGGCGTTGCGCCCGGACTTGACCGCCACGATCGGCTTGCGCCGCCCCAGCCTGCGCGCCAGCCGGGCGAACTTGCGCGGGTTGCCGAAGGACTCCAGGTACAGCAGCACCACGTCGGTGTTGGGGTCGGTCTCCCAGTACTGGAGCAGGTCGTTGCCGGAGACGTCGGCGCGGTTGCCAGCGCTGACGAAGGTCGACAGGCCGAGGCCGCGGGCGGCGGCGTCGGCCAGGATCGCGGTGCCCAGCGCGCCGGACTGGCAGAAGAAGCCGGTGCGGCCGGGGCCGGGCAGGGTCGGCGCGAGTGTCGCGTTGAGACGGACGGCCGGGTCCAGGTTGACCACGCCCAGGGCGTTCGGGCCGACCACGCGCATGCCGTGCGCGCGGGCCTCCCCCACCAGCCTGCGCTCGGCGCCGCGCCCGTCCGGCCCGGTCTCGCCGTAGCCGGAGGTCACCACGACCAGGTTCGTCACGCCCTTGGCCAGGCAGGCGTCCATCACCTCGTCGACGCCCGCCGCCGGGATGGCGACCACGGCGAGGTCCACCGGGTCGGGGATGTCGAGCACCGACGGGTAGGCCCGCACGCCGCGCACCGACGGGTGCTCGGCGTTGACCGGGAACACCGGCCCGGCGAAGTCGGCGGCGAGCAGGTTGGAGAAGACCGCGTACCCGATCTTCGTCGGGTCGGTGGACGCGCCGATGACCGCCACCGACCGCGGGTGCAGCAGGTTGTGCACGCTGCGCGCCTCGGCCGCCTGCTCGCGCGCCCTGGCCACGGCCACGGCGGCCTCGGTCGGGTCGATGGCGAACTCCAGGTGCAGCACGCCCTCGTCGAAGGCCCGGCTGACCTGGTACCCCGCGTCCCGGAACACCCGCACCATCTGGCCGTTCTCGGCCAGCACCTCGGCCTCGAACTTGGCCAGGCCGCGCTCGCGGGCCGCGGCGGCGAGGTGTTCGAGCAGGATCGAGCCCAGGCCGCGGCCCTGGTGGGCGTCCTCGACGACGAAGGCCACCTCGGCGGAGTCCTGACCCGCCAGCCGCTCGTAGCGGCCGACGGCGATGATGTCGTCGCCCAGCAGCGCGATGAACGCGACCCGGCCCTCGTGGTCGACCGTGCTGAACCGGCGCAGGTCCCGGTCGGGGATGCGCGGGTAGGGGCCGAAGTAGCGGTAGTAGCGGGTGCGCTCGGAGAGCCTGCCGTGGAAGGCGCGCAGGGCGTCGGCGTCGGTGGGCACGATGGGGCGCAGGTGCACGGTGCCGCCGTCGGCCAGCACCACGTCGGCTTCCCAGTGGCGCGGGTAGTCGAAGGGGTCCATGAAGCACCTACTCAGTCGCGCGGGTCGTCCGGGTCCAGGCCGTGCAGGGGGAAGATGGCGTGCCGGACGTCGCGGACCGCCGCGTCCACCGGGTCCTCCAGCACGCCGCTCCAGGGGTCGAACGCGGTGTCGGCGCCGTCGGACATGATGAGCGGGAGCTCGGCGCGCGGGGCCACCTTGCGCACGGCGGTGAGCCATTCGGTCGGCACCCGCGTCTCGGGGTCGACGTCGCGGTTCAGCACGGCGGCGATCAGGTGCGTCCAGGAGCGGGGGACCACGCGCAGCAGCTGGTACCCGCCGCCGCCGGTGGCCAGCCACTTGCCGCCCGCGTACCGGTCGGCGAGGTCGCGCAGGGCCAGGTAGGTGGCGCGGTGGCCGTCGACGGACAGCGACAGGTCGGCCAGCGGGTCCTCGGCGTGGGTGTCCACCCCGCACTGGGTGACCAGCACCTGCGGGGCGAACGCGGCCAGCAGCGACGGCACGACCGCGTGGAAGGCCCGCTGCCAGGCCGGGTCGCGGGTGCCCGGCGGCAGCGGGACGTTGACCGAGGTGCCCTGCGCCGCGCCCGCGCCCAGCTCGGTGACCGCGCCGGTGCCGGGCCACAGGGTCGCCGGGTGCTGGTGCAGGGAGATGGTGAGCACGCGCGGGTCGTCGTAGAAGCTGGCCTGCACGCCGTCGCCGTGGTGGACGTCGACGTCGATGTAGGCCACGCGCTCGAAGCCGTTGTCCAGCAGCCAGGAGATGGCGACGGAGCAGTCGTTGTAGACGCAGAACCCGGCCGCGTGGTCGCGCATCGCGTGGTGCAGCCCGCCCGCGATGCTGACCGCCCGGTCGGCCGTGCCGTCGGCGATCACCCGCGCAGCGGCCAGCGTGCCGCCGACGACGAGCGCCGACGCGGCGTGCATCTGGTCGAACACCGGGTTGTCCGCGGTGCCGAGCCCGTGCCCGACGTCCCACCCGACGGTGGGCGCCTCGCGCACGGCGTCGACGTAGGACATGTCGTGCGCGCGGGCGAGGTCGCGGTCGCCCGCGGGCTCCGGGGCGATCGGGGTCACGCCGTCGAGCACGCCCAGGGCGCGCGCCAGCCGCATGGTGAGTTCGAGGCGGATGGGGTTGAACGGGTGGTCGCCGCCCATGTCGTAGCCCAGCAGCGCGGAATCCCAGACAACGGCGGCGCGGTCACCCATGCGAAAACCATAGGCCCTGGTCGCCCCCCAGCTCCTAGGCTCGCCGCGTGACCCCGATCATCGTTGCCTTCCACCACGACGACCCCCTGCCGCCGGGCGCCCTCCCCCGCTCCGGCGAGCCGATCACCCCCGACCTGCCCGAGGGCGAGCTCTGGCCCCGCCTGATCGCCCTGCACTCCGCCGTCGCCGACGCGGTGGCGGCCCGGATCACCGCGGGCGAGGTCCCCACCGTGATCTCCGGCGACTGCCTGGTGGCCCTCGGGGTCCTCGCGGGCGCGCAGCGGGCGGGCGCGGACCCCGGCGTCGTGTGGTTCGACGCCCACGGCGACCTGCACACCGCCGCCACCTCGACCTCGGGCTACCTCGGCGGTATGGCCCTGCGCCTGGCGATGGGCGCGGAGCCTGCGGTCGAGCCGCTGGGGCTGCGCCCCTTGGCCGAGGAGCGCGCCGTCCTGGTCGACGCCCGCGACCTCGACCCGGCCGAGGCCGACTTCCTGGCCTCCGCCGCAACCACCCGCATCGGTGTCGACGAGGTGGACGCCGCCGCCCTCCCCGAGGGGCCGCTGCTGCTGCACGTCGACCTGGACGTGATCGACGCCGCCGAGCTGACCGGCATGAAGTTCCCCGTTCCCGGAGGCCCCTCGACAGACCGCGTCTTGGCGGCGATCAACCGCGTCCTGGCCACCGGCCGGGTCGTGGCCGTGCACGTCGCCTGCCCCTGGCACCCGGCCCGCGACGCCGAGGAGACCGCCACCCGGGCCAAGCTGCTCAACGTGTTCTAAGACCGGCCTACGGCGTCTCGCCGGTGGCGACGGGGCGGTCGGGGTCGGTGCACCAGTGGGACCAGGAGCCCGGGTAGAGGGCGGCGGGGGCCGCGGGGCTGGTGATGCCCGCCGCCTCCAGGGCGAGGACCACCGAGGCGGCGGAGACGCCGGAGCCGCAGTAGGCGCCGACCGGGGCGCCCGCGGTCACGCCCAGGGCGGTGTAGTGCTCGGCGAGTTCGGACGGGGTGCGCCAGTGGCCGTCGGCGGTGGTGTTGGCGGAGAACGGGGCGTTGCGCGCGCCCGGGATGTGGCCCGCGCGCGGGTCGATCGGCTCGACGTCGCCGCGGTAGCGCTCGGGGGCGCGGGCGTCGAGGAGGACGCCGGTGCGGGCCAGGGCGGCGGCCTCGTCGGCGTCGAGCACGGGCATGCCCCCGGGGCGTACCGTGAAGTCGCCGGGTTCGGGGTGCTCCTCGCCGGTGCTCACGGGCAGCCCGGCGGCCGTCCACGCGGCGTAGCCGCCGTCGAGGACGGCGACCCGGTCGTGGCCCGCCCAGCGCAGCAGCCACCACGCGCGGGCGGCGGCCATGCCGTTGTCCGCGTCGTAGACGACCACCGGGCGGTCCGCGCGCACGCCTGCGGCCCGCAGCGCGCCCTGCAGCGCGGCGGGGTGGGGCAGCGGGTGGCGCCCACCCGCCCCGGGCGGGCCCGCCAGCTCGGTGTCCAGGTCGACGTAGCAGGCCCCGGGGAGGTGCCCGGCCAGGTGCTCCGGGCGACCGGGCGGGCCGCCGAGGCGCCAGCGGACGTCGAGCAGGGCGGGAGCCAGTGGACCGTCCAGCAGGGACCGGAGTGCGGCCGGGGTCACCAGGGGTGCGTTCACCCGCCCATCCTGCCCGAGCCCCGGCCGGGTCGGTTCTGTCAACGATTAAGATGTAAGGGGACGAAGGGGAACGGCCGTGAACGAGCTCATCGACACCACCGAGATGTACCTGCGGACCATCTACGAGCTGGAAGAGGAAGGCGTCGTCCCCCTGCGCGCCCGCATCGCCGAGCGGCTGGGCCAGAGCGGCCCGACGGTCAGCCAGACGGTGGGCCGCATGGAGCGCGACGGCCTGGTCGTGGTCGCGGGCGACCGGCACCTGGAGCTGACCGACCACGGCCGCTCGCTGGCCGTCGCCGTCATGCGCAAGCACCGCCTCGCCGAGCGCCTGCTGGTCGACGTCATCGGCCTGGAGTGGGAGCAGGTCCACGCCGAGGCGTGCCGCTGGGAGCACGTGATGAGCGAGGCCGTCGAGCGCAAGCTGGTCAAGCTGCTCGGCCACCCCACCACCTCCCCGTACGGCAACCCGATCCCGGGCCTGGACGAGCTGGGCGCAGGCGAGCCGGCCCCGCCGGTCGAGGCGGGCCTGATGCGCATGGACGAGGTCGCCCGCCGCGGCGGCGGCAAGGTCGAGATCCGCCGCATCGCCGAGCACATCCAGCCCGACTCGGAGCTGATGTCCGACCTCAAGCGGGCGGGCATCATCCCGGGGCGGCTGGTCAACGTCAGCGCCACCCGCGGCGACGGCTCGGCCATCGAGGTCACCGGCGACGCGGGCGCGGGCAGCTTCTCCCCCACCGTGCTGCACGCCGTCCTCGCCCTGCCCAGGTGACGCACCTGGGCGGCCCGACCACCTCCCAGGCCGAGCGCGCCGCCCGCGCGTTCGCCGACCGCACCGGCCGCGCCCCGCACGGGGTGTGGTCGGCTCCCGGCCGGGTCAACCTGATCGGCGAGCACACCGACTACAACGACGGCTACGTCCTGCCGTTCGCCCTGCCGTTCCGCTGCGCCGTCGCCGCCGCCCCGCGCGCCGACGGCGTGCTCGCCGTCACCACCATCGGCGGCGACGGCAGCCCGCACCCCGCCGAGCCGGTCGCGGTCGCCGACCTCGAACCAGGCCGGGTGACCGGGTGGGCCGCGTACCCCAGCGGCGTCGCCTGGGCGCTGCGCCACGAGGACGTGCGCGGCGGGGCCGACCTGGTGATCGCCGGCGACGTCCCGACCGGCGCGGGCCTGTCCTCGTCGCACGCCCTGCAATGCGCGGTCGCCCTGGCGCTGCTCGGCCTGGCCGACCGCGCCCCCGGCACCGCGGGCGGGCCGACGCTGGACGAGGTCGCCCGGTGGGTGCAGCGCTCGGAGAACGACTTCGTCGGCGCCCCGACCGGCCTGCTCGACCAGACCGCGTCGCTGCGCTGCGTCGCCGGGCACGCCCTGTTCCTCGACGTGCGGTCCGGCGCGGGCGAGCAGGTGCCGTTCGACGCCGCCGCCCACGGGCTGGCCGTGCTGGTGGTCGACACCCGCGCCAAGCACTCGCTGGCCGACTCCGCCTACGGCGAGCGCCGCGCCGCCTGCGAGCGCGCCGCCGCCCTGCTGGGCGTCCCGGCCCTGCGCGACGCGACCGCGGCCGACCTCGACCGCCTGCCCGACGACCTCGTTCCCCAGGCGCGGCACGTGATCACCGAGAACGAGCGCGTGCTGCGCACGGTCGACCTGCTGCGGGCGGGCGACCTCGCGGGGATCGGCCCGCACTTGACCGCGTCGCACGCCAGCCTGCGCGACGACTACCGGGTGTCGTGCCTGGAACTCGACGTCGCCGTGGACGCCGCGCTGGCCGCGGGCGCCCTCGGCGCGCGGATGACCGGCGGCGGCTTCGGCGGCTCGGCCATCGCCCTGCTCCCGCTGGAGCAGGTGGCGGCGGCGGGCGCCGCGGTGCGCTCGGCGTACGCCCGGCGGTCGCTGCCCGAGCCCCGCCTGTTCACCGCGGCCCCCTCCGCTGGGGCGGGCCGGGACTACTAGGAAGGCGAGACCCAAGGTGAAGTTGCTCGTGACCGGCGGAGCCGGATACGTCGGCAGCGTGTGCGCGGCCCGGCTGGTCGAGGCGGGCCACGAGGTCGTGGTCGTCGACGACGTGTCGACCGGCCACGCCGACGCGGTCCCCGACGGCGCCCGCTTCGTGCAGGCCGACATCGGCGACGCGGCCCCGCAGCTGCTCGCCGAGGGCTTCGACGGCGTGCTGCACTTCGCGGCCAAGTCCCTGGTCGCCGAGTCGATGCAGGACCCGGCCAAGTACTGGTCGGGCAACGTGGTCACCTCCTTGCGCCTGCTGGACGCCATGCGGGCGGCGGGCACCCCCAGGCTGGTCTTCTCCTCCACCGCGGCCACCTACGGCGAGCCGGACGCGGTCCCGATCCCCGAGACCGCCCCGACCCGCCCGACGAACACCTACGGCGCCACGAAGCTCGCGATCGACCACGCGATCACCTCCTACGCGGCGGCGCACGGCCTCGCCGCGGTGAGCCTGCGCTACTTCAACGTCGCAGGCGCCTACGGCCGCTTCGGCGAGCGGCACACGACCGAGACCCACCTCATCCCGATCGTGCTCCAGGTGGCCTCCGGCAAGCGCGAGAAGCTCGCCATCTACGGCGACGACTACCCGACCCCGGACGGCACCTGCGTCCGCGACTACATCCACGTGGTCGACCTGGCCGACGCCCACCTCCTGGCCCTCGACCACGCCGAGGCGGGCCAGCACCGCATCTTCAACCTGGGCAGCGGCACCGGCTTCTCCAACCGCGAGGTCGTCCAGACCTGCCGCGACATCACCGGCCACCCCATCCCGACCGACGTCGCCCCCCGCAGGCCCGGCGACCCAGCCGTCCTGGTCGCCTCCTCAGCCGCCGCCCAAACCCACCTCGGCTGGCACCCCAAGCGCACCGACCTCCCCCAAATCGTCACGGACGCCTGGGAGTTCACCCAGAAGCACCTGGCCTGAGCACCACCTCCTCCTACGGGGGGCCGGAATCGAACTACGAAACGCTTGCCGGGGAAGGCGGGCGCGGGAGGTGGGGGGCGGGGTACCCGGCGACGCCACCGACCACCCCGCCTCCCCAGCATTCGCACGGCACGCAACCGCAGCACGCCCAACCGCACGCACAGCCGAACCCGGCAGGCGCACCTGAAAGGCGCGCTGTGCAGCGACACTGCCCAGCCGCACCACGCAGCAACCCAATGGACCGGCCGGACCGTGCGGCGGTCACGCCGCCCGCGAGTGGCGAGTGGACCGTCAACCGGCAGTGGAACGCCCACCGGACCGCCACCGGCCCCCAGTCAGCCACCCCACCGGCCCGACCGCGCCGCTGAGCGGACCACCACCGCGAACGGCCCGGACCGACACCGCCGCCGGATCGACCACCAGCACCGACCGCTAGCGGTCCACCGGTCACCAGCGCCGAACCTCGCCGCCAGAGCCGAGCCGATCGCTAGCGGCACACCGGCCACCAGCACCGAACCTCGCCACCAGCACCGGACCGACCGCTAACGGCACACCGGCCACCAGCACCGAACCTCGCCACCAGCACCGGACCGACCGCTAGCAGCACACCGGCCACCAGCACCGAACCTCGCCACCAGCACCGGACCGGTCGCCAGCGGCACACCGGCCACCAGCACCGAACCTCGCCACCAGCACCGGACCGGTCGCCAGCGGCACACCGGCCACCAGCACCGAACCTCGCCACCAGCACCGGAC
>NZ_JBSGHB010000018.1:0-25876 GCF_053604195.1 Actinokineospora sp. NPDC004072 | reverse complement strand
CCGGACCGGTCGCCAGCGGCACACCGGCCACCAGCACCGAACCTCGCCACCAGAGCCGGGCCGGTCGCCAGCGGCACACCGGCCACCAGCACCGAACCCGCCACCAGAGCCGGGCCGGTCGCCAGCGGCACACCGGCCACCAGCACCGAACCTCGCCACCAGAGCCGGGCCGGTCGCTAGCAGTGGGTGGGTTGGCACCCTGATCGTCACTAGCGGACTGATGGTGAGGTGTTGGGGTCATTGCCGGGCGAGGGGCGGTGGCCAGGTTGGGACGGTGGGGTCAGGGGTCGCCTGCTTTGAGGAGGATGTTGCGGAGTTCCATGGGGGTCATGGCGCCGTCGAGGGCTGCGGTGAGGAGGCCTGCCAGGGTGTGGCCGGGGCAGGCGGCCAGGGCTGCGTCCAGGGCGACGCGGGCTAGGGAGCCGTTGCCGCGGAGGTAGGCGGAGACGGCCAGGAGGCAGGCTGGTTCGGCGCGGTCGGGGGTGGGGAGGGCTCGGGTGAGGTAGGTCCAGAGGCGTTCGGCTGCGGGGGCTCGGGAGGTCAGGGCGATGAGTTGGCAGTAGCCGCGGATCTCGGTGTCGTACAAGGCCGTGGCCAGGTCGACGAGGGTTGCGTCGTCCAGTTCGGGCAGGTCGGTCGCCGGTGGGGCGTGGACGTGGTACATGTCGAGGACGATGTCGTCGTAGTGGTCGATCGGGTCGTCGTCGGCGACGGGTTCAAAGCGGTCTAGGGCTTTGTCCACTACGGACTGATCGGGGAGTTCGCCGGTGCGGGCGTCGATCAGGCGTTCGCGGTGGTCGAGGACTTCCGGGGGATCGGGGGCCAGGGTGGCGGCCAGGGCTTCCCGGCTGGCGTACTTCACCGCGCCGCGCACGAGCATGCCGACGCCGAGGGCCGAGGTGTCGGGGTCGGGGACCGAACCGGTGCAGCGGCGGTGGTTGTAGCAGCACCACCGCAGGCCGTGCTCGATCTCCGGCACCCACACCGTGTGGGCGACGGGCACGCCCGCCTCGCCGAAGGCCCGGTTCAGCTCCGTCACCAGTGGACGGTGGGGCAGCGCGTCCGGCGGGCTCCCGGAGCCGCCCACCACCACGGCCACGGCGCGTTCGGCGCCGAGGGACGCCGCCAGCTTGGCGATGTGGTCGGCCACCTGCGCCCGGTAGCGCTGGGGTGGCAGGTCGATCCGCAGGACCGCGCCTATGCGCGCGTCGTCGGCGTCGACGAGGGTGATCAGGACGAGGGAGTCGGTGGGGTGGAAGCCCAGCAGGTGCGGGATCGCGGCCACCAGCTCGCCGCCGTCGTCGAGGGGCAGGGCCGGGTCGAGTGCAGTAGTCATGCTTCCACTCTGGCAAGCCGGACCCCAAGCCTGCCAAGGCAAACCCGCCGCCTGTGGACAACCGTCCCCTGTGGATGGGCCGGCCCGGCGAACCGGGCCGGCCGGTATCCTGCTCAGCCGCAGTGCTCGAAGCCGCTCGCGTACGAGGTCGACCCCACCGAGCCGCCCCACTTCACGCACTTGCCCGCCGCCGATTTGATCACCGGCCCGGCGTAGTAGGAGAACGACCCCGAGTCCGTCGTGCGCGTGCCGCCCTGCACTTCGAGGAACGCCGACACCGCCGACGGCGTCCCGATGGACACGTTCTTGATCGTGACCACGCAGTTGTTCCCGGACTTGTACAACAGGTACACCCGCCCAGCGGTCCCCAGCGCCGCGGAGTCGATCACCGAGTACCCGCTGCCGCAGGCCTCCTCCGGGGTGTACGGATTGCCGCCACTGGAGCAGTTCCGGCTGGTGTAGTCCCTGGTCCCCCAGTAGTACGCCTGCGCGCCGTTGAACACGACCTTCTGCGGCACCCCGTTGAGGAGCTGCTCGAAGTGCAGGTGCGGCCCGGACGAGCCCCCGGTCGTCCCGACGGTGCCGATCGTCTGCCCCCGGCTGACCGACTGGCCGACGCTGACCCGCTGGCTGGACAGGTGGGCGTACCGGCTGCGCCAGCCGTTGCCGTGGTCCAGCTCGATCCACCGGCCGTAGCTGGTCGACCCGGTGTTCTCCACCCGGGCGACCCGGCCGCCCGCGCTGGCGACGACCGGGTCGCCGTCGTCGTTGGCGCGGTTGAAGTCGATGGCGTTGGCGGGGCTGTGGTTGGTCCGGGTCTGCCCGGACCAGACCTGCCCGCACGGGAAGGGCAGTTGGAACGCGGGCGCCGCCGCGGCGACGCCCGTCCCGGTGAGGACGGCCGCCGCCGCGATGACCACTGCGCCCGCGATGGATAACAGCCTGCTCATCAGCTACCTCCGAGAAACGGCGAAGACAGCCGATCCGACCACGGACCACCCGTTCAGTGGAAGACCTTCCAAGAAATCGGGCGGTGGGCTTGTTTCCAACCAGACGGTCAACCGAGGGCGTCGAGCAGCGCCGCCCGGCCGCCGACGACCGGCAGCGCGATCCCGCTGCGCCCGAGGTCGACGGTGAATTCCGCGCCTGGCCTGGGCCGCAGCGTGTAGTCGCGGTCGCTGGACAGGACAACGACGCCGAGGCTGTGACCGGCGCGGAACACGTAGTCATCGGGGATGAAGTTCACCCGGATGTCGTAGGCGTGGCCCGGTTTGATCGGAGATGTCCGCCATTCCGAGTGCCGGTTCTGCGGGTCGGCCCATCCGCGGGTGACCACCTTGACCGTGCCGTCGGGCGCGCGGTCGACCAGCAGCGCGGTCACGTTGGCCGCAGGTCGGCTGAACGACAGCCGCAGGTCCGCGTGCACGGTCCCGCTGATCCGCAGGTCCGCGGCCAGGCCACCGGTGGCGTAGGCGAGCCGGTGCGGGGAGGTGGCCGCGGCGGCGAGGTCCTCGGCGCGCTTGGTCGCGTCGTCCACCACGGTCTCCCGGCCCTTGCCCTTGCGCAGCGCCAGGCCACCCGTGGTGTCGCCGCCCGCGGTCGGGTGCAGGGTCACCGGCCGCGTCCCCGGCGCGGGCCAGTCGGCCTCCTCCGCCCACGTGCGGTCCTCGCGCTGGATGGTGGCCTTGTTCTCCCGCTCCACGCCGTTGTCGACGCCGTAGAGGTAGTGCGACATCCACCGGTTCAGCAGCACCAGCCACGGGTCGCGGTTGATGGTGTACGGATCGGAGTGGGCGCCCTGGTGCAGCCAGATGCGGTGCTCGACGCGGTGCCGCTTGAGCGCGTCGTACCACTGCGCGACCTGCCCCATCTTGACGTTCCAGTCGTTGAGCCCGTGCACGGCCAGCACGGACGCCTTGACCTTGTGCACGTCGTTGAGGTAGTTGCGCTCGTCCCAGAATCGGCTGTAGTCGCCGGTGACCCGGTCCTGCGCGACCCCCAGCGCGTCGATCACCGGGCGGCACACCGCGCGGTCGGCCCGCGTGTGGACGTACTCGGCGAGCACGTCGGCGTCCTCGCCCTGGAAGCCGCCCGCGGCGACGACCGCGCCGTCGTGGCGGTAGTAGTCGTACCAGCTGGAGATGGCCGCGATCGGCACGATCGTCTCCAACCCGTCGACCCCCGTCGAGGCGACGGCGTTGGGCAGGGTGCCGTTGTACGACACGCCCATCATGCCGACCTTGCCGGTGCTCCACCCGGCGGTGACCGCTGCGCCTGCCGCGTCCTCGCCGCGGGCGCGCCCGTTCAGCCAGTCCACGACGGATCGCGCGCCGATCGTCTCGTTGCGGCCACCCGTCGTGGGGCAACCGGTCGATCGGCCGGTGCCGAGCGACTCGGCGTAGACGACGGCGAAGCCGCGCGCGGTGAAGTACTGCTCGTAGCGCCACGTGATCGCCGGGCTCGGCCCGCCTGCCGCGCGGCCCGCGCCGCCGCCGGCGTGCGGGTGCGGCCTGCCGGGCACGTGCAGTTCGACGTCGACGTTGTGGTTGGGGACGTCGTTGCCCCCGGAGTAGTAGGGACTGGCCTGGTAGACGACGGGGACGCGCATCCCCGCCTCGGTCGCGCGGGGCCGGACGACCTCGACGTAGACCCGGTCGCGGCGCCCGTCGCGGTCGCTGTCCACGGGCGCGGTGACCCACAGCGACTCGCGCACGACGTCGGTCGGGCTGAACACGGGCTGTGCCTGGCCGTCGACGAAGACGGGGGCGGGCGGGTCGGCGTGGGCGGTGGCGGGCGCCAGGGGCAGGCACACCAGGGCGGCGATGACGGCGGATCGCGCGCGTCTCATGGGGGCTCCAGGTCGGCAGGGTACGACAGGATCGACCTGACCCTCACGTTCGGCGGCCGCCGCTGTCAATGCTCCGACCGGATGGTCCACAGAGGACCACCGGACCGGGTAGCCTCGCAGGTGTGATCCGACTCGACGCCCCCATCACCGCCGTGACCGTCTACCCGGGACAGGCCCGGGTCACCCGCCGCGGCCGGGTGGTGCTGCCCGGCGGCGACGCCCGGGTGCTGGTCCCCGGCCTGCCCGCGCTGCTGCAGCCCGACTCGGTGCGGGTGGCGGGCGCAGGCGCGGCCACCGTGCTGGGCGTCGACGTCGCCCCCGAGCGCCACGCCCGCCCGACGACCGCGCCCGACCTGCGGGAGCGGGCCGACGCGCTGGACGCCGCGCTGGCCGAGATCGACGACACCGACACCGCGCTCGCCACCCGGGTCGACCTGCTGACCGGGGTCGCGCGCCGGTCCACCTCCGCGCTGGCCCAGGCGCTGGCCCGCGGCGAGGCGGACGCGGCGCGGGTGGCCGCCGCGGGCGAGGGCCTGGCGGGGGAGCTGGCCGGGGTGCTCGCCGAGCGGCGCGAGCTGGTGCTGACCAGGGAGCGGGTGCTGGCCGAGCGGGCCGAGGTCGAGCGGCAGCTGGCCGAGCGCACCGCCGACCCGGACCTGGTCGCGGTCGCGGTCGACCTGTCCGGCGAGGGCGAGGTCGACCTGGAGGTGTCCTACGTCGTCGACGGCGCGGGCTGGGAGTCCCGCTACGACGTGCGGCTCGCAGGCGAGCGGCTGACGGTGACCTGGTTCGCGCTGGTCGAGCAGCGCTCCGGGGAGGACTGGCCGGAGTGCGAGCTGGCCCTGTCCACCGCCCGGCCCGCCGCCGGGGTGGCCGTGCCCGAGCTGGACCCCTGGTACCTCGACGTGCTCAGCCCCGTGGTCCCGATGGCCGCCGCGGCGCTGCCCGCCCCCGCCGCGTACGGCACGGCCAGGGGCATGGCGGCCGAGATCGCCGCCGACACCGCGGTCGTGGAGCACGGCACGACGGCGAACACCTACCGCACGCGCCGCCCGGTCGCGGTGCCCGCCGACGGAGCCGCGCACCGGGCCACGGTGGCCGTCCTCGACCTGGACGCGCGGGTCGACCACGTGACCGCGCCCGTGCAGGGCCCGGAGGTCTTCCTGCGGGCAACGGCGGTCAACACCAGCGAGCACACCCTGCGCCCGGGCCGCGCCGCCCTCTTCCACGACGCGGAGTACGTCGGGGTGACCCAGCTCGACGCCTGGGCGCCGGGCGAGGAGCTGGAGCTGGCGCTCGGCGTGGACGACCGCGTGCGGGTCGAGCGCGAGCTGGTCCGCCGCTCGACCGGCAAGGCCGTCCTCGGCAGCACCCGGCGGCTGGAGGCCGCCTACCGCACGACCGTGGCCAACCACGGCCCCCGGCAGGCCCGGATCGCCGTGGTCGACCAGGTGCCGGTCTCCCGCCACGAGTCCGTCACCGTCCGCGACGTGACCACCACCCCCGACCCCGCCGAACGCGACGACCTCGGCCGCCTCACCTGGCGCCTGGACCTGGCCCCGGGCGCATCGGCCCAACTCGACCTGGCCGTGCGCGTCGACGTCGCCAAGGGCGTCAACCTCGCAGGCTGGCGCGACTAGCAGGTCACGCCGCCGAGCAGGGCTCGGCAGGTGATGCGGGCGGTGTCGTTGGCGGGGTCGGCGTCGGCTGGGGTCGAGCTGATGCGGGTGAGGACGACGTCGCCGGTGCCGGAGGCCAGGAGGGCTGGGGACAGGCGGACCGTGCGGGTGGTGGTCGAGCCGCTGGGCAGTGCGGGGAGGTCGCAGGTCACCGTGCGGGTCGTGGTGTCGGTGGTGCAGCCTGCGGCTACGGGGGAGCGCAGGAAGGACGGGTAGGTCAGGCGCAGGCGGGCTGCGGTGAAGGGGCCGTCGGCGGTGGCGGAGAGGGTGAAGGTGACCGATCCGCTGGCGGTCAGCCCGACCCGCAGGTCCGCGCGCACCTCGCTGGTGTTGCGCAGGATCGAGACGTGGTTGGCCGCGGAGTTGGCGACCAGGATGTCGACTACCCCGTCCCCGGTGACGTCGGCCGCCCGCACGCCCTGGGCGCCCGGACCCGCGGGGAGGTCGGCGCGGGCGGTCAGCGTGCCGTCGCCGACGCCCACCAGCACCGACACCGAGCCCGACCCGGCGTTGGCGACCGCGACGTCGGGGCGGCGGTCGCCGTTGAGGTCGGCGATGTCGAGCCCGCGCGGCGACTGCCCGACCGGGTAGGCGACGCGGGGGGCGAAGGTGCCGTCGCCGCGGCCCCGCAGCACGGACGCGCCCGCGGCGGCGTCCGCCGTCACCAGGTCGGTCCGGCCGTCGGCGTCGAGGTCGGCCGCGGCGACGGCGAACGGCTGCGCACCCACGGACGCAGCCGAGTACCGGGCGAACTGGCCGCCGCCGGTGCCCCGCAGCACCGACACGGTGGCCGTGCTGACGTTGGCCACGGCCAGGTCCGGCGTCTGGTCGCCGTCCAGACGGGCGATGACCACCCCGAACGACGTGCCCGCGACCGCGTGGTGCGCCGGGGCGGCGAACGTCCCGTCGCCGCGGCCCGCGAGCACCGAGACCGTCGCGGTGCCGACGTTGGCGGTCACCGCGTCGGCGCGCCCGTCGCCGGTGACGTCGCCCACGGCCAGCCCCTGGGGCAGCGGCCCGCTCGCGGACTCGCGGCGGGCGCCCAGCGTGCCGTCGCCGTTGCCCCGCAGCACCACGACCACGCTGCTCACGTTGTCGGTGGCCAGCACGTCGAGCCTGCCGTCCCCGGTCACCTCGGCCACAGCCACGTCGGACAGGCTGCGCCCCGCCGGGTAGGACACCGCGGGCGCCATCCCGGAACCGGTGTTGACCAGGACCGACACCGTGCCCGCGCTCGCGTCGGCGGTCACCGCGTCGAGGTCGCCGTCGGCGTCGAGGTCACCGACGGCGACGCGGAAGGGGTTGCTGCCCGTGCGGTGGTCCACCGCCCCCGCGAACCGGGCGGGCGGGGGCGCGGCCGATGCCGACGGCCCGACCACGGCGACCACCGCGATCCCGCACCCCACCAGCACCCAGCGGCGCATCCGCGACCTCCCTGCGAGTCCCCTGGAGGGGTCGCGCGCGGCGCAGCGGGGTTTCTAGGCCGATCGGGTGGATCACGGCGCGAGCGCGGCCAGCACGTCCTCGGCGCGGCGCATCGACTCGGCCGGGTCGGCGTCCGGGGAGCCGATGGCCGGGTCGAAGTTGAGGTCGACGAACACCTCGGTGACCCCTTGGGCGGCCAGGTCGGCGAAGTCGGCCCGGATCTGCTCCAGCGAGCCGGTCAGCGGCTTGGTCCGCTCCCCCACCACGACGACGCCGCGGCACACCATCCGCAGCGCGTCCGGGTCGCGCCCGGCCGCGGCGGCCGCCGCCCGCACCACGCCGATGGACGCGCCGATCTCGGTCAGGTCGGCGCGGCTGCTGCTCACCCAGCCCTCGGCCATCCGGCCCGCCCGGCGCAGCGCGGCCTCGGCGGTGCCGCCGAGCAGGATCGGCGGCCCGCCCGGCTGCACCGGCCGCGGGGCCATGCTGGTGGGCGGGACGGTGTAGAACTCGCCCGCGTGCTCGACCACGTCCTCGGTCCAGAACCGGCGCAGCAGCGGCAGGTACTCCTCCGCGCGCCTGCCGCGGGCCCTGCGGTCGGCCCCGACGGCGACGTACTCCTCGTCGGCCCACCCGATGCCCAGGCCCGCGTCGAGCCTGCCGCCGCTGAGCACGTCGAGCGTGCCCAGCTGCTTGGCCAGCAGCGGCGGGGCGAAGAACGGCAGGTTCACCACGGCCACGCCCAGCCGGACCCGGGTGGTCAGCGCGGCGAGGTAGGCGATCACCGACACCGGGTCGAGCACGCTGCGGTACATCGGCCCCCACTCGCCCCCGGGCGGGGAGAGCAGGCGCTGGAAGGTCCACAGCGAGCGGTAGCCCAGCTCCTCGGCCCGGGCCGCGACCCGGGCGAGGTTGTCGGGGGTGGCCCAGGAGCCCGACACGGGCGCGGCGAAACCGATCTGCACGGCCGCCACGCTACCCCCGCGCTGGTCAGCGCGCCGATGGCACACTGGCGGGCATGACGAACACGGACGACCCCTACCTCTGGCTGGAGGGTGTGACCGACACCGACGCCCTGGCCTGGGTCCGCGAGCGCAACGCCGAGACCGCGGCGGAGCTGACCGGCGGCGCGCGGTTCGCCGCGATCGAGCGGGAGATCCGGGAGGTGCTCGACGCCGACGACCGGATCCCCTACCCGCGCAGGCGCGGCGCCCACCTCTACAACTTCTGGCAGGACGCCGCCAACCCGCGCGGGGTGTGGCGGCGCACCACGCCGGAGTCCTTCCGCACCGATTCCCCGGAGTGGGAGGTGCTGCTCGACGTCGACGCCCTGGGCCGGGCCGAGGGCGAGAACTGGGTGTGGAAGGGCGCCGCGGTGCTGCGCCCGGACTTCCACCTGGCCCTGGTCGAGCTGTCCCGCGGCGGTGCGGACGCCACCGTGGTGCGCGAGTTCGACCTGCGCACCCGCGAGTTCGTCGCCGACGGCTTCACCCTCCCCGAGGCCAAGACCCGGGTCGGCTGGATCGACGCCGACCACATCTTCGTCGGCACCGACTTCGGCGAGGGCTCGCTCACCACGTCCGGCTACGCCCGGGTGATGAAGCGCTGGCGCCGCGGCACGCCGCTGGAGCAGGCCGAGGTGGTGTTCGAGGGCAAGCCCGAGGACGTCAGCGCGTTCGCCTACCGCGACCACACCCCCGGCTTCGTCCGCGACTTCGTCGGCCGCTCCCCCGGGTTCTTCTCCACCGAGGAGTTCCTGCTCAAGCCCAACGGCGACCTCGTGCGCATCGACGTGCCCGACGACGCGACGACCTCCGTGCACCGCGAGTGGATGCTCATCCACCTGCGCACGGCCTGGACCGTCGGCGGCACGACCTACCCGGCGGGCGCGCTGCTGGCCACCGACTTCGACGCCTTCCTCGACGGCGGCCGCGACCTCGTGGTGGTCTTCGAGCCGGACGCGCACACCTCGCTGCAGGGCTGGTCGTGGACCAGGAACCACCTGATCCTCACCGAGCTGCGCGACGTCAAGACCCGGCTGGAGGTGGTGACGCCGGGCGACTGGACGCGCTCGGAGCTGCCCGGCGCGCCCGAGGTCGGCTCGGCGCACATCGTCGACACCGACCCCGACAGCGACGACGAGTACTTCCTCGACTCCAGCGGGTACTTGCAGCCGACCACGCTGATCCACGGCACGGTCGGCGGCACGGCCGAGGTCGTCAAGCAGGCGCCCGCGCTGTTCGACACCGAGGGGCTGACCGTCGAGCAGCACTTCGCCACCTCCGACGACGGCACGAAGGTCCCCTACTTCGTCGTCTCCGACGGCACCCCCGGCCCGACCCTGCTCTACGGCTACGGCGGCTTCGAGATCGCGCTCACGCCGTCGTACAACGCGGGCATGGGACGGGCGTGGCTGGCCCGCGGCGGGACGTACGTCGTGGCCAACATCCGCGGCGGCGGCGAGTACGGGCCGGAGTGGCACCGGGCGGCGCTGCGGGAGAACCGGATGCGCGCCTACGAGGACTTCTCCTCGGTGGCCCGCGACCTGCTGGCCCGGGGCATCACCCCGCCCGGCAAGCTGGCGATGCAGGGCGGCAGCAACGGCGGCCTGCTCGCGGGCGTCATGCTGACCCGCTACCCGGAGCTGTTCAGCGCGGTGGTCTGCCAGGTCCCGCTGCTGGACATGAGCCGCTACCACGTGCTGCTGGCGGGCGCGTCGTGGATGGCCGAGTGGGGCGACCCCGACGACCCGGCGGACTGGGCCTACATCCAGCACTACTCGCCCTACCACTTGGTCCAAAGTGGACGCGAGTACCCGCCGGTGCTGTTCGTCACCTCCACCCGCGACGACCGCGTGCACCCGGGCCACGCCCGCAAGATGGCCGCGCGCATGCGCGAGCAGGGCCACACCCCGCTGTACTACGAGAACATCGAAGGCGGCCACGGCGCGGCGGCCGACAACGCCCAGCGCGCCTTCATGTCCGCGCTGGCGTGGGAGTTCCTGCTGCGTTCGCTGTCGTAGCCGCTGGGTACAGTCAGCGGCGTGTTGGCGTTGCACTGCCTCGGCACTGCCGACGGCCAGGTCGTGCTCTGGGCCGAGGACTCCGCGCGGCCCGACCGCCGACCGGGCCGGGCCGCGCGCGGACCGGCCGAGCACCCGTTCGCCGTCCCCGGGGCCGAGCTGGCCGAGCGCCTGGGCGTGCCGGGGACGGCGGTGTCGGTGCGCGCGCTGCTGCCGTCGCACCCGTCGGCCCCGGTGCCCTCGCCGGAGCTGGTGCGCGACCCGCTGGCCGCCGCGGGCGCGCCGCGGGGTGCGGTGAAGCTGCGGCCGTGGCTGGTCAGCGGGCTGGCGACCACGGCGGCGGTGCCCGACGCAGGTGAGGTCCGCCTCGGCGCGAGCGCGCGGTTCCTGATCGCCCTGCGCGAGTTCGCCGAGGACCTGGTCGGCCGGGGCCGGGTGCTGCCCGCGGTGACCCCGGCGGGCGAGGCCCGCTGGCGGCCCGCCCCCACCGGGGCCGACGCCGCCCGGCTGGCCCGGCTGCGCGAGTCGATGCCGCCCGCGCTGCGCGCCCAGCAGGCGGGCGCCGACGGCCTGCCCGCGGCCGCGGTGCTGACCGCGGTGCTGGACACGCTGGTCGACGCCATCGCCCGGCAGCGGCTGGGCGAGCTGGACCTCGCCCCCGGCGGCCTGGTCGGCGACCAGTCGGCCGCGGTGGCGCACGCGCTGCTCAGCGGCCTGTCCGGCGACCCGCGCCTGGGCACGCCCGCGCTGCCCACCGAGCGGCTGGCGAGCGCGCTGGACACCTGGCGGGCCAGCGCCGCCCACGACGGCCCGGTGCGCGCCTGCTTCCGGCTGCACTCCCCGGTCGGCGACGACGACACCTGGGCCGTGGAGTTCCTGCTCCAGGCCGCCGACGACCCCAGCGTCCTCGTCACCGCCGAGCAGGTCTGGAGCGGCGGGCCGAACGTGCTGCGCCGCTGGGTCGCCCAGCCCGCCGACCTGCTGCTGGCCGAGCTGGGCCGGGCGGGCCGGATCGTCCCGGAGATCGACGGCGCGCTGCACGACACCCACCCGACCGGCCTGGCCCTGGACACCGCGGGCGCGCACCGGTTCCTGCTGCGCGCCCCCGAGCTGGACCAGGCCGGGTTCGGCGTGCTGCTGCCCTCCTGGTGGCAGACGGCCGCCGCCGAGGTCGGGCTCAAGCTGACGACCAGCAGCCCGGGCACCCCCGGCGTGGTCTCGGGCAAGAGCGGCATGGGCAAGGACGAGCTGATCGAGTACCGCTGGGACATGGCGGTCGGCGACTCCACGCTCACCTCGGCCGAGCTGGCGGCGCTGGCCGAGGCCAAGGTGCCGCTGGTGCGCGTGCGCGGCCGGTGGGTGCACCTCGACCAGCGCAGGCTGGCCGCGGGGCTGGAGTTCATCAAGCGCTCGGCCGAGGGCAGCACCAGCGCGGGCAACATCATGGCGCTGGCCGCGCTGCCCCCGGACGACCCGCTGCTGCCCGCGCCGGTCGTCGGCATCGACGGCGACGGCTGGCTGGCCGACCTGCTCAACGGCCGGATGGAGGCCCGGCTCGAACCGGTGAAGGCGCCGCCGGGCTTCGGCGCGGACCTGCGGCCGTACCAGGAGCGCGGGCTGGCCTGGCTGGCCTTCCTCGACCGGCTGGGCATGGGCGCCTGCCTGGCCGACGACATGGGCCTGGGCAAGACCGTGCAGTTGCTGGCGCTGGAGGCGCTGGCGCGGGCCGACGCGCAGCGGCCGCCGACGCTGCTGGTGTGCCCGATGTCGCTGGTGGGCAACTGGCAGCGGGAGGCCGCCAAGTTCGCCCCCGAGCTGCGCGTGCACGTCCACCACGGCAGCGACCGCGGCAGCCTGGCCGAGGCCGACGCCGACCTGGTGATCACCACCTACAACCTGCTCGCCCGCGACAGCGCCAAGTTCGCCGAGCGCGAGTGGGACCGGGTGGTGCTCGACGAGGCGCAGAACATCAAGAACAGCGCGTCGCGGCAGTCCCGGGCCGCGCGGTCGATCGACGCCCGGCACCGGATCGCGCTGACCGGCACGCCGGTGGAGAACCGGCTGGCCGAGCTGTGGTCCATCATGGACTTCGCCAACCCCGGCCTGCTCGGCTCGGTGCACCGGTTCCGCGCGCGCTTCGCGGTGCCGATCGAGCGCTACCACGACGAGGACGCCGCCACCCGGCTGCGCCGCGTCACCGGGCCGTTCGTGCTGCGGCGGGTCAAGACCGACCCCGCGATCATCAGCGACCTGCCCGAGAAGGTCGAGATGAAGCAGCTGTGCAACCTCACCGCCGAGCAGGCGTCGCTGTACCAGGCCGTGGTGGACGACATGCTGCTCAAGGTGGACGACACCGAAGGCGTGCAGCGCAAGGGCTTGGTGCTCGCCGCGATCACCCGGCTCAAGCAGGTCTGCAACCACCCCGCGCAGTACCTCGGCGACGGCTCGCGCATCGCCGGGCGCTCGGGCAAGCTCGCCCGGCTGGAGGAGACGCTGGAGGAGGTGCTCGCCGACGGCGACAAGGCGCTGGTCTTCACCCAGTTCGCCGCCTTCGGCGGGATGCTGGTGCCGCACCTGGCCGCGCGCTTCGACACCGAGGTGCTGTTCCTGCACGGCGGGGTGCCCAAGGCGCGCCGGGACGCGATGGTCGAGCGGTTCCAGTCCGGCGACGGGCCGTCGATCTTCCTGCTGTCGCTCAAGGCGGGCGGCACCGGCCTGACGCTGACGGCGGCCAACCACGTCATCCATCTGGACCGCTGGTGGAACCCAGCGGTGGAGGACCAGGCGACCGACCGCGCCTTCCGCATCGGGCAGCGCCGGGACGTGCAGGTGCGCAAGCTGATGTGCATCGGGACGCTGGAGGAGAAGATCGACGCCATGATCGAGCGCAAGAAGGCGCTCGCGCGGCTGGCCGTGGGCACCGGCGAGGACTGGCTGACCGAGCTGTCCACCGACGAGCTGCGCGAGGTCGTCGCGCTGTCCGCGGAGGCCGTCATTGAGTGACGACGAGTGGTGGCGCGACGCGCCCAGCCGCACCATCAAGGTCGAGAACGGGCTGCGCGCCCGCAGCACCCGCGGCGACATCGCGCGCACCTGGTGGTCGCGGCGGTTCATCGAGGTGCTGGAGGAGCTGGGCCTCGGCGGGCGGCTGGAGCGCGGCAAGCGCTACGCCCGGCAGGGGCAGGTGGTGAGCATGGCGCTCTCGCCGAGCATCGTCGTGGCGACCGTGCAGGGCTCGCGGCCCGCGCCGTACCGGGTCAAGATCGGCGTCAAGTCGTTCACCGCCGACCAGTGGGCGCAGGTGGAGCAAGCGCTTGCGGGCCGGGCGCTGTACCTGGCCAAGCTGCTGGCCGGGGAGATGCCGACCGGGATCGAGGAGGTGTTCGAGGCCGTCGGGCTGCGGCTGTTCCCGAACTCCTTCGCCGAGCTGTCGATGGAGTGCTCGTGCCCGGACTGGGAAGTCCCGTGCAAGCACCTGGCGGCGACGTGCTACCTGCTCGCCGAGTCCTTCGACACCGACCCGTTCGAGATCCTGGCCTGGCGCGGGCGCTCGCGCGACGAGCTGCTGGCGAGCCTGCGCGCCCGGCGCGGTGGCCCGGCCGCGGTCGAACCGGCGGCCGACCCCCTTCCCGCCGACCCGGCCGCGTTCTGGGCCTCCGGGCCGGTGGCGCCCGCGCTGCCGCCGTCGGCGCCTGCGGAGCCGGGGGCGGTGCTCGACCGGCTCGACCCGCTGCCGGTGATGCTGCGCGGCAGGCCGCTGGCGGAGTACCTGCGGCCCGCCTACCGGGCGTTCGCGGAGGAGGCGTGACGGCGCTGTCGACGCGCGTGCGCGCGGTCGCGGAGGAACTGGTGCGGCGCAAGGGGACCGTCGCACCGGTGGACGTGCTCACCGGGCTGGGCTGGCTGTCGGCGCGGACGGTGGAGTCGTGGCGGCAGGGGCGGGTGCCCCGGCTGGACGCCGCGGCCGCGGTGCCGCCGGAACGGCTCGCCGAGGCGCTGGGGCTGCTGCGCGAGTGGGCGCTCGGGCGCGGGCTCGAAGCGTCCCGAGTGGACTACATCGCCGCCACCCTGGGCGGGCAGCCGTTGCGCTTCGGCGACGACGACCTTGCCTTCCGCACGCACTGGACCGACCCCGGGCTCTCCCCCGCGCGGCGGGCCCGCATCGAGGCCAAGGCCAAGGCGGTGCCGGACCCGGTCGCGCTGCGGCCGGACAAGCCGTGGCGCTGCGCGCTGTGCCGCGAGCCCGGCGAGCTGCACTTCGTCGAGGACGACCGGCCGGTCTGCCTCACCTGCGCGGACATGGACCACCTGGTCTTCCTGCCCTCCGGGGACGCCGCGCTGACCCGGCGGGCCCGCGCCGCCAGCGGGCTGGCCGCGGTGGTGATGACCTGGCACAAGCCGCGCAAGCGCTTCATCCGCTGCGGCACGCTGGTCGAGCGGGCCGCGCTGGAGGCCGCCGAGGAGCGCTGCCTGGCCGACGAGGACGCCCGCGAGCGCAGGCGCGTGCGCGACCGCGCGCGGCGCGAGCAGCAGGACCTGGTGTTCACCGCGGCCTTCGCCGAGCGGATCGCGGAGCTGTTCCCCGGCCTGGCCGCCGACCGGGCGCGGGCGATCGCCGAGCACGCCGGCGTCCGCAGCAGCGGGCGGGTGGGCCGCTCCGCGGCGGGCCGCGCGCTCGACGAGCACGCCGTCACCCTGGCCGTCGTCGCCGCGATCCGGCACGAGGAGACCGACTACGACGCCCTGCTCATGGCCGGGGTGCCGCGCGCGGTCGCCCGCGAGCGCATCCGGGATGCGGTGGACGCCGTGCTGCGGCGCTGGCGTCAGGCGACCGAGGACGGCGCGGCCGACCAGGTGTCGCAGTCGGCGGTCGACTCCCCCGCGTAGCCCGCCTTCGCCCACAGGAGCTGGTTGTTGGCGCTGCCGTGGCTGTCGGAGTCCTCGACGTAGGCGAACCCGGCCACGGCGGCGTCGGCGAGGTCGCCGTCGATGTCCCCGCGGTCCTTGGCCGCGGCGATGAACAGCCCGGCGAAGCAGTTTGCCTGCAGCTCGACCCGCCGCGACAGCTCCAGCTCCTCGTCATCGCCCGCCGCCCGCTCGCGCCTGCCCGCGGTGCCGAGGATGCCCGAGAGCGCCTGGATGTGGTGGCCGTACTCGTGCGCCAGCACGGCCAGGTGCAGGCCCGCATCGTCGGCGGCGTCGTCCAGCAGCCGCGAGCGCGGCATGGAGATGACCTCGTCGCTGGCGCAGTAGAAGGCGACGGCGTCCTCCTCGTCGGGGGCGAACCCGCACTCGCCGTCGGGGCTGTCCTCGACGGTCAGCTCCGGGGTGCGCAACCGCTTGCCCGCCGCCTCCATCGGCTCGGTCCACGCCGCGTCCAGGCAGGCGATGATCCGGCGGTAGTACTCGGCGAGGCCATCGGGGTCGGTCCGCAGCTCCGGCAGCTCGCAGGTGACCTGCGCCAGCGCGCGCCCGGGCCGCAGGATCGGGTTGCGCGCGATGGCGTCGAGGGTGGCCTGCGCCTGCCCCTCCTTCGGCACGGCCTGCCCGTCGACCGAGCTGGCGTACCCCTCGACAACGGTGGTGAACCCGCCCGACGCCGCGCGGCCCACCACCCCGATGACCAGGACGCCGACCAGCACCATCGCGAAGATCGCCAGCAGCGCGAACGGCGAGTTCCGCCGCTGCGGCGCCGCCTCGGCGACCTGCACGGGCGCAAGCGGGTTCCACCCGTCCGGTCCGCCCATCCCTCACCCCCACGCCCGATCCGGGGATACTACTAGGTTCTGGCGTCGAAATGCGGTAGCGGCCGCGAGGCGCGACAAACGCGGCGAGCCGGGACCCCGCGCGGGGTCCCGGCTCGCCGTCGGTCAGATCAGCTGCAGCCCGAGGTGGAGCCGCAGCCCTCGCAGACGTAGCAGGACCCGGCCGGGCGCATCTTCGTGCCGCAGGTCATGCACAGCGGGGCGTCGGCCGCCTTGCCCAGGTGCAGCTCCAGCAGCTCGGTGGAGCTGTGCGCCTCCGCGGCCGGGGCCGCGGACTCGATCGCTGCGCGCGGGGTGGCGTCGACCGTCGTGCGCAGCCCCTCCAGGTCCACATCGGACTGTCCGGAGTAGTCGTTGGCCACCTGCGCCGCGCGCTCCTCGGCGGTGAAGATGCCGAGCTGGGCGCGCTTGTCGTAGGGCAGGTAGTCCAGCGCGAGGCGGCGGAACAGGTAGTCCAGCACGCTGGTGGCGATGCGGACGTCCGGGTCGTCGGTCATGCCCGCGGGCTCGAAGCGCAGGTTCTGGAACTTCGAGACGTAGAACTCCAGCGGGATGCCGTACTGCAGGCCGACCGAGATCGACATGGAGAAGGCGTCCATCACCCCGGCCAGGGTGGAGCCCTGCTTGCCCAGCTTGACGAAGATCTCGCCGAGGCCGTCGTCGGGGTAGGAGCCCGCGTGCAGGTAGCCCTCCGCGCCGCCGACGGTGAACGAGACCGTCTGCGAGGGGCGCTTCTTCGGCAGGCGCTTGCGCACCGGACGGTACTCGACGACCTTCTCCGGCTCGGCCGCGCCCTTGGCGCCCTTGCCCGCCGACAGCGGCTGGCCGACCTTGCAGTTGTCGCGGTAGATCGCCAGCGCCTTCAGGCCCAGCTTCCAGCCCTGGAAGTAGATCTCCTCGACCTCCTCGACGGTCGCCGACTCCGGCATGTTGACCGTCTTGGAGATCGCGCCGGAGATGAACGGCTGCACCGCGGCCATCATCCGCACGTGGCCCATCGGGGCGATGGAGCGCTCGCCCATCGCGCAGTCGAAGACCTCGTAGTGCTCGGTCCGCAGCCCGGGGGCGTCGACGACGTGGCCGTGCTCGGCGATGTACTCCACGATCGCCTCGACCTGCTCGTCCTGGTAGCCCAGCGCGGCCAGGGCGCGCGGCACGGTCTGGTTGACGATCTGCATGGAGCCGCCGCCGACCAGCTTCTTGAACTTGACCAGCGCCAGGTCGGGCTCGATGCCGGTGGTGTCGCAGTCCATCATCAGGCCGATGGTGCCGGTCGGGGCGAGCACGCTGGCCTGGGCGTTGCGCCAGCCGTTGCGGCCGCCGATCTCCAGCGCGGCCTGCCACTCCCGGGTCGCCACGCGGTGCACGGCGGCGTCGGTCTTGTGGTAGGTGCGGACCAGGTCGTTGGCCGCGGCGTGCTTGCGCATGACCCGCTGGTGGCCCTCGGCGTTGCGGGCGTAGCCCTCGTAGGGCCCGACTACCCCGGCCAGCTCGGCGGAGCGCCGGTAGGCGGTGCCGGTCATCAGCGAGGTGATCGCCGCGGCGAGCGCGCGGCCGCCGTCGGAGTCGTAGGCGTGCCCGGTGGCCATCAGCAGCGCGCCGATGTTGGCGTAGCCGATGCCCAGCTGGCGGAACTTGCGCGTGGTCTCGGCGATCGGCTCGGTCGGGAAGTCGGCGAAGCAGATGGAGATGTCCATCGCGGTGATGACCAGCTCGACGGCCTTGACGAAGGTCTCGGCGTCGAAGGAGCCGTCGTCGCCGAGGAACTTCATCAGGTTCAGCGACGCGAGGTTGCAGCTGGAGTTGTCCAGGTGCATGTACTCGCTGCACGGGTTGGACGCGGTGATGCGGCCGGACTCCGGGCAGGTGTGCCAGTCGTTGATCGTGTCGTCGTACTGGATGCCGGGGTCGGCGCACTCCCACGCGGCCTTGGCCAGCTTGCCGAACAGGGCCTTGGCGTCGACCCGCTCGATGACCTCGCCGGTGGTGCGCGACCGCAGCCCGAAGTCGCCGCCGGACTCCACCGCGTGCATGAACTCGTCGGAGACCCGCACGGAGTTGTTGGCGTTCTGGTACTGGACCGAGGTGATGTCGGACCCGCCGAGGTCCATGTCGAAGCCCGCGTCGCGCAGGACGCGGATCTTCTCCTCCTCGCGCGCCTTGGTCTCGATGAACTCCTCGACGTCGGGGTGGTCGACGTCGAGCACGACCATCTTGGCCGCGCGCCGGGTCGCCCCGCCGGACTTGATGGTGCCCGCGGAGGCGTCCGCCCCGCGCATGAACGACACCGGGCCGGACGCGGTGCCGCCGGAGGAGAGCAGCTCCTTGGAGGAGCGGATGCGGGAGAGGTTGAGGCCCGCGCCCGAGCCGCCCTTGAAGATCAGACCCTCTTCCTTGTACCAGTTGAGGATCGAGTCCATCGTGTCGTCGACGGCCAGGATGAAGCAGGCCGAGACCTGCTGCGGGGAGCTGGTGCCGACGTTGAACCACACCGGGGAGTTGAAGCTGAACACCTGGTGCAGCAGCATCCAGGTCAGCTCGTGCTCGAACACCTCGGCGTCGGCCGGGGTGGCGAAGTAGCCGTGCTTGACGCCCGCGGCGGTGTAGGACAGCACGACGCGGTCGATGAGCTGCCGCAGCGAGTGCTCGCGGGTCGGGGTGCCGACGGCGCCGCGGAAGTACTTGCTGGTGACGATGTTGGTCGCGTTGACCGACCAGAAGTCGGGGAACTCGACGCCGCGCTGCTCGAAGTTGACCGAGCCGTCGCGCCAGTTGGTCATCACGACGTCGCGGTGCTCCCAGGTCACCTCGTCGTAGGGGTGCACCCCCTCGGTCGTGTAGACCCGGCGCACGCGCAGCCCCGGCCGTGCTGTGTCCGCAGGCGTCCCCACGGTCTCGGTCATGACAACTCCCTCGTGAACTGTGGCCACGTCCGGGCTCCCCGTCCGATGCGGTCTCGTCTGCTTGTGCGCCCCGCGCTGGGGCCGTCGACCCTTACTCGCCATCACCCCGCGCCGCCTCGCGCGCCATCACGGCGCGCAGGTCGGCGATCTCCTTCTCGAAGTCCTCTACGGAGGAAAAGCTCCGGTACACCGATGCGAACCGCAGGTAGGCGACCTCGTCCAGCTCGCGCAGCGGCCCCAGGATGGCCAGGCCCACCTCGTGGCTGGGCACCTCGGCGGGCCCGGTCGCGCGGATGGTCTCCTCCACCTTCTGGGCGAGCTGCTTGAGCTGGTCCTCGTCCACCGGCCTGCCCTGGCAGGCCCTGCGCACGCCGCGCACGACCTTCTCCCGGCTGAACGGCTCGGTGACGCCGGAGCGCTTGACGACGGCCAGGACCGCCTCCTCGACGGTGGTGAACCGGCGGCTGCACGCCGCGCAGGACCGCCGCCTGCGGATGACCTGGCCCTCGTCGACCTCGCGCGAGTCGACGACCCGGGAGTCCGGGTGCCTGCAGAACGGACACCGCATATCCGACTCCTCCTCGCCACTCGGTCGGCGCATCCGGCGACCACGCATGGTGATCAATGTGTGGACAACACCCGGGGGCGGGGTGGATAACCGACCCCAACCTGTGGACAAACTACAACGGCGTAACCCCTAGATGTTGGGGTTGAACCTATGCCCGATGGGCACATGTTGGCAACTCGGGGGGCGGCCCGGCGTGTCGCCGCCGCGACCAGCGGAAATGCGCAGAAGCATCCGGGTGACACGCAGGGTCACACGTTCGGGTCAAGCACGGTCGAAGAACGTGCTATAAGGCCAACGCGCGGACCCGCGCGAGTATGCCCTGACCGGGAGATCGGCACGCCGGCCAGGCGGCGGGCGGGGTCGGCGCGCGCCAGGGAGACCGCGGTCGGGTCAGCGGTGTGATTCGGGTAACAATTCAGCGGCGGGCGACCGGCACCACGAGCGGCTGACCGGGGACCACCCCGGCGTCGGCGAGGCCGTTGAGGTCGCGGATGCGGTCCACGACGGCGGCGGTGTCGCTGCCCGGCGCGGTGCGCGCGGCGATGTCCGAGAGCGACTCACCGGGTGCGACGTACACGACGGCCGTCGTGCTCGGGACGGTCGAATCGGCCAGCGAACCGGCGTACAGGCCGAAGCCGAAGACCAGCGCGGCGACCGCCGCCGCGACCACGACCAGCGCCGTGACCGGCATGGATGAGCGGCGCGGCGGACACTCGGCCGCAGCCACGACGTGCGGGGCGCCGACCAGGCGCCGCCGGGTCGGCGGCCGCAGCCCGCCCCCCGCGCGGCGCGTCGGGGCCGGGTGCTGCGCCGGGGCGCCGGTGGTGGTCAGCGTCGCCGCCATGACAACCTCCTCGAACTCCCGTTCGATCGAACGTCCGTGCGAATGTGTACCACCTGGGGGCCGCGGAATTCCAGACCTGCTCGGCGTGTCGCTCGAACAGGTGTTTGATCTCCGCAGGTCGGAGGACTACCGTCGACTCAGGACAAGATCGCCGGGGCGGCCCCCGGCACAACCTGGAGGACAGCGCAGTGGCAGGCACGAACGGACGCACCCCCGCAGACACCCCGAAGCGCAAGCCCGCGGTGCGCGGCACGGTGCGCAAGTTCCCCGAGCCGGATTCGGAAAGCGCTGAACTCCCGCTTCGCCAGCGCCAGGTGCTGGAGGTCATCCGGTCCTGGGTGCAGCGCTTCGGCTACCCCCCCAGCGTGCGCGAGATAGGCGAGGCGGTGGGGCTGACCTCCACCTCGTCGGTGGCCTACCAGCTGCGCGCCCTGGAGGAGAAGGGCTACCTGCGCCGCGACCCGAACCGCCCGCGCGCGATCGGCGTGCTGCCCGCCGACGCCCCCCCGGCCCAGCTGCGCGGCGACGAGCCCGCCGAGACCGACCGCGGCCCAGCGCCTGCGTACGTGCCCGTGGTCGGCCGCATCGCCGCCGGTGGGCCCATCCTCGCCGAGCAGGCCATCGAGGAGGTCTTCCCGCTGCCCAAGGAGCTGGTCGGCGAGGGCTCGCTGTTCATGCTCAAGGTCGCGGGCGACTCGATGATCGACGCGGCCATCGCCAACGACGACTGGGTGGTCGTGCGCCAGCAGCCCACGGCCGACAACGGCGACATCGTGGCCGCCATGATCGACGGCGAGGCCACGGTGAAGACGTTCAAGCTGCGCGACGGGCACGCCTGGCTGCTGCCGCAGAACGACGCCTACGAGCCCATCCCGGGCGACGAGGCGACGATCCTGGGCAAGGTCGTGGCGGTGCTGCGGCGCCTCTAGCGCTGCTTGCGGGTGGCCCTGCGGTGCATGAGCAGCAGCAGGGCCCCCACCGCGACGGCGGTGACGCCGATCGCGGGGATGGTCGCCAGGCCGTCGTCCTCGACCTCGGGGGCGCCGGTCGGCTCCGGCGCGCGCTCCGGCTCCGGCGCGGCCGTGCCCGTCGGCTGCCCGGCTGCCGTCGGCTGCTCGGCCGCCGGGGTCACCCTGGAGAACGTCCGCACCGCGGTCCCCACGCCCTCGGAGAAGGACACCAGCGTGCCGTCCGGCTCGATGGCGATCGCCTCGCCCTGCGGCTCGTCCGGCAGCGGGACGCGGACCGGCTCCCGCTTGAGCGCGGCGAGCACGTCCCCGTCCGGGGCGGCGTACACGTAGGCGTCGGTGTAGGTGCGCAGCGCGACGAGCGTCCCGTCCGGACTCACCGCTCCCCCGGTCACCACCACCGAGCCCACCGCCGTGGGCACCGGCCCGCCCGGGGTGTCGGTGGACCGCAGGGTGATCGAGCCGACCTGCTCCATCGGCGTCGGCCCGGGGCTGCTGAGGGCGCGCACGGGCCGGTAGATGCCCGCGGTGCCGAAGGGGTTCTTGGTCACCAGGTGGGGCACGCCGTCGCGGGAGAGCAGCAGCGCCTCGGTGTCCTTCGGACCGTCCGGATAGGTCAGCCGGTGGACGGTCGACTTGCCCGCCGGGGTCAGCGAGATGAGCGCGACGGTCTCGCGGGCCTGCTTGTTGTCGCCGGTGTCGGCCAGCCACAGCGTGCCGTCGGCGGCGCGGGCCAGGTCCTCGACGTCGTAGGGGTCGGTGGGGCCGGAGATGACGTCGGCGACCGAGCAGTCGCGGTTGAGCACGTAGACGGTCGACGTGCGACCGCCGTCGTTGACGACGTACCAGTGCTCGCCATCGGCCGCCGCACCGGACACCTCAGCCAAGCGCTCATCGGACAGCACGCACCGGTCTTCGGCCTGGGCGGGCGCGCCCAAGACGGTCATCGCCCCCATGAGCGCCGCGGTCAGCACAACCCGCACCCGCCACCTCCCCTGTTCGCCACCACGGTAGCCGGAAGCGCCGCGGGCCCCCGGGAGGTCTCCCGGGGGCCCGCGGCGCAGCAGGGGATCAGACGGCCGAGCGGTCCACGGCGTAGGCCGCGAGCGCGCCCGCGAGGTCGGGGTTGACCCGGGCCCGCACGTGCGTGCCGACCTCGGTGTGCTCGGTGGAGAGCACCTCGCCCTCGCGGTGGATGCGGGCCACCAGCTCGCCGCGCTCGTACGGGACGAGCACGTCCAGCTCGCGGTCGGGCCGGGGCAGCAGCTCGGCGATCCGCTCGCGCAGCTCGGCCACGCCCGCCCCGGTGTGCGCGGAGACGAACACCGCGCCCGGGATGAGGTGCCGCAGCCGGGCGATGGCCAGGTCGCCCGCGGTGTCGGTCTTGTTGACCACCACCAGCTCCGGCGGCATCGGCGTGTCGTGCTTGCGCCCGATCTCGCCGAGGACCTCGCGCACCGCGTTGATCTGCCACTCCGGCATCGGGTCGGAGCCGTCGACCACGTGCAGCACGAGGTCGGCGTCGGCGACCTCGTCCAGCGTGGTGCGGAACGCCTCCACCAGCTGGTGCGGCAGGTGCCGCACGAAGCCGACGGTGTCGGTCAGCGTGTAGGTGCGCCCGTCCGGGGTCTCGGCGCGCCGGGTGGTCGCGTCGAGGGTGGCGAACAGCGCGTCCTCCACCAGCACACCCGCGCCGGTCAGCGCGTTGAGCAGGCTGGACTTGCCCGCGTTGGTGTAGCCGGCGATGGCCACGCTGGGCACCGCGTTGGCGACGCGGCGGCCGCGCTTGGTCGCCCGGACCGTGCCCATGCCCTTGATCTCGCGGCGGAGCTTGGCGATGCGGGCGTGGATGCGCCTGCGGTCGGTCTCCAGCTTGGTCTCACCGGGACCGCGCAGGCCCACGCCGCCGCTGGCCCCGCCCGCGCGGCCACCGGCCTGGCGGGACAGCGTCTGGCCCCAGCCGCGCAGCCTGGGCAGCAGGTACTGCAGCTGGGCCAGCTCGACCTGGGTCTTGCCCTCCTTGGAGCGGGCGTGCTGGGCGAAGATGTCCAGGATCAGCGCCGTGCGGTCGATGACCTTGACCTTGAGCCGCGCCTCCAGCTGCTGGAGCTGGGACGGCGAGAGCTCGCCGTCGCAGATCACCGTGTCGGCGCCGGTCGCGGCCACGATGTCGCTGAGCTCGCGGACCTTGCCCGAGCCGATGTAGGTGGCCGGGTCCGGCTTGTCGCGCCGCTGCACGAGCCCTTCGAGGACCTGGGAGCCCGCGGTCTCGGCGAGGCGGGCCAGCTCGGCCAGCGACGCCTCCGACTCCAGCGCGGTGCCCTCGGTCCACACCCCGACGAGCACGACCCGCTCCAGGCGGAGCTGGCGGTACTCGACCTCGGTGATGTCCTCCAGCTCGGTGGACAGCCCGGCGACGCGGCGCAGCGACGACCGCTCCTCCAGTTCGAGTTCACCGAGGGAGAGGTCAGCCTGGCCGTTCGGGAAGCCACCGTTGCGGAAGTCTCCGCGGAAGTCACCGTCGTCTGGCTGAATGAATTCCTCTGTCACTAGGTGAACACGTCCTTCGCGGTCGACGCCGGTCTGTTCCGGCGTTGTTGTTTCCATAGTCGCACGGCATGACGCCTATTACGACCGATTTATTCCCCGGGGTAGAACGACACGTAGATCGCCGTGCGCGGTTGGCCCGGTTCCAGCGGGCGCGCGGCGAAGTCGTCCAGCACGTCCTGGATGCGCTGCATCAGCTCCGCCCTGCCCGCCTCGTCGACCTGCACGACCAGGCGCGATTGCTGCAGGTCGGCGAAGTCGATCTCGCCGACCTCGGCGAGGTAGGCCTGCAGCACCGCCTCGGCGACGTCCCGGTTGCCCCGGCCCGGCTGGTCGATCTGCCAGGAGCGGCCGGTCGAGCGGTACGGGATTTCCCGCGCGCCCCGGTTCCCGCGGCGCACCGGCAGCGCTTCCAGGAATCCGGCGTCGACCAGTTTGCGCACGTGGTGGAGCGTGGTCGCCGGATCGCGGCCGAGGTGGTCGGCGATCTCCCGGTTGGTCAGCGGCCGCTGGTGGGTCAGCCGGATGATCCGCAGCCGCACGGCCGAGCCGAGCGCGGCCACGTCGACCGGGGTCGGGGGCGTGCGGGCGGGCTGCTGTTCGCTCACGGTTGCCCACTCTACGGCGGCGGGGCAAAGTGATTGACAGATTCCAATCAGTGGGTGGATGATCCCGCGCATGGCAGGCACGCTGCGTCACCACACCGACTTCCGCAGGCTGTGGGCCGGGGACACGATCGCCCAGCTGGGCACCAACGTCGGCCTGGTCGTGCTGCCCCTGCTGGCGGTGGGCCTGCTCAACGCGACGGCCTTCCAGATGGGCCTGCTGACCGCCGCGGAGCACGCGGCGTTCCTGCTGCTCGGGCTGCCCGCGGGCGCGTGGGTGGACCGGGTGCGGCGCAAGCCGCTGATGATCAGGATGGACCTCGCGCGGGCGGCCCTGCTGGCGACGGTGCCGCTGGCCTGGTGGCTGGGGCTGCTCACGTTCACCCAGCTGGTGGTGGTCGCGCTGCTGGTCGGCACGTGCACGGTGTTCTTCGACGTGGGCTACCAGTCGTACCTGCCGTCGCTGGTCGGCAGGCAGCACCTGGTCGAGGGCAACGCGAAGCTCCAGGCCAGCCACTCCGTCGCGCACGTCTCCGGCCCGGCGCTGGGCGGCGGCCTGGCCCAGTTCCTCGGCGCGGCGACGGCGCTGCTCACCACGGCGGTCGGGTACCTGTCCTCGGCGCTGTTCCTCAGCCGCATCGATGCCGTCGAACCCGAGCCCGTCCGCCCTCAGCAGCGCAACCTGCGCGCGGAGGTGATGGAGGGCCTGATGTTCGTCCTCCGCAACCGCTACCTGCGCCCCATCGTTGCCTGCACGGCGACGTGGAACCTGTTCGGCGGCGTGCAGAACGCGGTGCTGATCCTGTTCCTGGTGACCGAGGTCGGCTTGAGCGCGGGCGTGGTCGGCGTCGTCATGGGGATCGCGGGCATCGGCGGCATCCTGGGCGCGCTGGTGGCCGCCCGGGTCAGCCGCGCGA
The DNA here is from genome assembly GCF_053604195.1 of Actinokineospora sp. NPDC004072. Lineage (NCBI taxonomy): Bacteria > Bacillati > Actinomycetota > Actinomycetes > Pseudonocardiales > Pseudonocardiaceae > Actinokineospora > Actinokineospora sp. NPDC004072. Next base: position 449 of record NZ_JBSGHB010000018.1, on the reverse strand, counting down.
TCGGCCAGGCCCGCGCGATCTGGGTGGTGCAGCTGGCGTGCGTGCCGTTCGCCCTGCTGCTCCCGCTGGCCGCCCCCGGCTGGCTGCTGGTCGTCGCCGTGGCGGGCAACTTCGCCGTGTCGATCGGCGCGGTGATCTACAACGTCGCCCAGGTCAGCTTCCGCCAGATGATCTGCCCGGACCACCTGCTCGGCCGGATGAACGCCAGCGTCCGCTTCCTCGTCTGGGGCGCGATCCCGGTCGGCGGCCTGCTCGGCGGCACCCTGGGCGAGCTGATCGACCTGCGCCCGACGCTCTGGGTCGCGGCCTCGGGCTGCGGCCTGGCCGCCCTCTGGCTGCTCCTGTCCCCCCTACGCACCCTGCGCGACCTCCCCGCCGCAGAACCGGTCGCCTAGCGCCCCCCGGCCGGGCGACACCGTGCCCGTGGTGCTGGCCAGGCAGGGGCAGGA
>NZ_JBSGHB010000017.1:0-152159 GCF_053604195.1 Actinokineospora sp. NPDC004072 | reverse complement strand
GAACGGGCTCCGCCCGCCTTCACCGCCTTCACGCCCAAGCGGCGTTTCGCTTAGGGGTCCCCGCGAATGCAAGTTCACCCCATCGGACCACCCACGCAACCCGCGCACCCACCCGCCAAACCACACCCACCCGCTCAACCAAGCCCACCTGCCAACCAAGCACCACCCCGCCAAGTCCCGCACCACCGCCACGCAACCACGCCCACCCGCCAAACCACGCCAACCTGCCAAGCCACGCACCCCACCAAGCCGCGCACCCCACCAAGCCGAACACCCCCAGGCCCCGCACATGACCCCAGCCACCCTCCTAGTAATAGCCGTAGTCGTAGGCATGGCCGCCCCCCTCATCAAATTCCGCCACTTCCTCAACGACTCCGGCAACCCGGCCATGCGCGCCCTCACCCTCGGCTGCCTGGCCCTGGCGATCGCCGTCGCCCTGCAACTGCCCGTCGTCTACCCCGTCCTCAACGCCGCCGCAGGCTTCAACGCCGCCTGGCCCCTCCAGCACGTCCTCGTCGTAGCCGCCGCTCACCTCATCGTCGTCTTCTTCCTCCACTCCACCGAAGCCGACACCAAGGCGACCACCCTGCGCGTCATCGCCGCGGCCGCCGCGATCACCATGTGCGTCCTCTTCGCCACCAACCCCGGCGCGCGCGACTTCGTCCACGGGCCGGGCGGGCTCAACGACTCCGGCGGGCAGGCCACGACCGCGGGCGCGTGGGCGTTCATCACCTTCAGCGTCTACCTGGGCACCGCGATCGTCGTCATCTCGCACCTGTCGGCCAGGTGGGCGCGCAAGGCCCGGCACATCCGCTGGCTCAGCACCGGTCTCGCGCTGGTCTCCATCGGCGCGGTGCTCGGCTTCGCCTACTGCCTCCACAAGTTCATCTACCAGCTGGCCCAGGTCACGGGGCACACGCCCGCATGGACGGTGTCCTCTGTAGAGGGTTGGCTGATGCCTGCGGCCACCGGCCTCTCCGCGCTCGGCATCGTGCTGGCCGCCTCGGGCGCGCACCTGGGCAGGCGGCCGCGCGGGCCGATCCGGCTGTGGTGGGAGCACTACCGGGCCCGCCGCGCGCTCTACCCGCTGTGGCACCGCTTCCGCACCGCGATGCCCGAGATCGGGCTCATCCCGCCGGGGCGGCTGGTGCCGGACTGGCTGCTGCTGGACAACGCCGCCTTCCGCCTGCACCGCGCGGTGGTGGAGACCTGGGACGGGGCCCGGCACATCCGCTCGCTGGTCCCGCCCGACGACCCGTGCGCCGTGCGCGCCCGCGAGCTCGGCGAGCGGGCGGGCCTGCGCGGCGACGACCTCGCCGCCGTCATCACCGCCGCGACCGTCGAGGTGGGCCTGCGCAGGCGGGCCGAGCGCCCGGGCGTGGAGTTGGTCGGCGCAGGCCCCGGTTTCGGTGGCGGCGACCTCGCCGACGAGGTTGACTGGTGGCGGCGCGTCGCCAGGGCCCACCGCGACAGCCCCATCCCCACCGCCGTCCTGGCCGAGTACCTGAGGACCGCCGATGCGTGAGCGCCACCTGGCCGAGATCCGCCGACTCGACCCCGAGGTCGACTACCTGCGGATCTACCAGCTGACGTCGCTGTACGAGTTCCCGTTCGACGTGTTCCTCGCGCTGCAGATGAGCTTCTACCGCACCTACGCGATCCCGTCGATCAGCGCGACGCTGGCCAAGAGCGGCGAGATCACCGCGCGGCCGATCAAGCGGGGCGAGGACACCGGGCTGATGGTGTTCGAGATCGTGTCGCACGGCTTCGAGCACGAGCGCTCGCGCAAGGTGCTGCGGGCGATGAACGCCATGCACCGCAAGTGGGACATCAGCCAGGACGAGTTCCGCTACGTCCTGGGCGTCTTCCTGGTCCCGCCGATGCGGTGGCTGGAGCGCTACGGCTACCGCAAGCCGCACCCGAACGAGTACGCCGCCGCGCACCGCTTCTACCAGGAGCTGGGCACCCGGATGGGCATCACCGGCATCCCCGGCAGCTACGGGGAGTTCGTCGCCTGGTTCGACGCCTACGAGCGCGAGCACCTGGCGCCGACGGTGGACGGGCAGGCCCTGCTGGCCGCCTCGCACCGGCTGTTCGTCAACCGCTTCCCCAAGTGGCTGGGCTTCCTGGGCATCACGCTGGGCAACTCCCTGCTCGACGACGTGGTCCGCGACGCGCTGGGCGTCACCGGCCCGCCCGCCCCGGTGCGGGCGGCGATCCGCGGGGCGTTCCGCCTGCGCGGGCGGCTGCTGCGCCACTTCGACGCCCGCCCGGACTCGGCGTTCACCCCCGGCGGCGTCACACCCGGTTATCCGAATGGCTACACGCTGGAGCGCCTCGGGCCGCCCTGAGTGCCGTACGGTGGTTGCGTGAGCAACCTGGACCTGCGCCCCCCGGTCACGGTGTGCGGCGGCCGCGGCGACGTCCTGGCCGAGCCGGTCTTCGACGTGCTGCCCGCCCGCGCCGTCCGGCTGGGCGAGACCCCCGTGCGGCGCCTGCTGCCCACCCTCGGCAGGCGCATGGTCGGCGCGTGGTGCTTCCTGGACCACTACGGGCCCGACGACATCGCCGACGCCCCCGGCATGCAGGTGCCCCCGCACCCGCACACCGGGTTGCAGACGGTGAGCTGGCTGCTGGAGGGCGAGGTGTTCCACCGCGACAGCCTCGGCAGCGCCCAGCTCCTGCGGCCGGGCACCCTCGGCCTGATGACGGCGGGCTCGGCGATCGCCCACTCCGAGCAGTCCCCGCCCGTGCACCCGGCGATGCTGCACGGCGCGCAGCTGTGGGTCGCCCTCCCCGACCACGCGCGCCACCGGCAGCCGTCCTGGGAGTTCCACGCCGAGCTGCCCGTGGTCACCGCGCCGGGGGTCAGCGCCCGCCTGCTGCTCGGCGAACTCGACGGCGCCCGCTCCCCCGGCACGGTCCACTCGCCGCTGGTGGGCGCGGAGCTGACCGTCTCGGGGACGGCGCTGCTGCCGCTGGAGCGCGACTTCGAGTACGCGGTGGCCGCCATCGACGGCCCGCTGGAGGTCGACGGCCGCGAGATCGGCCCCGGCTCCCTGGTCTACCTGGGCTGCGGCCGCCCCGAGCTGCGCCTCTCCGGCACCGCCCGAGCCCTCCTCCTCGGCGGCGAGCCCTTCGCCGAGAAGATCGTCATGTGGTGGAACTTCGTGGCCCGCACGGGTGAGGAAGTCGCCACCGCCACGGCGGCATGGGAACGCGGCGACTTCGGCCCGGTCCCCGGCTACGAGGGCAACCCGCTCCCCGCCCCACCCCTGCCCGCCTCCCCACTGCTACCCCGCGGCCGAGAGCACTAGCGCCCCGGTCGACCCTCGACCCGCGCGACTTGGGAGGGCTTAGTCCACCAGCGCGCGGGTGATGCCGCAGGCCAGCGGCGTCAGCGAGTGCCAACGCAGGTGCCCCTGCACGCGCCACCACCGCACGTCCAGGGGTGCTAGCGGGCCCTGGCGTGGGCTGTGCGGGCGATGCCGCGGGCCAGGGCGGTGCACACGATCTCCTGGGCGGGTTTCTGGAGGTGCCAGTACAGGCGTCCGCGCAGGCCGTCGGGGTGGAAGGCAATCGTTTGGGCGAGTTCGCTCTCGTCGTCGGCGCGGCCGGGGGCTGCGGTGAGGCGGAGCCAGGTCGTGCCGGGGGTGCGGAGGTCGGCGGTGAGGGTGAGTTCGTGGTCGGTGCGGGTGACGACGGTCCAGGAGTCGACGGTGTCGCCTGCCGCCAGTTCGGCGGGTCGGCCGCGGTGGAGGCCGATGCCGCCCACCAGGTGGTCGAGGGCGCCGCGGGCGGTGAAGAACCCCGGAATCCCTGGCCAGCCCGCTGGGCCGCCGAGGTCGGTGATGACCTGCCAGAGCACGTCTCGGGGGGCGCGCACCCGCTCGCGGTGGTGCCAGCGGAAGATGCCGGGCGCGTCGTCGGCGGGCATCGGGGGTGGGGCGGGGACGCCCAGCGCCTCCCGTAGGGCCTGGTCGAGGGAGGTCGCCCCGCCCGGTGGCGGGGGCAGGACGTTCTCGGGCACCAGGTCGTGGCGCAACGACTCCACCAGGGCCTTCACCATCGTCGGCGGCAGGTCGGTGATGATGGCCGCGGCGCTGGCCGCGACCGGCACGTCCGCCACCGGGACCGGCACCCGCCACGGCAGGCCTGCGACCCGCGCGCACCGCTGCACCAGCTCCAGGTAGGTCACCACCTCCGGGCCCGCGATGTCCACCGCCGCGTTCACCGGTTCCGACGACGCCGCCCGCACCAGGTGGTAGAGCACGTCCCGCACCGCGATCGGGCGGCTGCGGTTGCCCATCCACCCCGGCCGCAGCACGAACGGCGCCGCGCGGGCGGCCCTGGCCAGCAGCTCGAAGCTCGCCGAGCCCGCCCCGACCACCATCGCCGCCCGCAGCACCAGCGCGGGCACCGGCCCGGCCAGGAAGACCTCGCCCACCTCGGTGCGCGAGGCCAGGTGCGCCGACATCGGCCGGTCGGCCGGGGCCGGGCCGCCGAGGTAGACGAGCTGGCGCACGCCCGCGCGCCCGGCCGCCGCGGCGACCTCGTGGGCGATGCGGGCGTCCACCTCGGCGTAGTCGGGGCGGTCCAGGGAGTGCACGAGGTGGTAGACGACGTCCACATCGGACATCGCCAGGTCCAGCGCCGCCGGGTCGGCGGCGTCGCCGCGCACGACGTCCGGGCCGGGCTGCGGGGAGCGCGACATCGTGCGCACCGCGTGGCCCGCCGCGCGCAGCGCCGGGGTGAGCAGGGTGCCGATGTAGCCGCGCGCCCCGAGCACCAAGCAGCGACTCATGCCCCCACTCTAAGCGCCGAGCTTGCGCGCCAGCCCGTCGTAGCCGATGTCGTGCAGCCGCTTGCCCGACAGCGCGTAGTAGGCCGCGTCCGCGCTGATCCCGTGGCCTTCGACCATGCGGTTCATGAAGTTGAACAGCGCGCACACCATCACGGCGTCGTGCAGGCCCTTCTCCTCCCAGCCTGCGATCACCTCCGCGGCGTCCTCGGCGGTGACCTGCGTCGGGGTGAGCGTCAGCTTGCGCACGTACCGCAGCACGGGCTTGAGCTTGTCGTCGACGGGCGCGGTGTCCAGGTCGGCCAGCGCGGCGGCCAGCAGCCCCTCGGGCACGCCGAACGCCTGCGCGGTCTGGGTGTGCACGCCGTGGCAGTAGGCGCACCCGTTGACCCCGGAGACGTAGGCGGCGATCAGCTCGCGCTCGGCCAGGGTGAACGGCGACGGCCCGCGCATCACCGTCTCGTGGTAGGCCAGCAGCGGGAACGACGTCTCCGGGTACCGGGTGAAGACGTCGGCCAGCCGGGCGTCGTCGGGCAGCGACGGGAGGTGGGGCACGGCGGTCCTCTCGGGCTCAGGCCAGCGCGTCCACGTCGGCGCGGCGCAGCCAGCATGCGGTCAGGTACACGCGGGTGGCCAGGCCGATCGAGCCCAGCGCGGGGGTGTCCAGCGCGCGGAAGGCGCGGTTCCAGGACTGGCGGACCGAGGCCGACATCCCGGGCTCGGGGTAGGCGGCGGCGATGGCCGGGCGCACGGCGCGCCAGTACCCGGCCCCGGCGCGCACCAGGCCGTCGGCGTCCAGGCCCGGCCTGCCGTGGCGCAGCCGGTCGACGGTGACCGCGACCCGGCCCGGGTCCTCGGCCAGCGAGGTCATGCCCAGCCCGGCCAGCAGCCGGTCGGCGTCGAGGCCGAGCAGGATGATGCCCACCTCGGTCTCCACCGGGTCGTCCACGGCGGGCATGGCGAACCGCAGGTCCTCGGTGACGTCGGCGTCGATCACGGCGCGCCCACCTTCGCTCCCAGCCCGGCCGCCACCGAGCCCGCGACCCGGGCGGTGGCGACGCGGTGTCCGTCGATGTTGCGGGCCGCGGGGCCCAGGGCCATCGCCGCGGCGGCGCCGACGGCGAAGACCCGCGGCGCGCGGCGGTAGGACAGCGTGCGCGGGTCGAGGTCGGGCCAGCCGTCGGCGGCGGCGACCACCGCGTCGGGCAGCAGGCCGGTCCCGATCGAGGGCGTGGTGCCCAGGCACAGCGCGACGTGCCCGCCGGTGACCACGCGCCCGTCGGCCAGCCGCACCGCGCCGGGCTCGACCGCGGCGATCTCGGCCCCTCGGTGCACGACCAGCCTGCCGTCGGCCTCGGCGGACTCCAGCAGCGGCCGGAACTCGAACATCACCGACGCGCGCCGGTGCCTGCCCATCAGGTCCAGCCGCCGCTCCCACGGGGTGTCCTGGAAGCGGGCCCGGCCCTCGGGGCGGAAGAAGGCGGCGTTGACGTCGGCGCACTGGTAGCGCTCCTGGCTGGCGCGCATCACCCAGTGCGCCTGCCTGCCCGCGGCGAGCGCGTCGGCCAGCAGGTGGGCCGCGCTCAGCCCGGCGCCGACGACGACCAGCGGCCCGTCGGCGGGGACCGGCTCGTCCCAGTACCCGCCGTGCCAGCCCGCGGGGGCGGCGGCGCGCTCCTCGCCCAGGCAGAGCACGGCGTAGCGGGCGCGCACGTCGCCGGTGTCGGTGCGCAGGGTGACCCCGTCGGCCCCCGGCTCGACCGAGCGGACGGTCGTGCGCCAGGTGCGCTCGCCCACCGCGTGGGCGTCGGCGACGTGGCCGCAGAAGGCCTCGAACACGTCCAGCGGCACCACCGAGCGGTGCCCGGCCTGCGCCATGCGCACCTCGCGGCGCTCGACGGCGGTCAGCAGGCCCCAGTGCAGCCGGGCGAAGTCGAGCAGCTCGCAGTCCCGGTAGCCCTCGACACCGGGGTGGTGCTCGTACGGGGAGCGCAGCACCCGCTGGCCCAGCCGGTCCACCCGGTCGAAGAAGCGCCCGCAGGTGCGGTCGGCGGCGTCGAGCAGGGCCACGTCGTCGACGCCGAGGTGCCACAGCGCCGAGGCCACCGCAAGCCCGGCCGGTCCGGCCCCGACCACGGCGACCGAGACCCGCTGCGGCGGCTGGCCCGCGCGGTGCTGCGGCAGCGGGGTCCGCCCCGGCCACGGCCGCCGCCGCGGCGACTCGAGCAGGTCCGGCGTGGGCATGAAGACAGACGGCACCGATCCCCCAGGGCGGAGCAGGTGGGCGGACACGCGGGGCGGCGGGAAGCGGGCTCCCCGCCGCCGGTGGCGGGCTCAGCCGATGACGGTCACCGGGACGATCATCTCGACCATCGGCCGCTGGGCGATGCCGTCGGCCACCACGCGCTCCAGGTTCGCCGCGATCTGCTCGGGCGTCTCGTCGTCGCCAGCGACGTAGCGGGCGTGGGCGTAGGCGGGCTTGCGGCCCTTGGCCTCGATGTCGAAGGCCATCAGCACGGCCTCGCCGGGGCGGACCTCGCCGTCGAAGAAGGTGAGCCTGCTCAGGTCCGGCGTCAGGAAGGTGCGGGTGAACTGCCGGGACAGGATCAGGGTCTCCTGGCTGTCGATGAAGTGGGTGTCCTCATCGGTGGTGACCTGCATGGCCAGCCAGGTCTGGTCGGTCAGGTTGGTCTCGGACTTGATCACCTGCCAGCGGCCCGGCTCGGGCAGGTTGATCGACATCGACACGTCGTGGCCGACCACGTCGACCGCGCCGGAGATCATCAGGACCCGGCGCCGCACGTCGGCGACAGCGGCCATCTGGATGTCGCGGGCCCGGACCCGGCTCGACATGTCCAGCCCGGGAACGTCCAAAGACGACACTGGTACCTCCTGAAGAGAACGCCTGGTCATGCCTCGCCGCCAGGCTGGCACAGAGTTCGTTGGTTGCTCAATGACACCGGGGCGCAGTTGGGCTGTTCGGCGACACGCGGGCCGCCGAACAGTCGATCAGGCCGCGTCCACGTCGCTGAACGGCCCGTCGGCGGGCGAGCCGATGTAGAGCACGCCGAAGGTCCCGGGCCGCGGGAAGGACACCTTGACCACCAGGTCGTCGCGCACCAGGATGAAGAACTCGCCGACCTTCTGCACGTCGTCGAGCACCTTGTAGGTCCGGAAGACCGAGCCGTCCGCCACGGCGAACAGCATCTTGTAGAGGGCGTTCTTGTCCGCCTGGCCCGCGGTGGCCGCCCACTCCTCCAAGTGGGCCATGCCGAGCGACAGCCGCAGCCGTTTACGTTCCCGGGTCACGGTCGTGCGCCTCCAGCCTCGCGATCACGTCCCCCACATCGAGGTCCGCCTCGGATTGTGACCGAGCGGCGACGGCTTCGGCATATCCCGGCGTGCGCATCATGCGCGCGGTGAGCACCAGGCTCTCCAAGTAGTGCCGCACCACCGTGGTGTCCCCGGTGCGCTGCTGGTTGGCCAGGGCCAGCGCGAGCCTGCGCATCGCCACCCTGCGCCCCTTGGGCGGCAGCGCGGAGAGGGCGACGGTGATCACGTCGGCCATCTGCGCGTCGGTCTGGCTGCGGGTGGCCCCCGATCGGGCCGCCATCGCGGTCATCTCGCACTCCCCTCGCCGCTGGCCTGGGCGAGTTCCAGTGTGCGACCGGCGCGACCCGGTCGGCCAGTGCCGCGCGCACCGGCCGACCGGGAGGATCTCACAGGTGGACCGTTATCCCGTCACATTCCGGCGGACCGTGCCCTGTGGACGGTCATCGCGCACGTCCGCGGTGGCGGCCGGGTCCCCGTAGTGCTGCTTGGTCTTGTTCTCGGCGTCGAGCCGGTCGCGCATGCGGGTCAGGACCTTGATCGTGATGCCGTGGGCGACCGCGATCAGGATCAGCACGATACCCAGGCGCAGCGCGATCGCCTGCACGGTGTTGTCACCGCCACCGCTGAACGCGGTGATCAGCAGCAGCACGCCCAGCACGGCGATGCTGAACAGCGTGGTCACCAGCCGCGCCATCGACTTGGCCGACGCCGGGTCGGCGTAGGAGTGGACCAGGTAGCGCAGGCCGCTGCGGTAGATGATCGCGGCGTCGACGGCGACCAGCACGGCGCCGATCACGAGAATGGCGAGATAGGTGCCGTCGTCCACGGCCGGTCTCCCTCCCACTGGGGTGCGATCGGTGTCGATCACTGGCCGTGAGGTACCCGGTTCGCAGCGGCGCGAAACGGGTACTGCCCCGACATGACCAGCGACCGCAGCCAGGCCGAGAGCCTGGACGAGGAATCCCTTGACCTCGACCCCCTGGAGGCGGGCATCGAACCACCCGAGCGGTGGGCGGAGGCCACCCGGCACGGGATGACGCCGAACGAGGCGCGCGAGGGCGCCGACCTCGACAGCAGGCTCGCCGAGGAGGAGCCCGACGACCAGCCGGTGCCCGACGCCGAGCGCCCGGTCGACGAGGTGCCCTCCGACATCGACCGCTACGAGGGTCCCCCGGAGGAGGTGCCCGACGCCGACCGCCTGCACCTGCCGCCCCCGGACCCCACCCGCAACGCCGCCGACGAGGCGGGCGGCTCGGTGGCCCGGTCCTTGCGCGAAGACCACCCGGAGTGACTAAAGAACCGCCGACCGGACATGCTGGGGGGGACGGCTGTCCGGTCGGCGGTACGGGTCGCCGGCGCACCGGGTCGACGTGCGTCCAGGCGGACGGGGGGACGTAGCCGCCTGGGAAACGTCGGCCGGTCCTGCTGCAGGCGGCGACACCCGGTTCAACGCGCGGCGCGCACTAAACGTTCCTCACGGAGAGTGAGACCGCTCACCGACCTGCCGGTCCCCCGCCACGGCGGTAGCGTCGGGGCATGATCGGACTGCCCGATGCGACCACGGCCTGCCTCTTCGACCTCGACGGGGTGCTGACCAGCACGGCCACCGTGCACGAGGCCGCGTGGCGCAAGACGTTCGACGAGTTCCTCAACGGCTGGCCCGAGGGCGACCGCGAGCCCTTCACCCACGCCGACTACCTCGCCTCGGTCGACGGCCGCCCGCGCGCCGACGGGGTGCGCACCTTCCTCGCCACCCGCGGCATCACCCTGCCCGAGGGCACCCCCGACGACTCCCCCGACCTGCCCACCGTGCACGGGGTCGGCAACCGCAAGAACGCGCTGCTGGTGGCCACCATCGCCGAGCAGGGCGTCGAGCCCTACCCCGGCTCGGTGGCCTACCTCAAGGCCGCCCGGGCGGCCGGGCTGGCCATCGGCGTGGTCACCTCGTCGGCCAACGGCGCCGCCGTGCTGGACTCGGCGCACCTGGCCGAGTACGTGCAGGCCCGCGTCGACGGCGTGGTCATCGCCCGCGACCACCTCGCAGGCAAGCCCGCCCCGGACTCCTTCCTGGCGGGCGCGGCCGCCCTCGGCGCCGACCCCGCGCGCACCGCCGTCTTCGAGGACGCCATCTCCGGGGTCGAGGCGGGCCGGGCAGGCGGCTTCGGCCACATCGTGGGGGTCAACCGGGCAGGCACCCCCGAGCACGCCGCCGCCCTGCGCGAGCGCGGCGCGCACGTCGTCGTCGACGACCTGGCCGACCTGCTGGTGGCCCCGTGATCCCCGGCTTCGAGTGCGCGCCGTGGCACCTGCGCTGGAGCGGGCTGGCCGTGGACAACCTGCACCGCACCGAGTCGACCTTCGCCCTCAGCAACGGCCACATCGGGCTGCGCGGCTCGCTGGACGAGGGCGAGCCGGTCGGCCTGCCGGGCAGCTACCTCAACGGCTTCTACGAGTCCCACGACCTGCCCTACGCCGAGGCGGGCTACGGCTACCCCGAGGCCGGGCAGACCATCGTCAACGTCACCGACGGCAAGATCATCCGCCTGCTGGTCGACGACGAGCCGCTGGACATGCGCTACGGCAAGGCCCACGCCCACCAGCGCACCCTCGACTTCCGCACCGGTGTGCTCACCCGCGAGACCGAGTGGGAGTCCCCCACCGGCGCGCGGATGCGGCTGCGCTCGCAGCGGCTGGTCTCCTTCACCCAGCGCGCCGTGGCCGCCATCCGCTACCAGGTCGAGCCGGTCGACCGGCCGCTGCAGCTGGTCGTGCAGTCGGACCTGCTGGCCAACGAGCCGGTCATCTCCGAGAGCCGCGACCCCCGCGTCGCCGCCGCGCTGCGCGACCCGCTGGTGCCGGAGTTCCAGCACGGCGCGGGCAGGCGCGCGGTGCTGGTGCACCACACCCGCAAGTCCGGGCTGCGCATGGCCGCGGGCATGGACCACGAGATCGACGCCCCGGACAACCTGCGCTCCGGGCTGACCGTGGAGACCGACCTGGCCCGGCTCACCGCCGCCGTCGACGTCGAACTCGGCCAGACGCTGTGCCTGACCAAGTACCTCGGCTACGGGTGGTCGGCGCAGCGCTCGGCCCCGGCGCTGCGCGCCCAGGTCGAGGCCGCCCTCGCGGGCGCGCGCCAGACCGGCTGGGCCGGGCTGCTGGCCGAGCAGCGGCGCTTCCTCGACGACTTCTGGGACGTCGCCGACGTGGAGATCGACGGCGACCCCGAGCTGCAGCAGGCGCTGCGGTTCGCGCTGTTCCACGTCGTGCAGGCGGGCGTGCGCGGGGAGAACCGGGCCATCCCCGGCAAGGGCCTGACCGGCCCCGGCTACGACGGCCACGCCTTCTGGGACACCGAGACCTTCGTGCTCCCGGTGCTGACCTACACCGTGCCCCCCGCCGCCCGCGACGCCCTGCGCTGGCGGCACAGCACGCTGCCCAAGGCGCGCGAGCGGGCCCGGGTGCTGGGCAAGAAGGGCGCGGCCTTCCCGTGGCGGTCGATCAACGGCGCGGAGTGCTCGGCCTACTGGCCCGCGGGCACGGCCGCCTTCCACGTCTCGGCCGACATCGCCGACGCCGTGGCCCGCTACACCGCCGCCACCCAGGACGAGGACTTCGACCGCACCGAGGGCACCGAGCTGCTGGTCGAGACCGCCCGGCTGTGGATGTCGCTGGGCCACCACGACCCGCACGACGGCTTCCGCATCGACGGGGTGACCGGGCCCGACGAGTACACCGCCGTGGTCGACAACAACGTCTACACCAACGTCATGGCGCAGAAGAACCTCAACGAGGCGGCCGCGGCGTGCGAGCGCAACCCCGAAGCGGCCCGCAGGCTCGGCGTGGACGCCGAGGAGCTGGCCGCGTGGCGGCACGCCGCCGAGGAGATGTGCATCCCGTTCGACACGCTGCTGGGGGTGCACCCGCAGTCGGAGGGGTTCACCTCGCACGAGGCGTGGGACTTCGCGGGGACGCCGGAGGACCACTACCCGCTGATGCTCAACTACCCGTACTTCGACCTCTACCGCAAGCAGGTCATCAAGCAGGCCGACCTCGTGCTGGCCCTGCACCTGCGCGGCGACCTGTTCACCCTGGAGCAGAAGGCCGCCGACTTCGCCTACTACGAGGCGCGCACCATCCGCGACTCGTCGCTGTCGGCGGCCACCCAGGCCGTCGTCGCCGCCGAGTGCGGGCACCTGGACCTGGCCTACGCCTACCTGGCCGAGACCGCGCTGATCGATCTGAACGACCTGTACGACAACGTGCGCAACGGCCTGCACATGGCGTCGCTGGCCGGGGCGTGGCTGGCGGTGGTGGCCGGGTTCGGCGGCATGCGCGACCACCACGGCAAGCTCACCTTCGCCCCCCGGCTGCCCGACGCGCTGTCACGGGTGTCGTTCCGGATGTGCTGGCGGGGCAGCCGTATCCGCGTCGAGGTCGACCACGAGCGCGCCAGCTACCGGCTGGTCTCCGGCGAGCCGGTGCGCGTGGCCCACCACGGCCGGCCGCTGGAGATCGGCCCGGAGCCGCTCAGCCTGCCCATCCCGCCGGTGCCGCAGTTCCCCACCCCGGCGCCGCCGCCGGGCCGCGAGCCGCGCCGGACATGACGACGCGGCCGCCCCCGGGGGACGACCGCGCGTCGGTTGTCGGCCTTCAGGGCCGCCGCGAGAGCAGCGCCAAGGCCCGGGTGAGGGCGGAGTGGGCGGCGTCGGCGCGCCGCGCCCGCAAGTGGGCGCGGGCCCGGCCGACGGCCTCGGCCGCGGGCAGCACGATGCAGGTGTCGCCGATCGCCGCGGTGCGCGCGAGCGCGCCGAGCAGGTCGTCGGCCACCAGGTCGTAGCTCGGCGACGGCGCATCCAATGCGATCAGCGCGGCCTCGACGGCCCGGCGCAGATCCAAGCCTGGGGAAGGCGATCCCAGCACGGGTGGGGCGTCCAGCTGACGAGTCATGGCGGCTCCTGGGGGTCGGCCCGCGCCGATGCGGGTCGGTCATAGAGGAGCATGGATCCGGCGCGTCCAGGCTGCCGGTCGGGCCACCCTGGTGGGTGAACAGTGGCAGTCCTGAGTGGACTATCTAGGCGGAGGGCAGGTCGCTGCGGGCGGCGTCGAGCAGGTTGGCCGCGGCGCCGACGCGCCCGGCGCGCAGCGCCGCGATCCCCCGGCGCACGTCGGCCACGGCGCCGGTCAGCAGGCAGGTCTCCCCGAGGGCCGCGGTCCACGCCAGCCCGGCGGTCAGCTCGGCGACGGCCGCATCGGCGGCCAGGTCGGCCAGCGCCCGGTCGATCGCAGCGGCCAGCCGCAACCCGGGCCGCGGGCGCGCCGCGGCGGTCCGCGACGGCGGGGCGAACCGGGCGCGCGGGACGGCGGTGGCCAGATCGGCCGCAGGCGGGCGAACGGTGCGCGTGCGGTCTGTTGTGGACATAAGGGTCATGGGGGACGGCCTCGATTCGTCTGGGGGGTGGCGGCGGGGCCCACTGAATACCCTACTGCGATTGCGTGGAAACGCACGGGGCGAGTTGGGGTCGGCCGCGTTAACTAATCGATTCACCGCACAGGTGTTCGACTCAGGAGTTACACTGACCGCATGTCCTTGCCCCTGCAACAGTCCCTGCTCGACGGCCCCGGTGATCCGGAACTGGCTCCGCTGACCGGAATCCGCCGCCTCCCGCTCTCCGAGACGGCCTGGCTCGACCTGCTGCCGGGCTGGCTTTCCGGGGCGGACGAGCTCTTCGCCCACCTTTCCGAATCGGTTCCGTGGCGCGCCGAGCGGCGTAGAATGTACGACGGCATCGTCGCCGTTCCCCGCCTCCTCGCGTTCTACCGGGAAGGCGCCCCGCTCCCCCACCCGATCCTCACCGCCGCCCGAGACGCCCTCACGCAGCATTACAAGGTCCCGTTCACCACCGCGGGCCTGTGCTACTACCGCGACGGCCGCGACAGCGTCGCCTGGCACGGCGACCGCATCGGCCGCGGCGCCACCCAGGACACCCACGTCGCCATCCTCTCCGTCGGCGCCCCCCGCCCCCTGCTCCTGCGCCCCCGCGGCGGCGGCCCCACCACCCGCCACCCCCAGGGCCACGGCGACCTCCTGGTGATGGGCGGCGACTGCCAGCGCGCCTGGGACCACGCCATCCCGAAGACCACGAAGCCGGTGGGGCCGCGCATCAGCATCCAGTTCCGGCCGAGCGGGGTGCGGTGACGCTTCCGCAGCTGGGGGTGAGTGGGCAGTTGACGCGAGGGCGGCGCATTCCTGCGCCCCTCCCCAGCCTGCGCCGCGTTCTTGCACCGGTTGGCTTCCCATTATCTTGATAGTTGTATCGATGAACGGGAGTCTGAGGTCAGGGGGCTAGGCGAGGGCGAGGACGCCACGCCTCTTTGATGGAGTGGGCAGCGAGGGCCGGACAGCGAGCGGGCTCGGGGCGGGAAGCGGCGGGCCAGCGGTGAGTCAGGAGAGCCGCAACGGACCAGGGGCGGGCAGCAGCGGACCAGGGGCGGGCAGCAGCGGACCAGGGGCGGGCAGCAGCGGACCAGGGGCGGGCAGCAGCGGGCCAGGGTGGGCCTCGGGAGGGCAGCGGGCTGGACGGGGGTGGCGGTTGCGGTGGGTGGCGAAAGGGAAACTCCTTGCCCCTCCCCACCCCAGCCGTTATCTTGAAACTGGATAAGAACATGCGAGACTCGGGAGCACGATGGACGCCGGGGACGTGGGCAGGCTGCTGTTCGGCAGGCCGAGTCGGCTGCGGTTGGCGTTGTGGATCTACCAGCACGCCGGGCCGCGGTTCTACCAGTCGGAGCCGCCGAAGACGGTGATCGCGCAGTCGGCCACCGGGGTGGAGCTGGGGCGGTTGGTGGATCTGGGGATGCTGACCGAGTACCGGGAGCCCGCGAACCGGCGGGTGTACTACGAGCGGACGCGCAGCCCGCTGTGGTCGATCATCGCGGCGGCGTCGAAGGTGGTCGACCCGGTCGACAAGTGAGGCGCTGGCCGAGGGGTCTTTGGACCCGTCCCCCGTCCGCCCGCGGCGCGTAGGCTTCCGGCCACTCGGTTGACCGGAGCTCGCCGGAAGGGCACGCCGTGGCCGCATCCACCCCGGTCGGGACGGGTGGGCCGTGAGCCGACCGGACCCACCTCGCCTGCACGGCGATGCCGACCTGCGCAACCGCCCCGACTTCGCCGAGCTGCTGCGCGCCCTGTGCCGCCAGGCCAGCGGCGACGTCCACCTGGACCTGTCGGAGATGGTCTTCGTCGACGTCTGGGGGGCGGTGGCGATGGTGGAGGCGGCGGCGACCCTCGCGGGCGGGGAGCTGGTCCTGCACAACCCGCCACCGGCCCTGCGGCGGCTGCTCCAACTCCTCGGCAAGCACCCCAACCTGCGATTAGACCCCTAGGACGGCCCGCACCTCCGCGTCGGTGACCTCGGAGAAGTCGCGGTACCACTGCCCCACGGAGGAGAAGCGGCGCGGCGTGCACGCGCTGGTGAAGGTGTCCGCGCCGAGCTTGGCCGCGGTGTCGCGGGGCGCGACGGGAGCGGCCACCACGACCCGCGCCGCGCCCCGGTCGCGGACGACCAGGACGGCCGCGGCCATCGTCGCCCCGGTCGCTATGCCGTCGTCCACGAGGACCACCACCCGGTCGGTGAGATCGCGCGGTGGGGCGGTGCCGCGCAGGGCGGCGGCGCGGCGGGCGACGGCGGCGCGCTCGGCCTCCGCCGCGGCGGCCACGTCGGCCCACGCGATGCCCAGGTGGGCCAGGACCCCCTCCAGCCGGACGGTGACGCCCTGCTCCCCCACCGCGCCCACGGCCAGCTCGGCCTGCCCCGGCGCGCCCACCTTGCGCACCACGACCACGTCCAGGTCGGCCCGCAGCGCGGCGGCGACCTCCGCGGCGACCGGCACGCCGCCGCGGGGCAGGCCCAGCACGACCGGCCGGTGGGACCGCAGCGGGGCCAGCGAGCGGGCGAGCACCCGCCCCGCCTCCGCGCGGTCGGCGAAGCGCATGCCCCCAGTCTGCACCGGACCCGGAACCATTACCTGCGGGGTAATGGTCCCGCCGCAGCCCGGTCCGTACCGTCGGAGGACATGACCACAGCGCAGGTACCGGTAGGCACCCTGCTGCGGCAGTGGCGCGAGCACCGCAGGCTCAGCCAGGCCGATCTGTCGTTGCAGGCCGACATCTCGACCCGCCACCTCAGCTTCGTGGAGACCGGCCGCGCCCTGCCGAGCCGGGACATGGTGCTGCTGCTGGCCGAGAGCCTCGACCTGCCGCTGCGCGAGCGCAACCGGATGCTGCTGGCCGCGGGGTTCGCCCCGCTGTTCACCCAGTCCGCCCTCGGATCGGACCGGATGACACCGGTGGCCGGGGCCATCAAGCGGGCGCTGCACGGCCACGACCCCTACCCCGCCGCGGTGGTCGACGGCGCGTGGCGGATGGTCGACGGCAACGCCGCCCTGCGGTCGCTGCTGTCGGGCATCGCCCCGCGGCTGCTGCGCGAGCCCGCCAACCTCCTGCGGGCGAGCCTGCACCCCGACGGCCTCGCGCCCCGCATCGCCAACCTCGCCCAGTGGCGCGAGCACGTGCTCAGCAGGCTGCGGCGCAAGATCGCCTTCACCGCCGACGAGTCGCTGGGCGAGCTGTACGACGAGCTGTGCTCCTACCCCGGCGACCTCCCCCGGCCCGCGGCCACGACGGGCGAGGACGTCCTCGTCCCCCTGCGCCTGCGGGAGGAGGACGGCGAGCTGGCCTTCATCGGCACGATCACCACCTTCGGCGGGGCGGTCGACGTCACCGCGGCTGAGCTGTCGATCGAGGCCCTGCACCCCGCCGACGAGCACACCGCCGAGGTGCTGGCCTCACGCGCCTAGCCAGGCGGCGACGAGGAAGGACTCGATGGAGTCGGGCCTGCTCCCGCCGAGCGCGCGCACCTCGTCCCTGGTGAACCACCGCGCGTCGGCGATCTCCACGCCGTCGGCGGCGACGCGGTCGTCGGCGGCCACCGCCCGGAAGCCGATCATGAGCCCGGCGGGGAACGGCCACGCCTGCGAGCCCGCGTAGGCCACCTCGGCGACGCGCACCCCGGCCTCCTCGGCCACCTCGCGGCGCACCGCGTCCTCCAGGCCCTCGCCGATCTCGACGAAGCCCGCGAGCGTGGAGTACCCGGTGGCGCCCGCGTGCCGGGCGAGCAGGCACCGGTCGCCGTGCTCGACCAGGACGATGACCGCGGGCTCGATGCGCGGGTACAGCTCGCGGCGGCAGCCCGCGCAGACCCGCAGGTGCCCGCCGTGGCGCATCTGCGCCTGCGCTCCGCAGGCGCCGCAGAAGCGGTGGGTTCGGTGCCAGTGCAGCAGCCCGCGGGCGTAAGCGAGGCGGGTGGCGTCCTCGCCGGGCAGCCGCGGGTACAGCGCGCGGATGTCGGCGGTCTCCCCCGGCTCGTCGGCCACCTCGACGGCGAACAGCGGCGCGCGGTCGACCCCGAGGAAGACGGCATCGGGGGTGACCGGGGCGGTGATGGGAAGGCCGTCGGCGACGGCGCAGCGGTCGCGCCAGAAGACCAGCGCCCGCGCGTCGGGGTCGGCGCGGGCGGCGGCGAGCCAGGCGTCGTCGGCCCGGCGGGCGCCCGCGCGGTCGAGGGTGAGGCCGGTGTAGGGCAGGGCGTGAGCAGCGCTGATCACCTGTCCAGCCTACGTCCCCCTGGACAGGGCCATGACCGCCGAGTAACTTCGCTAAGCGCTTGCTTAGCCCAGTGATCGGAGGAGAGCCGTGTCCCAGTCCCGCACCGCCATCGTCACCGGGGCCGCCCGGGGGATCGGGGCCGCCGTGGCCCGCAGGCTGGCCCGGGACGGGATGGCGGTGGCCGTGGTCGACCTGGACGAGGCCGCCTGCGCTGGCACGGTCGAGGCGATCACCGCAGCGGGCGGGCGGGCGCTGGCCGTGGGCGCGGACGTGGGCGACGCCGAGCAGGTCAAGGCCGCCGTCGCCCGGGTCGCCGCCGAGCTGGGCGCGCCGACGGTGCTGGTCAACAACGCGGGCGTGCTGCGCGACAACCTGCTGTTCAAGATGACCGACGACGACTGGGACACGGTGATGACCGTGCACCTGCGGGGTTCGTTCCTCATGGCCCGCGAGGTGCAGAAGCACCAGGTGGAGCAGAAGCACGGCCGGATCGTCTGCCTCTCCAGCACCTCCGCGCTGGGCAACCGCGGCCAGGCCAACTACGCCACCGCCAAGGCGGGCCTGCAGGGCCTGACCAAGACGCTGGCCATCGAGCTGGGCAAGTTCGGCATCACGGCCAACGCGATCGCGCCGGGGTTCATCGAGACCGAGATGACCGCGGCGACCGCGGCCCGGGTCGGGGTGCCGTTCGAGGACTTCAAGGCCGGGGCCGCCGCGGCGATCCCGGTCGGCCGGGTCGGCACGCCCGAGGACATCGCCGCGCTGGCCTCCTTCCTCTGCGGCGAGGAGTCCGGGTTCGTCTCCGGGCAGGTCATCTACGCCGCGGGTGGGCCGACGAACTGATGCGCGCCTTCGGCAGCGTCGAGGACCTCAAGGCCGCCGTCGGCGCGCACCTCGGCCACAGCGGGTGGCTGGAGATCACCCAGGAGCGGGTCCGGGAGTTCGCCGACGCCACCGGCGACCACCAGTGGATCCACCTCGACGTCGAGCGGGCCGCGGCTGGCCCCTTCGGCGGCACGATCGCCCACGGCTACCTGACCCTGTCGCTGCTGCCCCTGCTGGGCAGCGGCATCTACCGCTTCGACGGCTTCCAGGCAGGCATCAACTACGGGCTGAACAAGGTCCGCTTCCCCGCCGCGGTCAAGGTGGGCGCGCGGGTGCGGATGGGCTCGCAGCTGCTGGAGGTCACCGAGGGGCAGCACGGCGTGCAGGCCGTGTTCCGCCAGACCGTCGAGATCGAGGGCGAGGCGAAGCCCGGCTGCGTGGCCGACGCCGTGGTCCTCCTGGTGCCGTGAGGTGGCGATGACCGAAGAAGACCTGCGCCGCCGCGTCGCGGAGTTCCTGGCCGCGCACGACCCCGGCGACCGGATGGCGTTCCTGCGGGCCCGCTTCGACGCGGGCCTGGCCTGGGTGCACTTCCCCGCGGGGCTGGGCGGGCTCGGCCTGCCGGTGGCCTGGCAGCCGCTGGTGGAGCGGGAGCTGGCCGCGGCGGGCGCGCCGGACAACGACCCGCGCCGCATCGGGATCGGCCTGGGCATGGCCGCCCCGACGATCCTCCGGCACGGCACCGACGCCCAGCGCGCCCGCTTCCTGCGTCCGCTGTGGACCGGCGAGGAGGTGTGGTGCCAGCTGTTCTCCGAGCCGGGCGCGGGCTCGGACCTGGCGGGCCTGGCCACCCGCGCCCGCCGCGACGGCGACGGCTGGGTGGTGACCGGGCAGAAGGTGTGGACGTCGTCGGCGCACACCGCCCGCTGGGCCATCCTGCTCGCCCGCACCGACCCGGACGTGCCCAAGCACGCGGGCCTGACCTACTTCATCTGCGACATGACCGCGCCCGGGGTCGAGGTGCGGCCGCTGCGGCAGATCACCGGCGAGGCCGAGTTCAACGAGGTCTTCCTCACCGACGTGCGCATCCCCGACGCGCACCGGCTGGGCGAGGTCGGCGACGGGTGGCGGGTCGCGCAGACCACGCTGATGAACGAGCGCGTCGCCATCGGCAGCCGGGCGGCGCCGCGCGGTGGCGGCATGGTCGGCGTGGTGGCCCAGACCTGGCGCGAGCACCCGGAGCTGCGCACGCCGGAGCTGCACGACCGGCTGCTGCGGCTGTGGGTGGAGGCCGAGGCGCTGCGGCTGGCCGGGCAGCGGCTGCGCGAGGGCCTGGCCGCCGGGCACCCCGGCCCGGAGGGCTCGGCGATGAAGCTGGCCTTCGCCCGGCTGGCGCAGCGGCTCTCCGGCCTGGAGGTCGAGTTCCTGGCCGCCGACGGCCTGCGCTACGGCGACTGGTCGATGCGCCGCCCGGAGGTGGTCGACTTCACCGCCCACGACGCCGGGTACCGGTACCTGCGCGCCAAGGGCAACTCCATCGAGGGCGGCACGTCGGAGATCCTGCGCGGCATCATCGCCGAGCGGGTGCTCGGCCTGCCCGCCGAGGCCAGGGTGGACAAGGACGTGCCGTGGAAGGACCTGCCGCGATGAGCCAGTCCCTTGTGGACACCGAGGTCGACGCCCAGCTGCGCGCCGCGGTGGCCGACGTGCTCGCCGACCACCCGACCCGGGTCGACGGCCTCGACGGCGGCGCGGTGTGGTCGGCCCTGCGGGCGATGGGCGCGACCACGCTGCCGGTGCCCGAGGAGTGGGGCGGGCAGGGCGCGGGCTGGCGCGAGGTCGCCGTGGTGGCCGAGGAGCTGGGGCGGGCGGTCGCGCCGGTGCCGTTCCTGGGTTGCGTGCTCGCCACCGCCGCCCTCCTGCACGCGGGAGCTGTGCGCGACGAGGTGATGCGCGCCAGATCGCTGTACGACGAGGCCACGCTGGTGGTGCCGCTGTCGGCGTGGCCCGGAGGCCCGCTGCCGGAGGTGGCCGTCGACGGGGGCGCGCTGACCGGGACGGTGCGCAGCGTGGCGGACGTGCGCGGGGTGTTCCTGGTCCCCGCGCAGGGCGGGCTCTGGCTGGCCGAGCAGGCCGAGGTCAGCCCGGTGACCTCGCTGGACATGACCCGCCCGGTGTCCGACGTGACCTTCTCGAGCGTCGCGGCGACCCGGATCGGCGACGCCGCGGCGGTCGAGCACGCGCTGCTCGTGGGGGCGGCGATCCTGGCCTCGGAGCAGGTGGGGATCGCGCAGTGGTGCCTGGACACCACGGTCGCCTACCTCAAGCAGCGCTACCAGTTCGGCAGGCCGGTGGGGTCGTACCAGGCGCTCAAGCACCGCATCGCCGACCTGTGGCAGGAGATCGTCCTGGCGCGGGCGGCGGCCAAGGCGGCGGCGAACGCCCTCGACAGCGGCGAGGACGCCGAGCTGCTGGCCTACACCGCGCAGTCGCTGTGCGCGGAGGTGGCCGTGCACGCGGCCGAGGAGTGCGTGCAGCTGCACGGCGGGATCGGCATGACTTGGGAGCACCCGGCGCACCTGTACCTCAAGCGCGCCAAGGCCGACGAGATCGCGCTGGGCACCCCCGGCCGCCTCCGCGCCGCCCTGGCCCCGCTGGTCGGGCTGCCCGGATGACCGACCTGTGGCCCGACGTGCGCCCGGAGGCGGCCCGCAGGCTGATGGCCGCGGCGGTGGCGGCCTTCGGCGAGCGCGGCTACCACGCCACGACCACGCGCGACATCGCCACCGCGGCCGGGATGAGCCCGGCCGCGCTGTACGTGCACTTCCCGTCGAAGGCCGCGGTGCTGGCGGCGATCAGCCGCAGCGGCCACGAGAAGGCCCTGGCGATGGTCACCGCGGCGGCCTCCGGCCCGGGCGACCCGCCCGCCCGGATGCGGGCGCTGGTCACCGAGTTCACCGCCTGGCACGCCCGCCGCCACCAGGTGGCGCGGATCGTGCAGTACGAGCTGTCGGCCCTCCCCCAGCCCGACCACGACCTGGTGGTCGGCCTCCGCAGGCAGACCGACGCGGTGGTGCGGTCCCTGATCGAGGAGGGCGTGGCCTCCGGCGACTTCCACGTCGCCGACGTGCGCTCGGCCGCGCGGGCGGTGCTGTCGCTGGGCATCGACGTGGCCCGCTGGTACACCCCGGACACCAGGCCCGACCCCGACGCGCTGGGCGCGGAGTACGCCAGCCTCGTCCTGGCGATGCTGGGCGTGCGCCGCTAGTCGATGGTGGCGGTCATCGCCCAGACGAGGATCTCCGCGCCGTCCGGACCCACGGTGACCCGCTGGCCACCGGCAGCGGTGATGCGCGCGGCGTCTCCTGTGGACAGGGCGCCCGCGTGCTCCAGGGTGACGGCGCCGACGGGGACGTAGAGGTGGAGGAACGGCGTGTCGGGCAGCGTGGCCGACTCGCCCGCGCGCAGGCGGGCGGCGTAGAGGGTCGCGTGCCGCTGGCCGATGCGGATGGCCGCGTCGTGCGCCGGGTCGCCGGAAGCGACCGGGACCAGGCCGCCTGCGAGCAGGTCGGCGTCGATCTCGCGCTGCTCGTAGCCGGGCCGCGCGCCCGCCGCGTCGGGCAGCACCCACATCTGGACGAAGTGGACCGGCTCGTCGTGGGCCTGCCCGCCGGTCAGCCGCCAGGAGTCGTTCTTCTCCGAGTGCAGGATCCCGGTGCCCGCGCTCATCCGCTGGGCCAGTCCCGGGTGGATGATCCCGCTGTGCCCCGCGGAGTCCTGGTGCACCAGCGCGCCGCTGAGCACCCAGGTCACGATCTCCATGTCCTGGTGCGGGTGGGTGTCGAAGCCCGCGCCGGGGACGACGATGTCGTCGTTGTTGACCAGCAGCAGGCCGAAGTGGGTGTTCGCCGGGTCGTGGTGGTGGCCGAAGGAGAACGAGTGCTTGGAGTCCAGCCACGGGATGCGGGTGGCGAAGCGCCCGTCGGCGCGGCGCAGGTCGGTGGTCATACGACGGCTTCGCCGTACATCACGCCCAGCGGGTCGGCGATCAGCTCGATGCGGGCGCCGTCGGGGTCGCGGAAGTAGAGGGAGGTGCCGCTCTCCTCGGCGTACTCCACCCCCGCGGCGTCCAGGCGGGCCTTGGCCGCCGACCACTCCTCGGGGGCGACCGAGATGGCCAGGTGGTGCAGGCCGCCCAGGACCTCGGCGTAGGGGCCCAGGTCGAGGCCGGGGAGGTCGAAGAACGCCAGCGCGTTGCCGTTGCCGACGTCGAAGAAGAAGTGCGTCGAGCCGGGGTAGTCGCGGTTCTCGACCACCTCGGTCAGCGGGAACCCGAGGACGCCCTGGTAGAACTCGACGGTCCGGCGGACGTCCCGGGAGATCAGCGCGGTGTGGTGGATGCCCCGCGCCGTCGTGCGCGCGGTCCCGCGCAGCAGCTCGGCGCGCAGCGCGGCCCGGGCCTGGGCGTATTCGGCGACCTGCGCCTCGGTCAGTGGCATGGCTGCCTCCTTCGACGGCCACGCTACGCCCGGATAGTTGACACGTCAACTCTTGCCGGTCACACCGTGTGCACCTCGACGCCCTCGGCCTGGAAGGCCGCCAGGGCCTCCGGCGAGGCGCCCGCGTCGGTGATGAGCAGGTGCATGGCCGCCGTCGGGCAGATCTGGGCGAAGGCGTGCATGCCGATCTTGGAGCTGTCGGCGATCACCGCCACCCGCCGCGCCCGCTCGGCCATCAGCCGGTTGATGCTGGCCTCGCCCTCGTTGTGGGCGTAGGCGCCGTCGGCGGGGTCGACCGCGTCCACGCCGAGGAACACCAGGTCGAGGGTGATCTCGTCGAGGATGCGGGTGGCCAGCGGGCCGATCAGCTCGAAGGACTGCGGCCGGGCCACGCCGCCGGTCACCACGATCTTGACGTGCGGCCGCACCGCCAGCTCGTTGGCGATGTTGAGCGCGTTGGTGACCACGGTCAGCGCGGGCTCCTCCGAGGCGCTCAGGTCCGGCCGGATGGCCAGGGCGCGGGCGATCTCGGTGGTGGTCGTGCCGCCGTTGAGCCCGACCACCGACCCCCGCGCGACCAGCGCGGCCGCCGCCTTGCCGATGCGCTCCTTCTCCGAGGCGTGCCGGGCGGTCTTGTAGCGCAGCGGCAGGTCGTAGGCGACGTTGTTGGCGACCGCGCCGCCGCGGGTGCGGGTGAGCAGCTGCTGCTCGGCGAGGTGGTCGAGGTCGCGGCGGATCGTGGCGGCGGACACACCCAGCTCGTCGGCGAGGTCGTCCACATCGACCTTGCCCCGCTGGCCCAGGATGTCGAGCAGCGAGCTCAGACGCTCGTACCGGTCCACCGCCACCTCCGCCTTCCGCGCACGATTGCCGCGCGATCATGCGCGTTGCTGCAAAGTATCGTCCAAGGGCCCCAAGGACAAACCCGCGGAACGCTTGGCAAGCGGTGTTCGATCGCGCAAGATTCTGCACGCACGCGAGCGCTCGCGAGCACGATGAGAGGACGGTCATGACGCACGTGGTGGCGGTGGACGTGGGCGGCACGTCGGTCAAGGCGGCCCTGGTCGGGCGCGACCTGGCCCCGGTCGAGGTCCTGCGCGAGCCCTCCCGGCGCGTCGACGGGTCGGTGGACCTCACCCACATCGCCGACCTCATCCGCCGCCTGGCCGCGGACACGCCCGTGGTCGGCGTCGGGGTGGCGGTGCCGGGCATCGTCGACGACACAACCGGGCACGTGACGACCGCGGTCAACCTCGGCTGGCACGACCTGCCCCTGCAGGAGTCGCTGGCGGAGCTGACCGGCCTGCCCCTGCGGGTGAGCCACGACGTGCGCACCGGCGGCCTGGCGGAGTTCACCGTCGGGGCGGCCGCGGGCGTGGCCAACGCCGTGTTCCTGCCCATCGGCACCGGCATCGCCGCGGCGTTCCAGGTGGACGGGCGACCGGTCGTGGCGGGCGGCTTCGCCGGTGAGATCGGCCACCTGGTGGTCGACCCGGGCGGGGCGCTGTGCAACTGCGGGCAGCGCGGCTGCCTGGAAACCCTGGCCGCCGCCCCCTGGATCGCCCGCCGCTACACCGAGCGCTCGGGCCGCGACGCCACCGCCGCCGAGGTCGCCACCCTCCTGTCCACCGGCGACCCCGACGCCACCGCCGTCTGGGGGGACGCGGTCGCGGCCTTGGGCACGGCCCTGCTCGCCGCGTCGACCCTGTTCGGCCCGGAGATCATCGTCCTCGGCGGCGGCCTGGCCGAAGCAGGCAACGCCCTGGTCGACCCGGTGCGCGAGGACCTGCACCGCAGGCTGGTCGGGTTGCACCGCCGCCCACAGGTGGTGCGGGCGGCGTTGGGGCAGGACGCGGGTCGAGCGGGCGCCGCACTGCTGGGCTGGGAAGCCGCCTCCGCCTGACCGCCGGATGTGAGTGGGTGGCGTCGCCCTCGGCGGAGCGACGCCACCCCAGCCGGTAGGCGCGGCCCGGGGTCATGCCACCACCGGACGACTCCGCCCTATCGCAGCGATCAGGGCACTGCCACCGCCCGCGGAGCGACACCCCCGGCTGGCCGGGCGGGTCGGGTTGTTGTGGGTGCCGGGGGTGGGGCGGTTCCGCTCGGGTGGGCTGGGTTAGTCCGACACAAGGGGGAGGAGCCTTTGGTTCCAGACTCCGTCGTGGGCGCGGGCGGTGGAGAGGCGCTCCGGGTCGACCTGGCCGTAGGTTGTGGTGCGCTGGCGGGAGGGGCGGCCTGCGGCGGTGGCCAGGGCTTCCAGGTCGGCGATCGTCTTGTAGCTGCCGTTGTCGCTGCCCGCCATGCGGCTGATGGTTTCCTCCATCAGGGTTCCGCCCAGGTCGTTGACGCCGCCGCGCAGGACTTCCACGACGCCGTCGTCGCCGAGTTTGACCCAGCTGGTCTGGATGTTGTCGATGCGGCCGTGCAGCAGGATGCGCGCCAGGGCGTGCACCGCGCGGTTCTCGCGGCGGGTCGGGCCGGGGCGGGCGACGCCTGCGAGGTACAGCGGGGCGTTGGTGTGGACGAACGGCAGCAGGACGAACTCGGTGAAGCCGCCGGTGCGGGACTGGATGTCGGCGATCAGCTTGAGGTGGGCGACCCAGTGCGACGGGTTGTCCACGTGCCCGTACATCATCGTCGACGTCGTGGGGATGCCCAGGGAGTGCGCCGTGGTGACCACCTCGATCCACGTCGCCGCGGGGAGCTTGCCCTTGGTCAGGACCCAGCGCACGTCGTCGTCGAGGATCTCCGCGGCCGTGCCCGGCAGTGAGTCCACACCGGACTCCCGGGCCCGGACCAGCCAGTCGGCGATCGACAGGTTCGTGCGCGCGGCCCCGTTGACGACCTCCATCGGCGAGAAGGCGTGGATGTGCAGGCCGGGGGCGCGCTTGCGGACCTCGGCCGCGATGTCGAAGTACGCCGTCCCGGGCAGGTCGGGGTGGATGCCGCCCTGCATGCACACCTCGGTGGCGCCCACCGACCACGCCTGCTCGGCGCGCTGGCCCACCTGGTCCAGGGAGAGGGTGTAGGCGTCGGCGTCCGTGCGCCGCTGGGCGAAGGCGCAGAACCGGCAGCCGGTGTAGCAGACGTTGGTGAAGTTGATGTTCCGCGTGACCACGTAGGTCACCTCGTCGCCGACCGCGTCGCGGCGCAGGTCGTCGGCCAGGCCCGCCAGCGCGGCCAGCTCCGCGCCCTCGGCGGCCGACAGCAGCGTCAGGGCGTCCGAATCGGACAGCCGGGCGAGGTCGCGCTCGGCGTGGCGCAGGGCGGTCAGGAACTCCGGCCGCACCACCCCGGCCACCCCGGCGGACCCCGAGGAGGCATCCACCGCCGAACGCAGTTCGGCCCAGTCCCCGTACACCGAATCGAAGTCGTCGCGGCGGTCGGCGGTGCGGCCGACGGTGTCGATCTCGGTGTGCAGGTCGGTGCGGCCGGAGCCGTCGAGGGCGATCTCCGGCTCCTGCCACGGCCTGCCCACCGGCCGGGCGCCCTCGACCGCCAGCCCGGACGGGTCGGCCAGGGCCGCGACATGCCCGGCGATCCGCGGGTCCAGCCACGGCTCGCGGAGGTACTCCGGGTACACCGTCAGCCGCTCCGCCAGGCGGAAACCGGCCGCGGCGGTGTGCGCGGCCAGCTCATCGATCTGCGGCCAGGGCCGCTCGGGGTTCACGTGGTCGGGGGTGAGCGGGGAGACCCCGCCCCAGTCGTCGATGCCCGCGCGCAGCAGCAGCCCGTACTCCCCGCCGATGAGGTTCGGCGGGGCCTGGATGCGCGCCTTGGGCCCGAGCACGACCCGGGCGACCGCGACGGCGGCGGCCAGCTCCGCGGCCTCGGCGTCGGGCATCGCGCGCATCGCGGTGTCCGGCTTGGCGCGGAAGTTCTGGATGATCACCTCCTGCACGCCGCCGTACTTGCGGGCGACGGCCCGGATGGCGAACAGCGACTCCACCCGCTCGGCGGGCGTCTCGCCGATGCCGATGAGGATGCCGGTGGTGAACGGGACCGCGCTGCGGCCCGCGTCCTCCAGCACGCGCAGCCGCACGGCGGGCTCCTTGTCGGGCGAGCCGTAGTGCGGCCCGCCCGGGGTGGACCACAGGCGGGTGGCGGTGGTCTCCAGCATCATCCCCATCGACGGGGCGACCGGCTTGAGCCGCTGGAAGTCCGTCCAGGTCAGCACACCCGGGTTCAGGTGCGGCAGCAGGCCGGTCTCCTCCAACACGCGGATGGCCATCGCGCGCACGTAGGACAGCGTGTCCGGGTACCCGGCGGCGTCGAGCCAGTCCCGGGCCGCGCCCCAGCGGTCCTCCGGGCGGTCACCGAGGGTGAACAGGGCCTCCTTGCAGCCCAGCTCGGCGCCCTTGCGGGCGATGTCGAGCACCTCGTCGGGGCTCAGGAAGGGCGCGGGCACCCGGTGCGGGACGGTGGCGAAGGTGCAGTAGTGGCAGCGGTCGCGGCACAACCGGGTGAGCGGGATGAACACCTTGCGCGAGTAGGTGACGATCCCGGGCCGCCCCACCGCGGTCAGCCCGGCGTCGCGGATGCGGCTCGCGGTGGCGAAGAGGTCGTCGAGGTGCTCGCCGCGGGCGTGCAGCAGCACCTCGGCCTCCACCTGGTCCAGCGCGACGCCGTCCCGGGCCCGGCGCAGCGCGCGGCGGATGGCGGACTCGGACGGGATCACGGCAGCCTCCCGGGAATCGGACACGGAGCCCAACCTATAGCTTCCGCCGCCCGGGTGACCTGGACCGCAACTGTGACATCAACCGGACGCGCGCCGCGGGGCGATCCCGCGGCGCGCGTCCGGCTCCTGCGCTAGGGCATCACGTCGGCCAGCGCGCGGCGCGCCCGCCGCGGCGCGGCGGCCATCGCGCCGCCGACGTTGCTGGTCGTGTTCTGCGCCCAGGCGCCGAAGTCGTGCACCTGGCTCTGCACCGCGCGGCCTGCGCGGCGGGCCCGCCAGCCCATCGAGGGCTTGCCCTCGGTGTCGGCGACGGCCAGCAGCAGCCCGCCGAGCAGGCCCGCGTTCTTCAGGAAGTGCTGAAGGTGCATGTTCCGCTGGGCGGGGTCCTTCTCCGCCCAGAACTGGTGGGCGCCGATGGTGGTGGGCACCAGGCTGCCGGTCAGCAGGAGCGCGGCCAGCCGCGGCATCCGGTTGGTGGCCAGCATGACGCCCGCGACCACCTTGACCGCGCCATCGATCTTGACCAGGGCCACGGGGTCGGTCGGCACCTGCTCGGGCATCCGGTCGCCCGCCTTGGCCTTGGCCTGGTCCAGCAGCGGCTTGGCCGCCTCGGCGTGGGCCTCGGGGGCGCGCAGCGCCTGCACCCCGCCCCAGATGAAGATGCCTGCCAGCATGGGTCGCGCGATCCTGCGCAGGATCATGGCCTCTGTCCTTCCCTAGTCCACTCGATCCTTGGTCCGCTCGACGAGGTCCCGGACGTACTCGACGGTCCCACAGCCCGCATCGATGCGCTTGTCGCGCTCGGTGACGAACTGCTCGCCCAGCTCCGCGCGCCGCTCCTCGGCGACGGTCTCGCGGGCGTCGTTGAGGATCGTGCGCTCTTCCTCATCCACGTGGTGGTTGATGGCGGCGACGAGCTCCTCGAGCTTGCCCTCCCACTCCTCGGAGTCGGTGTCCTCGACCTCCATCAGGGCCAGCAGCGCCATGTTGCCCTCGGCGTGCTCCTCGGCGCTGTGGTCGATCTCGTCGTCGTCGACCTGCTTGTAGCGGCGCAGGGCCGGGTAGACCTTGGCCTCCTCGGCCTCGGCGTGGGCGACCAGCAGGTAGGCCAGCTCCTCCAGGGCCTTGGCCCGGTCGGCGCCGCGGTCGCGCAGGGTGCGGAACAGCTCTTCCATCCGCCGGTGGTCGGCGAGGATCAGCTCCACCACATCAGTGGTCATCGTCGGTTCTCCCAGGGGTCGCCGTGTTCGTGCGGGGCATACCCCCGGCAGGCCCCAGCCAATCCCCGGTCGCACCCAGCGTGATCGAAACCATGCCCGATCAACCCGATCGGATGCTGCCCGGAACGCCTCGATCACCGAGAATGCGCGGGCGGTTCGAGCACCCGACTTTCGAGCACCGGTGAGGGGAGCGCCCCGTGACGCGGCAGGCGACCGACTTCGACCACCTCGACCCGGCGGTCGCCGCCGACGTCCACACCGCCCTGCGCGAGCTGCGCACGCGCTGCCCAGTCGCGCGCAGCACCCGCCACGGCGGCTTCCACGTGGTCACCCGGCACGCCGACATCACCGCCGTCGGCCGCGACCACACCCGCTTCTCCGCCCGCGCGGAGTCCATCGGCGCGGCGACCCTGCTGCCGGGGGTGGAGGCGGCGGTGGCGCCGCTGTTCGAGCAGGACCCGCCCGAGCACACCGGGGTGCGGCGCAGGCTGGCCCCCTACTTCAGCCGGGCCGCGGTGGCCCGGTGGGCGCCCGCGATCCGGGCCACCGCCCGCGCCACCCTGGCCGACCTCGCCCCTCGCGGGCGCGGCGACCTGGTGGCAGAGGTGGCCCGCCGCATCCCGCCGCTGGTCGTCGCCGACGTGCTCGGCGTCGCCGCGCACCGCCGCCACCGGCTGGCCGACCTGCTGATCGGCGCGGTGACCGAGGGCCGCGCCGAGCCCTACCTCGACTTCCTCACCGAGGAGGTGCGGCTGCGCCGGGCCGACCCGGGCGACGACCCGCTCAGCGCGGTGGTCACCGACCCCGGCGTCACCGAGCCGGACGCGGTCAAGTACCTCCTGCTGATGGTCGCTGCGGGCGCGCTGACCACGATCGACGCCACCAGCAGCCTGCTGTGGCTGCTCGGCCGCGATCCCGGCCTCGCCGCCCACCCGCGCGCCGCCCTGGTCGACGAGGTGGTCCGGCTGGAGGCCCCGGTCGCCACCACCGCCCGCACCGTCCGCTGCCCCACCACGCTCAACGGCGTCGACCTCGCCGCGGGCGACCGGCTGCTGATCGCCTGGGGGTCCGGCAGCCGCGACGAGGCCGTCCACGCCGACCCCGACGCGCTGCGCCCCGACCGCGACCAGGGCGCGGGCCTGGCCTGGGGCGCGGGCGCGCACCGCTGCCTCGGCCAGCACCTCGCCCGGCTGGAGCTGGGCATCATCGTCGACGAGGTGCTGGCCGCGCTCGGCCGCTACCGCTTCCCGGACGGCTTCGCGCCGCAGTGGACCTACGGCGTGCTGCGCGGGATCACCGCGCTCCCGGCGACCTGGGCCTACTCCGACCCGGCCTCGATGTCGCCCTCCACCTCCAGGTAGAGGGTGCGCAGCGCGGCGAGGGTGGCGGCGTCCGGCTCGGCCCACAGCCCGCGGTCGGCGGCCTCCAGCAGGCGCTCGGCGATGCCGTGCAGGGCCCACGGGTTGGCCTCGGCGAAGAACTTGCGGTTCACCTCGTCCAGGGCGTAGGTCTGGGCCAGGGTGTCGTACATCCAGTCCGGGACGACGCCGGTCGTGGCGTCGTAGCCGAACAGGTAGTCGACGGTGGCCGCCAGCTCGAACGCGCCCTTGTAGCCGTGCCTGCGCATGGCCTCGATCCAGCGCGGGTTGGCCACCCGGGAGCGGAAGACGCGGTTGGTCTCCTCCACCAGCGACCGCGTGCGCACCGACTCCGGGCGGGTGCTGTCGCCGATGTAGGCCGCGGGCGCCTTGCCGGTCAGCGCCCGCACGGTGGCGATCATGCCGCCGTGGTACTGGAAGTAGTCGTCGGAGTCGATGATGTCGTGCTCGCGGGTGTCGACGTTCTTGGCGGCGACGGCGATGCGCCGGTAGGCCGACTCCATGTCCTCGCGCGCCGGGCAGCCGTCGAGGCCGCGGCCGTAGGCGAAGCCGCCCCACACGGCGTAGACCTCGGCGAGGTCGCGGTCGTCGCGCCAGTTGTGGCTGTCGATCAGCGGCAGCAGCCCGGCTCCGTACGCGCCGGGCTTGGAGCCGAAGATCCGCGTGGTGGCCCGCCGCTCGTCCACCCCGTCGGCGCGGACGTGGGCCCGGACGAAGTTGTCCTCATCGGACTCCTCCAGCGCGGCGACCATGCGCACCGCGTCGTCGAGGAGGTAGACCACGTGCGGGAAGGCGTCGCGGAAGAACCCGGAGATGCGGATGGTCACGTCGATGCGCGGGCGGCCCAGCTCGGCCAGCGGGACCACTTCGAGGCCGCTGACCCGCCGCGAGGCCGCGTCCCACACCGGCCGCACGCCCAGCAGCGCCAGCACCTCGGCGATGTCGTCGCCCGCGGTGCGCATGGCCGAGGTCCCCCACACCGACAGCCCGACCGAGCGCGGCCACTGGCCGGTGTCGGCGCGGTAGCGCTCCAGCAGCGAATCGGCCATCGCCGAGCCGGTCTCCCAGGCCAGCCTGCTGGGCACGGCCTTGGGGTCGACGGAGTAGAAGTTGCGGCCGGTCGGCAGCACGTTGATCAGCCCGCGCAGCGGCGACCCGCTCGGCCCGGCGGGGACGTAGCCGCCTGCGAGGGCGTGCAGGACGTTGCCGATCTCGTCGGTCGTGCGGTCCAGGCGCGGGACGACCTCGGTGGCGCCGAAGGCCAGCACGCGCGCCACCTCCGGGTTGGGGGCGACCTCGGCGGCGGCCTCGGGCGCCCAGCCGCGGGCGTCCATCGCCCGCACCAGCGACCGCGCCTGCTCGTCGATCGCGTCGGTCGTCGTCCGGTCCGCGCCGTCGACCAGGCCCAGCGCCTCGCGCAGGCCGGGCAGGGCGGCGACCTGGCCTGCCCACATCTGCCGGGCCGAGAGCATGGCGGTGACCAGGTTGACCCGCCCCTCCCCCGTCGGCGGCTCGCCCAGCACGTGCAGCCCGTCGCGGATCTGCACGTCCTTGATCTCGCACAACCAGCCGTCGACGTGCAGCAGGAAGTCGTCGAACTCCGCGTCGTGCGGGCGGTCGGCCAGGCCGAGGTCGTGGTCGAGCTTGGCGGCCTGGACGAGGGTCCAGATCTGGGCGCGGATGGCGGGCAGCTTGGCCGGGTCCATCGCCGAGATCGAGGAGTACTCGTCGAGCAGCTGCTCCAGGCGCGCGATGTCGCCGTAGGTCTCGGCGCGGGCCATCGGCGGCACCAGGTGGTCCACCAGGGTGGCGTGGGCGCGGCGCTTGGCCTGGGTGCCCTCGCCGGGGTCGTTGACCAGGAACGGGTAGATCAGCGGCAGGTCGCCGATGGCGGCGTCCGGGCCGCACGCCGCCGAGAGGCCGAGGTTCTTGCCGGGCAGCCACTCCAGGTTGCCGTGCTTGCCCAGGTGGATGACCGCGTGCGCGCCGAAGTCGGCGGCGATCCAGCGGTAGGCGGCCAGGTAGTGGTGGCTCGGCGGCAGGTCGGGGTCGTGGTAGATGGCCACCGGGTTCTCGCCGAAGCCGCGCGGGGGCTGCACGATCACCACGACGTTGCCCGCCCGCAGCGCGGCCAGCACGATGTCGTCGCCGTCGACGAACAGCTCCCCCGGGGCCTGGCCCCAGTGCTCGACCATGCTCTCGCGCAGCTCGTCGGGCAGGGTGTCGAAGTAGGCGCGGTAGCTCGACGCCGGGATGCGGACCGGGTTGCCCGCCAACTGCTCGGCGCTGAGCCAGTCCGGGTCCAGGCCGCCCGCGGCGATCAGCGCGTGGATGAGCGCGTCGCCGTCCTGCTCGGCGACCCCGGGCAGCTCGCCGATGTCGTAGCCCGCCTCGCCCAGCGCCTTGAGCAGGCGCACGGCGCTGGCGGGGGAATCCAGGCCCACGGCGTTGCCGAGCCGGGAGTGCTTGGTCGGGTAGGCCGAGAGCACGATCGCGATCTTCTTCTCGGCGGCGGGCACGTGCTTGAGCCGGGCGTGCGCGACCGCGATCCCGGCGACCCGGCCCGCCCGCTCGGGGTCGGCGACGTACACCGAGAGCCCGTCGGCGTCCTGCTCCTTGAACGAGAACGGCACGGTGATGATCCGGCCGTCGAACTCGGGCACGGCGACCTGGGTGGCGGTGTCCAGCGGGGACAGCCCGTCGTCGCTGGCCGCCCAGGTGGCGCGGTCGCTGGTCAGGCACAGCGCCTGCAGGATCGGGATGTCGAGGGCGGCCAGGGCGCCGACGTCCCAGGCGTCGTCATCGCCGCCCGCGCCCGCGTCCGCAGGCCGGGTGCCGCCCGCGGCCAGGACGGTGACCACCAGGGCGTCGACCGTGCCGAGGAGGTCGAGCAGGTCGGCGGGCGCGGTGCGCAGGGAGGCGCAGAAGAGCGGGACGGGCTGGCCGCCGCGCTCCTCGACGGCCGCGCACAGGGCCTCGACGAACGCGGTGTTCCCGGCGATGTGGTGGGCGCGGTAGTACAGGACGCCGACGCGCGGCCCCTCGGCCGACGCCGGGCGCTCCAGCCGCCCCCACACCGGCAGCTCGACCGGCGGGCTGAAGCCGGTCCCGGTGAGCAGCAGCGTGTCGGAGAGGAAGTGGTGCAGCTCACGCAGGTTGTCCTTGCCGCCGTGGGCGAGGTACTTGTGCGCCTCGGCGACGACGCCGCCCGGCACGGTGGAGCACTGCATCAGCTCGGCGTCGGGGGCCTGCTCCCCGCCGAGCACGACGACCGGCCGCGGCCCGGCCAGCAGCGCGTCGAGCCCCTCCTCCCAGGCGCGGCGGCCGCCGAGCAGCCGCACCACGACCACGGCCACGCCGTCGAGCAGGGCGGGCAGGTCGGCGGCGGCGAGCCGGGCGGGGTTGCCCAGCCGGTAGTCCGCGCCCGAGGCGCGGGCGGAGAGCAGATCGGTGTCCGAGGTGGACAGCAGCAGGATCATGGCGCCCTTCCTGGGGTCCTCGCCCCGGGTAGTGAGGGACGCGACGGCGGAGTGTCCTGGCTCCCGGATCGTCGTTCCCCCCGGCCTTCCCTCGCGGTGGCCATGGTGGGGGTCGCTCCCCGGTGACAGTGGCGGGACCGCGCCGGATTCCCACCGGCTTCCTCCGTTGCCGTCGCCTCGTCGGGCTCACCCTATATTCGGGGCGTGTCCCTCAAGAACCGCCGCTCGGGCGTCGACGCCTGCCCGGGCGCGCTCGACGTGCACCAGGCCGCGGACGGGGGCCTGGCCCGGGTCAGGCTGCCCGGCGGCCGGGTGACGTCCGCGCAGCTCAGGGTGCTCGCGGCGGCCTCGGCCGAGCTGGGCTGCGGGGGGCTGGAGCTGACCTCGCGGGCCAACGTCCAGATCCGCGGGCTGGGGCCGGACGGGCCGGTGGAGCTGGGGGCGCGGCTGGCGGCCGCGGGGCTGCTGCCGTCGCTCTCCCACGAAAAAGTGCGCAACATCATGTCCTCGCCGCTGCCCCGGCGCGGCGCGGCAGCGGTGGACGCAGCAGGGGTCGACGCGGCCGAGGTGGGTCCGGCAGGGCTGGGCGCGGCCGAGGTGGGCCCGGCAGGGCTCGGCGCGGCAGGGGTCGGCACGGCAGGGCTCGGCGCGGCAGGGGTCGGCACGGCAGGGCTCGGCGCGGCAGGGGTCGGCACGGCAGGGTTCGGCGCGGCAGGGGTGGATGCGGCAGTGCTGGATGCGGCGCTGTGCGCGGATCCGGTGCTGGCTGCGCTCCCGGGGCGGTTCCTGTTCGCGCTCGACTCCGGGGTGGGGGACGTGGCGTGGCTGGGCGCGGACGTGGCCGCGCTGCCGGTCGGGGGCCGGTGGGCGATCCTGCTCGGCGGGCAGGACCACGGGGTCCGGGTGGCCGAGCCCGTCGCGGCGATGCTGGCGGCGGCCCGGGCGTTCCTGGAGATCCGCGACGGGCAGTGGCGGATCGCCGAGCTGGGTGATCAGGTGGCCGAGATCGTCGAGCGGCTGGGCGCCTCGCCCGCGCGGATCGCGCCCGGCCGCCCGCCGACGGCGGGCCCGCTGGGCGACCTCGGCGGCGCCGCGGGGGCGGCGGTGCCGCTCGGGCGGCTGGACGACCGGCAGCTCGCCGTGCTGGCCGCCGCGCCGCACGTGGTGATCACACCGTGGCGCGGGGTGGTCGTCCCGGGCGCGACGGCGGCCGAGCTGGCCGCGGTCGGCCTGGTGGTCGACCCCGCCGACCCGGCGATCGGGGTGACGGCGTGCACCGGCAGGCCGGGCTGCGCCAAGGCGCTGGCCGACGTGCGGGCCGACGCGCTGCGGGTCGCCCGCCCGGGGCGGCCGGTGCACTTCGCGGGCTGCGCGCGCCGGTGCGGGCGGCCTGCGGGAGACGTGGTCGACGTGGTGGCCGTGGACGGCGGCTACGAGGTCGACGGCAGGCCGGTGTCCGGCGACGTGGTGGCTGAGGTCAGGCAGGAGCAGAGGTGACCGACTACATCAGGGACGGCGCGGAGATCTACCGCCGCTCGTTCGCGACGATCCGCGCCGAGGCGGACCTGGCCGGGCTGCCGGAGGACGTGGCGCGCGTGGTGGTCCGCATGATCCACGCCTGCGGCATGGTCGACCTGGTGCGCGACGTGGCGTACTCCCCCGGCGTGGTGGCCGCGGCCAGGGCGGCCCTCGACGCGGGCGCGCCGATCCTGTGCGACGCGCAGATGGTCGCCTCCGGAGTGACCAGGGCGCGGTTGCAGGCCGACAACGAGGTGGTGTGCACGCTGTCGGACCCGGCCGTCCCGGGCCTGGCCGCCGAGCTGCGCACCACCCGGAGCGCGGCGGCGATGGAGCTGTGGCGGCCCCGGCTCGCGGGCTCGGTCGTGGCCGTCGGCAACGCGCCGACGGCGCTGTTCCGGTTGCTGGAGATGGTCGCGGCAGGCGCGGGCACGCCCGCCGCCGTGCTGGGGATCCCCGTCGGCTTCATCGGGGCCGCGGAGTCGAAGGAGGCGCTGATGGAGTCCGGCCTGCCCTACCTGGTGGTCCGCGGCAGGCGCGGCGGCAGCGCCATGACCGCGGCCGCCATCAACGCGATCGCGAGCGACGCCGAATGACCGGCACCCTCTACGGCGTCGGCCTGGGCCCCGGCGACCCGGAGCTGGTCACCGTCAAGGCCGCCCGGCTGATCTCCGCCGCCCAGGTGATCGCCTACCACAGCGCGCGCCACGGCCGCTCGATCGCCCGCGGCGTCGCCGAGCCGTACCTGCGGGAGGGGCAGATCGAGGAGCAGCTCGTCTACCCGCTGACCGTGGAGACCACCGACCACCCCGGCGGCTACGCGGGCGCGATGGCCGACTTCTACGCCGAGAGCGCCGCCCGCCTGGCGTCGCATTTGGACGCCGGCCGGGACGTGGTCGTCCTCGCCGAGGGCGATCCGATGTTCTACGGCTCGTACATGCACATGCACAAGCGCCTGTGCGACCGCTACCCCACGGTCGTGGTCCCCGGGGTCACCTCCGTCAGCGCGGCGTCGGCGGTGCTCCAGCGCCCGCTGGTCGAGGGCGAGGAGGTCCTCACCGTGCTGCCGGGCACGCTGCCCGCCGACGCCCTGACCGCCCATCTGTCCACAACGGACTCCGCGGCGGTGCTCAAGCTCGGCCGGACCTTCCCGAAGGTCCGCGCGGCGTTCGAGGAGGCGGGCAAGCTCGACCAGGCGCTGTACGTCGAGCGCGCCACCTGGCCGACCGGGCGGGTCCTCCCGCTGTCCGAAGTAGACCCCGAGACGGTCCCGTACTTCTCCACCGCCATCCTCCCCAGCCCCCTCAACAACCTGCCCACCGCGACCCCGGCCGCCCCCGCGCGCGAGGCGGGCGGCGTGGGCGAGGTGGTCGTGGTCGGGCTCGGACCGGCCGGGCGGCCGTGGCTGACGCCGGAGGCGCAAGACGCGCTGGCCACCGCCGACGACCTGGTCGGCTACACCACCTACCTCAACCGCGTCCCGCACAACCCCCGCCAGCGCCGCCACCTCTCCGACAACCAGGTCGAGGCCGAGCGGGCCGCGTTCGCGCTCGACCTGGCCAAGCGCGGGCGGCGCGTGGCCGTGGTCTCCTCCGGCGACCCGGGCGTCTTCGCGATGGCGACCGCCGTGCTGGAGGTCGCCGACGACCCGCTGTGGCGGGAGGTCCCCGTGCGCGTCCTGCCCGGGGTGACCGCGGCCCACGCCGTCGCCGCCAGGGCGGGCGCGCCGCTCGGGCACGACTACTGCACCATCTCGCTGTCCGACCGCCTCAAGCCGTGGGAGGTCATCACCAAGCGGCTGGCCGCGGCGGCGGAGGCGGATTTCGCCATCGCCATCTACAACCCGGCCTCGCGCAGCCGGACCTGGCAGCTCGGCCAGGCCCGGGATCTGCTGCTGGAGCACCGCTCCCCGGACACCCCGGTGGTGATCGGCCGCGACGTCGGCGGGCCGGAGGAGGCGCTGCGGATCACCCGGTTGGCGGACCTGGACCCGGCCACGGTCGACATGCGGTGCCTGCTGCTCGTCGGCAGCTCGCACACCCGCACGACCCGGCGGCCCGACGGGACGCTGGCCGTGTTCACCCCGCGCACCTACGGCGGAAAGCAAACGTGACGGTTGTCCTGCATCACCGCGAGCGAAGATCCTACTAATCCGTTCGCCAGCGGAAACCGCCCACCCTGCCGACGGCGCGGGAGATCAAGACCGGGTAGGTTAACCGGGCATGGGCGGTATTGAGGAGTCCAAGGCGGGCGTCGCCGCGGCCACCGAGAAGGTGCAGGCGGGTATCCAGGCGCTCACCCAGGCGGCCATGCAGTGGGACGAGGCGCGCACGCTGCTGGCCAACGCCTCGCAAGGCACGTCGCGCCCGGAGGCCCCCCAGGCGCTCGGCATGCTCGCCCAGGCCCTGCAGGGGCTGACCGACATCCAGGGCAGCGCCCAGGCCTCGATCACCGCGATGGAGACCTGGAACGCCCAGATCTGACCACAGTAGACCGCCGTCGTCCACTGTGGCGGCCGTTCGCCCTGATGGAGCAGCGCCCTCGCCGCGGGCCAACCCCGGCGCTATGTTGCGGTGGTGAGCATCAGGGAGTACGCGGCCGCGCTGGGCCAGGTCCTGGCCACGCTGGCCGCCGCCGCGGCCAGCACCGACACGGCCCTGCGCGAGCTCACCGCCGCGCGGGCCATCCTGACCAGGCTCTCCCCCGACGGCACCGGCTGGTCCCCGGCCGAGCTCGACCTGGCGATCGCCGAGCTGACCAGGGTGGCCGGGCTGGCCGCCGCGGCCAGGGAGACCATCGCCGACTACCTGACGAGGCTGTAGATGGGCAAGGCCGAACGCAAGCGGCGCGCGAACGCCGCGCTGGCCACCCTGCGCGGCGTGCTCGGCCGGGCGCTGGGCGCGGCCGCCGCCGCCCGCATCGCCGCCGAGGCCGAGCGGGCGCGCGCGGAGTTCGAGCACTCGGTGCACAGCATGGGGTTCGGCACGGCGGCCCGCTCCGCCGAGCTGATGGCCAGGGTCGACGGCGACCCCGCGCTGACCGGGGTGTGGCGCAGGCTGGAGGCCGAGCGCGACGCCAGCTACACCACCTGGCAGACCGAGGCGCTGCCCGCGGTGCGCGCGCTGGTCGAGCGCGCCGCCCCCGGCGCCGCGGGCGCGGAGGGGCACGACTGGCTGCGCACCCCCGGCGCGGGCGGCCCGGTGCCGCGGCTGTGGCGGGTGGGCCGCGCCGCCGTCGAGCACTCCGCCGAGGAGTTCCCGCTGGCCGTGCCGCTGCTGGGCCGCGGCCACCTGCGGATCAACTCCGCCCCCGGCGGGCGCGCCGCGGTGGACGGCATCGTCGAGACCCTGCTGGCCCGGATGCTGGCCACGCTGGCCCCCGGCCTGCTGCGCGTGCACATCTGGGACATCGGCCACCTCACCGGCCCGCTGCCCAACCTGCACCCGCTCAGCGCGGAGCGGCTGCTCACCGTGCACGACCCCACCCTGCTCGGCGACCTGCTGGCGACGCTGGCCGGGCACATCCGCCGCGCGCACGACAGCGCCCTGCGCGACGGCCGCCGCAGCGCGCACGGGCCGGGCGACCCGTGGCGGGTCGCGGTGCTCTTCGGCAACGGCGAGCGGCTGCCCGACGAGCTGACCCACGAGCTGAGCCGGGTCGCCCGCACCGGCCCGGACGCGGGCGTGCACCTGATCCTCGTGGACGTGCCGGTGTCGGTGAACAGTCCACTGGAGACCATCACGTTCACCGAGCCGGACCTGGCCACCTCCAGCATGACCGGGCGCGGCGTGGTGGTGCGGCCGGACCCGCCGCTGCCCGCGGCCGAGGTCGCCGCGCTGGCCGCGGCGGTGCACGAGCGGGTGCGCGAGTTCCGCGGCGGCCCGCGCTCCTTCGCCGACCTGCTGGCCCCCGCGCCGGTCCGCTCCGCGCGCGACGAGCTGCGCACGCCGATCGGCTTCGCCGAGGGCGAGCCGGTCGACGTCGTGCTCGGCGACGCGACCCCGCACGCGCTGATCGCCGGGCCGAGCGGGTCGGGCAAGACGAACTTCCTCTACGCGCTCATCGGCGGCCTGGCGTCGCGGTACTCGCCGATGGAGCTGGAGCTGTACCTGCTGGACTTCAAGGAGGGGGTGTCCTTCGCCGGGCTGACCCCGGGCAGCAAGGACCCCAGCTTCCTGCCGCAGGCGCGCCTGGTCGGCGTGAACGTCAACACCGACCGGGAGTTCGGCCTGGCGCTGCTGCGGTTCCTGACCGCCGAGCTGGCCCGCCGGGCCGAGGCGGCCAAGCGGCACGAGGTGACCAAGCTGGCCGAGCTGCGCGACGCCGACCCCGACGGGCACTGGCCGCGGATCGTGGCGGTGATCGACGAGTTCCAGGCGCTGTTCGCAGGCCGCGACCGGATCACCCAGCAGGCCGCGGCGCTGCTGGAGGACGTGGCCCGGCGCGGCCGTTCGCAGGGCATCCACCTGGTGCTGGCCAGCCAGGACATCGCGGGCATCGAGGCGTTCTGGGGCAAGCCCGCGGTGTTCGAGCAGTGCACGCTGCGCATCGCCATGCCCAAGGCCAAGCGGGTGCTCGCCGAGCAGAACCTGGCCGCGATGTCGCTGCCGCGCTGGCACGTGGTGGTCAACCACGACTCCGGCGTCGGGCACGGCAACGAGGTCGCCCACGTGCCGGATGCGTCGAGCCGGGGCACCTTCGACGCCCTGCAGCGCGAGCTGCACGCGACCATGCCGACCGCGCCGCCGCGGCTGTTCGACGGCGCCCACCAGCCGGACCTGGTGCACGCGGCCGACTTCGCCACGCCGTCGGGACCGCTGCTCGGGCAGATCATCGACGTCAACGACCGGGCGGCCGTGCTGCGGCTGGAGGCCGCGCCGGGGCGCAACCTCGCGGTGCTGGGCACCGCGGTCGCCGATGCGTTCGCCGTGCTGGAGAGCGCGGCGCTGTCGCTGGCCAGGAAGCACAACCCCGGCGAGTGCGACTTCAGCGTGTGGTGCCCGGTGCCCGCGCTCGGCCAGCGCGCCGACGCCCTCGCCGAGCGGCTGCGGGCGATGGGCCACGCGGTGGAGCTGCGGCTGGACAAGTCGATCGCCGAGCTGACCCCGAGCACCGCCGAGCGCCCGCGCTACGTCGTCTTCCCGTGCGTGGACGGCGCGCACCGCTGGCTGGAGGCCAAGGAGCCGCCGAGCATGACCAGCGGCCTCGACCGGCTGCGCGCCCTGCTGCGCGACGGCCCGGCGCACGGCGTGCACGTGCTGGGCTGGTGGCGCGGCGTGGCCCGGCTGAAGGAGACGATGGGCTTCGGCGGCTTCGACGACATCGGCGCCTGGGTCGCGCTGGACGTGCAGGGCAGCGAGCTGACCACGCTGGCCGCGGGCCAGGTGGTGGACTGGTCGCCGCGCCCGCAGCGGGCGATCTTCTTCGACCGCACCACGCACACCCACCCGGACGTGCTGATCCCGTTCGACACCTCGACAGCCCTGGGCATCCCGACGGCGGTGGACACGGCATGACCGACGACGACCCCGTGGCCGAGTACAAGCGCCTGCTGGACACCGCCCACCAGGCCGCCGACCGGCACCGCAAGCACGAGCAGCGCCGGGCGCAGGAGCTGGCCGAGCACCTGCGCGAGGTGAGCAGGGCGATCACCGCGGCCGCCGCCCGGGAGGCGGACGTGACGCGGGAGATCACCGGCTGGTGGTCGAACGTCACCGGTCGGGTGACGGGCCTGGTCTGGCTGGACCTGACCCCGCCCGCGCCCGACCCGTCGACCGATCCGCGCAGGCTGAACGCCCACCTGGCCGAGATCGAGCCCGCGACCGCGGCCTTCCGCGCCGCCCTGCGCCGGGCGCTGTGGCCGCGCAAGCTCGGCTGAGCTTTGGCACCATCGGCGGTATGCAGCTGCGACAGCTGGGCGACACCCGGGTCGGCGCGATCGGCCTCGGCGGCATGCCCATGTCCATCGAGGGCAGGCCGGACCGCGCCCGCGCCATCGCCACCATCCGCGCCGCGGTCGACGCGGGCGTGACCCTCATCGACACCGCCGACGCCTACTCGCTGGACGAGACCGACTTCGGCCACAACGAGGAGCTGATCGCCGAGGCCACCCGCGGCGCGGACGTGCTGGTCGCCACCAAGGGCGGCCACACCCGCACCCCCGGCGGCGGCTGGGGCCTCGACGGCCGCCCGGAGTACCTGCGCCGCGCCTGCGACGCCTCCCTGCGCCGCCTCGGCGTGGAGCGCATCGACCTCTACCAGTTCCACCGCCCCGACCCGGCGGTCCCGGTGGCCGAGTCGGTCGGCGCGCTGGCCGAGCTGCTGGACGAGGGCAAGATCCGGATGGCGGGGGTCTCGAACTTCAACCCCGACGAGATCCGCACCGCGCACAAGGTCCTCGGCGGACGCCTGGCGGCGGTGCAGAACCAGTACTCACCGACGTTCCAGAGCAGCGCGCCGGAGCTGGCGCTGTGCGAGGAGCTGGGCGTGGCGTTCCTGCCGTGGAGCCCCCTCGGCGGCATCAGCGCCGCGGGCGCCCTGGGCGGCGCGTTCGCCGGCGTAGGCGCGGAGCTGGGCATCAGCCCCCAGCGGGTCTGCCTGGCGTGGATGCTGGCCAAGTCCCCCGCGATCATCCCGATCCCCGGCGCCTCCCGCCCGCAGAGCATCATCGACTCCGCCGCCGCCCCCACCGTCGAGCTGACCCCGGCCCACATCGCCACCCTCGACGCCGCTGTGGCATAGAACGCGCAAGCAACCTTTTGATCCCCGACGGGGTCTCGGGGGTATGGCAGCGCAGCGCGGACGACGGACCTGGGCAGACACCACCACCCGCCTCAGCGTCCGCAGACTCGGCTACGCCCTCGTCGTCACCGCAGCAGGCGAACTGACCCGAACAGACGAATCCGCCTGGGCCGACCTGGTCACCGCCGCCTGCCTCTCCCGCACCCGGGCAGGCATGATCGTCATCGACCTGACCGGCATCTCCGAGATCACCCCCCACTGCCTCCAAGTCCTCACCGAAGCCAACACCCACTGCACAACCACCCACCGAGACCTCAGAGTCCTAGTCCGCAACGCAGACGAAGAAACAATGCGAAAGGCCCACCTCCACCATTTGGTCACGGCAGCCGGAATGCTCCACCGAGCAGTTTCCGGACCCCGTAGCGGCTAACCACTCCCCTCCCCCGCACCCCCAAAGCAGGACTTGCCTGCCATC
This sequence comes from Actinokineospora sp. NPDC004072, assembly GCF_053604195.1. Lineage (NCBI taxonomy): Bacteria > Bacillati > Actinomycetota > Actinomycetes > Pseudonocardiales > Pseudonocardiaceae > Actinokineospora > Actinokineospora sp. NPDC004072. Next base: position 109,544 of record NZ_JBSGHB010000017.1, on the reverse strand, counting down.
CCGTCGACCTGGCGCAGCCTTACCACAGCCAAGGCGGGGGTGCGGCCCTCAACAGAACAGGAACTTGCAGGTCAGGGTCCCCCAAGGACCCTGACCGCGAAAACGCAAGCTCCGCACCCCCGCCTTGGCTGTGGTAACCCTCCGGGAGGTCGACGGGATGGCAGGCAAGTCCGGCCACCATCCTGGAGACCTGCCCGCCCGGCGAGGGCTCTTTTAATCAAACGCAACGCCGAAGGCGAGCCGATCCGCCGCAGGCGAATAGGCCCAACCCTTGAAAGAGACCACCGTTAGCGTGGCCGAATGCGTTAGCGGGGCCGGATGCGTGAGGATCATCCGGCCCCGCCCTCCAACGGCGCGCCCGCCAGGTGCTCGCCCACCCGGCGCACGCTTGGTGACGTCCGCCCCTGCCCCCGGCCCGCCACCCGGCGGTGCCGTGACGGGAGGCGCCGGCGGCCGCGGACGGGCGCCATGCCGCGCGGCCACCGGCGGCGCACGGCGCCACCGCGACCCCGGCGACGGCCGCTCCCTGAGCCACTCCTGCTCGCAACCGCGGCACGGACCTGCGCGTCCTCCGGCATCCCGCCGCGTCGCCGATCGGGTCGGTTCGTAGATTCCCGCACCGGGGGCGCGGGGCGCTCATCCCAGTTGGCCATAGCCGGGGAGTATGGCCCCGTCCGGCGCACGAACATTGACGACCATTGGTTTAGACCAATACGCTCCTCCTCAACCCTGCAACCTTGGAGGTGCACGTGGCCAGAAAGAGCCTCCCCCTGGCATTTCTGCTCGCAGTGCTAACCGGTATCGGCGTTCTCCTGCCCGCGACGTCCCACGCGGCAGAGCACGCGGCATGCCGCCCGGACGGGCTCGCGCGCACGGGGACGCTCAACGTCCCCTACTGCCTGGCCTACGACACCGACGGCCGGGAGAAGATGGGCGCGGACCACCCGCGCCGGGTGATCGGGTACTTCACCAGCTGGCGCACCGGCAAGAACGGCCAGCCCGCGTACCTGCCCAAGGACATCCCCTGGACCAAGATCACCCACATCAACTACGCCTTCGGCCACATCGACTCCGCTGGCAAGCTCAGCGTCGGCCCCGACGGCCCGAACAACGCCGCCACCGGCATGGAGTGGCCCGGCGTGCCCGGCGCCGAGATGGACCCGACCCTGCCGTACAAGGGCCACTTCAACCAGCTGACGAAGTACAAGAAGCTGCACCCCGAGGTGAAGACGCTGATCTCCGTGGGCGGCTGGGCCGAGACCGGCGGCCACCTCGCCCCCGACGGCTCCCGCGTGGCCGACGGCGGCTTCTACACGCTCACCGACTCCACCGCCAAGATCAACGCCTTCGCCGACTCCGCCGTGGAGTTCATCCGCAAGTACGGGTTCAACGGCGTCGACATCGACTACGAGTACGCCACGTCGATGAACAACTCCGGCAACCCCGACGACTTCTCCTTCTCCAACCCGCGCCGCGCCCGCCTGATGGCCGGGTACGTCACGCTGATGAAGACGCTGCGCGAGAAGCTCGACGTCGCCAGCGTCGCCGACAACAAGTACTACATGCTGACCGTGGCCGCGCCCTCGTCCGGCTACATGCTGCGGGGCATGGAGAACTACCAGGTCACCCAGTACCTGGACTACGTCAACATCATGTCCTACGACCTGCACGGCGGCTGGAACCACTTCGTCGGCCCGAACGCGGCGCTGTACGACGACGGCCGCGACGCCGAGCTGGTGCACTGGAACTACTACTCCACCGCCCAGTACGGCGGCCTCGGCTACCTGAACACCGACTGGGCCTACCACTACTTCCGCGGCCACATGCCCGCGGGCCGCATCAACATCGGCGTCCCGTACTACACCCGCGGCTGGCAGGGCGTCACCGGCGGCACCAACGGCCTGTGGGGCCGCGCGGCGCTGCCCGACCAGACCAAGTGCCCGCCCGGCACCGGCGGCACCGTCGGCTCGACCGTGCCCTGCGGCAACGGCGCGGTCGGCATCGACAACCTCTGGCACGACCAGGACAAGGTCGGCGGCGAGGTGCCCGCGGGCAGCAACCCCATGTGGCACGCCAAGAACCTGCAGGAAGGGCGCACGCCGAGCTACCTCGACGACTACGGCCTCGACCCGGCCAAGCCGGAGAACCGCCTCACCGGCACCTACACCCGCCACTACGACTCGACCCTCGTGGCCCCGTGGCTGTGGAACAACGACAAGAAGGTGTTCCTGTCCACCGAGGACGAGACGTCGATCGCGGCCAAGGCGCGGTACGTGGCCGACAAGGGCATCGGCGGCATCATGATCTGGGAGCTGGCGGGTGACTACGACTTCGACACCACCCGCAACGAGTACTTCATGGGTGACACCCTCACCAGCCTGATGTACGACACCTTCCGGACCGCGGCGCCGTACGGCAACACCAAGGCCAAGATCACGATGCCGACCCAGGCGCTGGACGTGAAGCTGGAGCTGCACGGCTTCCCGGTCGGCGACTCGAACTACCCGATCAGCCCGAAGCTGCGCGTCACCAACAACTCCACCACGCCGCTGCCCGGCGGCACGGAGATCCAGTTCGACTACGGCACCTCGGCCCCGCCGACGATGGGCCAGCAGTCCGGCTGGAGCCTGTCGGTGGTCTCGACCGGGCACTCCGGCCCGAACATCGGCGGCATCCGGGGCGACCTGCACCGGCTGTCGCTGAAGACGCCGTCGTGGCAGACGCTGGCGCCGGGCGCGAGCGCCGAGGTGCAGCTGGTGTACTACCTGCCGATCACGCAGCTGGCCAACATCACGGTCACCTTCGGCGGCAAGTCGTACGCGGTCGTGCAGGACCACGCCCGCGGCACCACCGACACCCCGCCGACCACCACCACGACCACCGGCGGCGGCACCACCGACCCGACCACCACGACCACCACCCCGCCGACCTGCTCCGCCCCGGCGTGGGACGCCGCCGCGGTCTACCACGGCGGCGCGACGGTCTCCCACCTCGGCAAGCAGTACCGCGCGAAGTGGTGGACCCAGGGCGACCGGCCGGAGCTGTCCGGCCAATGGGGAGTCTGGCAGGACCTCGGCCCCTGCTGACCCGCTGACCGCGGTGCGGCTGGCGGACGCCCATCCCGCCCGCCGCACCGCACACCACGACCCGGCCGCCCCCTCCTCGGAAGGGGCGGCCGGCTCTTTCCAGATCAATGCGCTCCAACCCCGGTGCGGCCAATTCATGGCCGCACCGATTCTATTTCGACACGAATTCAGCCAGTCGAAGCGACGGTCGGCGCGCGACTCGATATCCGGAGACCGAGCCCAGCCATGTCCAGTTTCTGTCCAGAATTTGTCCTGTCGGCATCCCGCGCAGCGCGATCACAACCGTCAAGGACAACTCGGCGTTAACCGCGACCCCGGCACGGAACGGTGAATCACGGTCGTTAAGATCGCTTGATCGAGTGAACGTGAGGCACTGCGTCGACCGTCGGACAAGGCCGTGGGGCCGATCTGTCGGTCCCCTCATGTAACAACCGGAGGGGGTGCGCCGACGGACCGATGGCATGGAAGGCGGGGAACATGACCGACCGACGCGGCCGGAGCGGCACTGCCACGGGCTTCGCGCCGACTGGAGGTGAGCAGATTTCATGGCCGCAGGAAGACCTGGACCAGCACTGCCTCCTGTCGCTGGACGACCTGGTCGGGCCGGATACCGACGACGCGCCATTCGCGTGGGACTCCGAACTCGGATGGGGGCGCGTCGACACCGGCAGGGGAGTCATCAGGTTCTTCGATTCGCCGGTCACACCTGAGGTCGAGTTCCCGCTCCTCGGGCGGACGTGTCAGCCGGGCACGCTTTCGTCCCAGGAGCGCGTGTGGTGGTTCAACGGCCAGCGTTGGCTGGTGGGCCGGATCGATTCGCCGCAGGACGTCGCGGCGAGCGCCTACCACGTCCACTTCCCGAATGGGTACACGACCGTCGTCCCCTCGGCGGAACTGCGGGTCCGGTGGTCGAAGCCCATCTCCGACCCGATCGCGCTCCTGGTGGCGGGAACGGTCGAGACCCGGTACTTCCACCAGCGGCGCACCGCCCTGGTCAACCGCGTCAAGCAGCAGCGCAGCCACTCGCGCAACCTGGGCGGCCTGCTCTCGTCGGCGGTGGAGATCCACGACCACCAGATCGGCGCCGCGAGGCGGGTGCTGTCCGATCCCGTCCCGCGCTACCTGCTGGCCGATGAGGTCGGACTGGGCAAGACCATCGAAGCAGGCATGGTCCTGCGCCAACTCCTCCTGGACAGCCCTGGCGAAGCCCTGATCATCGTGCCGGACAAGATGATCGGGCAGTGGAAATCGGAACTGCGGCAGAAATTCCGCATCCAGCAGTTCCCGCGACGGGTCCGCATCGCGGGGCATTCGGTGGTCGACCGCATCAAGCCCGCGCCGAGGCTGCTGACGATCGTCGACGAGGCGCACCGGCTCACCGACGCCGTCAAGCACAGCGCCTCAGGCGAGCGGGACGAGCGCTACGCGGCCCTGTGCGCCATCGCCCACCAATCCAAAGCGCTCCTCCTGCTGAGCGCCACGCCGGTCCGCAGCAACGAAATCGGCTTCCTCGGGCTGCTCCACCTCCTCGACCCCGCCAACTACTCGCTCTCCGACATCGCCGCCTTCCGCAGGCGGGTGGAGATGCGCGACGAACTCGCCGAGGTGATGGCCGAACTCGACGGCGACGAGGACACCCCGGTGCGCTACCTCGTGGACCCCTTGGAGCAGATCGCCGACCTCCTGCCCGACGACCAGGTGGTGCGAGCCGCCGTCGACAGGGCGCTGACGGCGATCTCGGCCAACCAGGAGGACCGGGCCAGAGGTGAACTGGACCGCGTCAAGCTCCATGTCGCGGAGATGTACCGCCTGCACCGCAGGATGATCCGCAACCGGCGGTCCGCGGTGCTCAAGAAGTACTTCCCCGCCCGCGGGCGGACCCATGCGGAGGACTGGCGCATCACCGATCCCGACCCCCGGCGCGCCGAGTTGCTGGAGGTGTTCGAAGACCTGCGCCTCCAACTCGAACTGGCTGCCCACCCACGAGCGGGTCGGGTGCTCCAGGTGGTCCTCGGGCGCATCCTCGCCCCCATCCCCGCGCTCGAGGATCTCTCCGCGGCGTTGGCGGGAGCGACCCTGCACGACCTGTCGCCTGACGAGGAGGCGGCGGTCCACGAGCTGCGCACGGCGGGTTTGGCCGAGGAACTGGCGGCCAAGCTGGAGCGGTTGCTCGCCGCGGACGTCGCCGTCGACCGGTTCAAGGCCATGACCACCTGGGCGCGCAAGCACGTCGGACGGGGCAAGTTCGCCATCGCCTGCAGCCACCCGAACACGGCCGCGGCCGCCACCCGCCGGTTGGTCCACGAACTCGGCGCGCACCGGGTGTCCGCCCTCCTGGAGACCCAGGACGACGCCGAGCGGACCAAGCAGACCGCGGAGTTCGCCCGGAACCCGGAGAAGTCGTTCCTCGTCGTCGACCGCTCCGCGGAAGAGGGCACGAACCTGCAGTTCATCGTGGAGGTCCTCCACCTCGACCTGCCCACGACGACCTCGCGCATCGAGCAGCGCCTCGGCCGGTTCGACCGGTGGAGCGAGGAGAAGCACCCGGTCCGATCCGTGGTGTTCGCCGAGGCCGACCCCGACGTCGACCACCAACTGAGCGCCTGGACCAGGGTCCTCGACAACGTCTTCGGGGCCTTCACCTCCTCCACCTCGACGTTGCAGTACGTGCTGTCGGACGTGGAGGCGGAGTTCTTCGAGATGGCGCTCACCAGCACCCTGGCGGGCGCAGGCGAGCGGGTGTCGGCCCGCGCGGCGACCCTGGACCAGCACCGGCGGCGCATCGCGGGCCAGGACCTGCTCGACAGCATCGAGGACCGCGTCGAGGACGAGGAACTGGCCGACCGGTTGAGCGAGGTCGATGCGAAAGCGCCCGAGTTCGAGACCGCGATTCGCGAGTACCTGGGCGATGTCCTGCGGATCAAGGCGAGCTTCGACGACGACGGCCTGCTGCACTTCCGGGTGGACCGGAAGAACCCGCCGCTGCTGACCGACCGGGCGATCGGGCAGATCGCCGAACGGACCTTCGAGGCGAAGTACACCGCCGACCGGCTCACCGCCATCGAAGGGGCCGGGTTCCTCCGGTGGGGCGAGCCCCTGGTCGACGCCTTCGCCCGGCTCGCGGAGCAGGACGACCGGGGACGTGCCTTCGCGGTGGAGGTGCCGACTTCGGCAGGCGGCCCGGACACCCAGCCGCTGATCTTCTTCTGCTTCGACATCGCAGTCGGTCCGAACAGCCTGGCCGCCGGGGACACCGCCGAAAGCGCCGCCCACCGGCGCGCAGTCCACGCCAGGACCGCCGCCCTGCTCCCCAGCACCATCGAGCGGATCTGGTGGCAGCCGGGCCGCGGCCGCTGCGATCCGCGACTGGCCCAGAAGCTCGAACACACGGCGGGGACCAACCTGGGCAGCAGGCCCGAGCGGTTCCACGAGCTCACCGCCCCCTACGACTGGAAGCTCACCTGCGAGACGGCCTACGCCGACGCGCTCGCCGAGTTGCGCCGGATGCCCGGGATCGTGCGCAGGCTCGCCGACGCGCGGCGGCGCGCGGCGACCACCCGCGCGAGGGAGGACGCCATCCTCAGGGCTCGCTCGGCGGAACCGCCGGCGGGCAGTGCGGACCAGCAGGTGGCCGATGCCGTGGACCGGGCGTTGGCCGACCCGCTGTTCACACTGGAGAGCTGCGGAGCGGTCTTCATCACCCGGACGCCCGACCGATGACCGGAATCGCCCTCGCCGAACTCCTCGAGCACCATCCCCGCCTCGCCCGCAGGCTCTCCACCCCGGGCAGGCCCAGGGACGTCGAACTGCTCCCCTTGATCCGGTCCGCCCTGGTCGCACGCGGGTACGGCACCATCTCCGCCGACGCCGCGGAGCTGGCGGACATCCCGGACAGCCGATGGCGATCGCACGGCTTCGTCGAGGTCGGCGGCCGCGGCTGGAAGGCGGCTCCCTGGCTCCCCGCTTGGCTGGACCACCACGGCCGGGCGCCCGATGAGGCGAGCGCGCAGCGCAGGCCCCGGCGGCCGGACTGGCGGGTGCCCGCGGACACCTTCTACACGCGCGCAATTCGACGGGACCAGTACCTGAGCCCAGGCCAGAAGGCCGCGGTCCGCGCCGTCAGCGCGGCCCAGCCGGGAGATTCGGTCATCTGCGTCTTGCCGACCGGGTCCGGGAAGACCGACGCGGTGCTGACCCGGGCGATCGGCAACCGGCCCCGGCAGTCCTGCCTCATCGTGCCGACCGTCGCGTTGGCGTTGGACCTGGAGCGGCGCGTCCGCGAGCTCACCGCCGAGCCGACCCGGTTCGCCTACCACGGTGGCCTGCCTGCGGACACCAAGTCCGAGATCGCGGGCCGCGTGAAGGACGGGTCGCAGTGGCTGGTCATCTCCTCACCCGAGGCCGCCTGCGTCGGCCTGTCCGCTCCGCTCCTGGAGGCCGCGCGCAACGGGCGCCTCGACCTGCTGGCCATCGATGAAGCGCACATCATCGCCGAATGGGGAGACGACTTCCGCCCCGCCTTCCACCAGCTGGCCGGGCTGCGGCGGCACCTGGTGGACAAGTCGCCGGTCGACCGGCGACCGGTCACGGCGATGCTGACCGCCACCTTGGACGACTACGGGCTCGAGACCCTGCGCAGGCTCTTCCCCGGGGAACGCGACCTGCTGGTGTCGGCGCAGGTGACCCGGCCCGAACCCGCTTGGTGGATGCGCAAGTGCGAGTCGGAGGCGGAGAAGCGCGAGCGGTTCCTGGAGGTCTGCAGGCACCTCCCCCGGCCGCTCATCGTCTACACGACCCTGCACACCTCCAGCCGATCGACGACGGTCTCCGACGCGGTCTCGTGGCTGCGGGACGCGGGGATGCGCGCGGTCGAAGGCGTCACGGGCAGCGCCGATACCCAGCAGCGCAGCCGGGTGGTGCGAGGCATGGCCCTCGACGGCGACGCGAGCGAGGACATCGACATCGTCGTCGCGACCTCGGCCTTCGGCCTGGGGATCGACATCCCCGATGTCCGAGGGGTCATCCACCTGTGCGTCCCCGAATCGGTCGATCGGCTGTACCAGGAGGTGGGCCGGGGAGGCCGGGACGGAAACGCTTCCACCGCGGTTGCGTTGTGGACGGACGCCGACGTCGAAGTCGCTGACGACCTCTCCCGAGCGCGGCTGATCGGGCCGGAGAAGGCGTGGAAGCGCTGGCAGAGCATGCAGGTGAGCAGCAGCCGCGGAAGGATCACCACCGTCGACCTCACCGCGGGAACCGACGACGTGCGGTACCCGTGGAGCGACGGCAACCGGTATTGGAACCTGCAGACCTTGAGCGCGATGGACCGCGCCGGGATGATCAGGTTGCATTGGGCAGAACGCCCGGACATCCCGGCCGAGGCCACCGAGCAGGACGTCCAGGAGATCTTCGACAGGCACCGGAACTCGATGGCGGTCGAAGTCGTCGGCTACGACTTCGCCGAGGAGCCCGCCTTCCGGGAGAAGTTCGTCGCTGGCCGGAGATCGAGCACCGCCGCCAGCGCCGCGGCGCTCAACTCCGCCACGTCCATCCTCACCGCAGGCGATGACACATGCGTCAACACCCTGCTGGCCAAGCACTACAACCTGCGGACCGAGGACGGCGAGATCGCGGCCGTGCGCCAGTGCGGGGGATGCCCGGCCTGCCGCAAGCACGCCAAGAAGCCCCACACGGCCGGATGGGCCGTGAAGCCGATGTTCAGCGGGTTTCTCACGAGCCAGCCGAAAGCGGCGCTGCGCCACCTCGCGCCCACCGGCAAGCTCTGCGTCTGGACGGACGAACCCCAGCCGGACGCGGAACGGGAAGTGGTCAGGAGGCTGATCGCCCACGGCGTCGTCAGCCTGATCTCCCCCCGCGCGTGGTCCCCCGAGCCCAAAGCCGACCAACTGTGGTGGGCGGACCGCGCGGTGGACAGGCTGGACGACGAAGACGCCTTGCACGTCCCCACCCTGGTCCGGATCCAGGGTGACGACCTGGACCCGGCTCGCACCGCCCTGCTGCTCGACCGGCTGGCGCGCGGGCCGCTGACCGTCGTGCTGACGACTGCTGATCAGCCCAGTCCGTTCGACGATCGCGAACTGCTCCGCGAGGTGTGGGGCCCCGGATACCGCGTCGACCGACTGTTGCGGAGGTTGTAGTAGATGGCACTGCTCATGTCACCGGACATCCTGCCGGAGGCGATGCGGTTCCTCGTTCGAGCGCTGCTGGCGCTGAAGGGCCACGAGGCGGACCGGGACGAACTCCTCGCACTCGTCGCTCCACCGGGGCTTGCCGAGGCGATGAAGAACCTGGAAGCGGACATCGCCATCGAGGACGACGGCGGTAGGCCGGAGCAGCGGGGCGGCGCGTCGACCGGTGGCTTGATCATCGCGACGAACTCGCTCGACGGCCTGCGGACGCTCGGGGTCGTGGTGGACCTCGACGGAAAGCGGGTCAAGCTGGCCCGGGAGGCAGCGCAGCGCTGGGCGCGCCCGGAGGACGTGACAGCGCGTTCGTTCCGCAACTTCCTGCTGGACTGCTTCATCGCGTCGCTGCAACCCGAAGTGCCTGCAGGTAGGAGCGACGGTGTGATGGACTTGGCACGCACGCTGGAACTGCTGTACACAGCCGACAACCCCTTGACGCCCTTCGATCGGTTCGAGTCCGGGACGAAGGGCCGGGCGTTCCTGCCGTTCCAGGACGAGCGGTGCGGCCCGAAAGACCGCTGGCCCTTGGGGAACAAGGAACGTTGGCTTCCTTTCCGGCGCTGGGCCTCGTACTTGGGGCTGGTCAAGCTCGTCGCCGACAACGGCGTGGTGGCGGACGCCAGCGACGCGCTCGCCCACCGGCTGGCGCACTGCCCCAGCGGGACCTACGCCGCCGCCGAGTTCGTCGCCCGATGCGCCGCGGCGGTCCCCCTGCTCGACGGCGGCGTGCTGCAGACGCGCTTCGCGCCGGAGCGCTCGGGGTCGACCGAGGTGCTCTCCCCGGCGATGTCGATGACGCTGCGGCAGATGGAGGCGGACGGGACCGTCAAGTTCGACAAGCAAAGCGACACCGACGTCCGGGTGCTGCGCCTGCGCTCGGACCGCTCGGCCGACGTCCCCATCACCACGATCGAGTTCACCCAGGGCGCACGCGATGGAGGTGTCGCATGACCGGCAACCGCGTCTGCTGGTATCCCGACGTGATCGCGAACGCGACGCAGGTGGATGTCGGTGGCTTGGAGGTGGGCGACGTGGCGGCCGACGCCACCTTCGCCGCAATCCACCAACCGCTGCCGATCAAGCAGACCCGCGGTGTCGCAGGCGGCTCGGACTCGACCGCGCACGAACTCGACGTGCTGCGGGAGCTGACCAGGCCGATCCGGTCGAACGAGCCGCTCCTGCTCTTCATCACCGGGCAGAAGGGCACCGGCAAGAGCCATCTGGTCCGCTGGCTGCACTCGCGGATCGGCAGCCGACCGACCTGGAACGTCGTCTACATCGAGAAGCGCAACACCGATCTCCGCCGGGTCATCGAACGCATCCTCGACGGCATCGACACGCCCCGCTCCGCCCACCTGCGCGACGAGTTGGCGAAGGCGGGCACCGCCATCACCAGCGACGAGGAGGCCATGCACGCGCTCCTCTCCCGCTTGGACCACCTGGTGACCTTCGACCAGGCAACCGAGCTGAGGACCCTGCCGCAGGCCACCGCCGCTGAGATCGCCAACCTCCGCCAGGTCGCGCACCGACTGCTCGGCGACTTCACGTTCCGGGCCGTGCTCAGCGCGGAGAATGGGCCGATCCACCGGATGGTCCGGCTGGCCAGGGGCGCCTCCGGGGACACCGATGTGGACGAAGCAGACCTGCACCTCACCGAGGACGACTTCCGGGTGGACGTCGCGCTCTTCGAGGAGGCGGGACCCGGCATCATGCGGCTGGTCCGCAGGCTCGGCAACAGCCAGTTGCGCACCGAGATCGCGGCCCTGTGCAACAGCTACCTCGAACGGGCGAAGGCGGAGGTGTTCACCGGCCCCAGCACCGACCTGCTCGAGGTGTTCGAGGACGTGCGCCGTGAGATCGCCGCCCGCGGGCAGGAGCTCTGCCTCTTCGTCGAGGACCTCGTCCTCCTCCACGGCATCGACAAGCAGCTGGCGCAGGCGCTGACGATCCCGGCCAACTCCGAACTGTGCAAGCTCCGCGCGGTGATCGCGGTGACCGACGGTTACCTGACGTCGGTCGACACCTTCGCCGACCGCGGCCTGCACTTCAGCATCAATTTCGAGCTGCCTCAGATCGAGGCATCCGACCTGCGTGACATGGTGGGGCGGTACCTCAACGTCGGTCGGTTGTCCGTTGAAGAACTCGTCGCAGGGGCGCGCTCGGACGGCACCGAGCACCGAGTGCCCAACGCCTGCCTCCGTTGCCCGGATCGCCAACCGTGCCACGACACCTTTGGCAGCACATCCAATGGCCACGGGTTGTACCCGTTCAACGCCCCTGCTCTGGACCGCCTCATCCGGCTGGCCAACCCGCGTGACTTCCACCCGCGCAACATCCTCCGGCACGTCATCCGCGCCCCCTTGGAAGTTGCGCAGGAGGAGCTCCCCGAACGGGGCACCTTCCCATCCGACGCCTTCGCCAAGGTGTTGGACGGAAGGCGCATCAACGTCCCTGTCGAGGTGCGCAACGCGGTCCGCAAGCAGAACCATCAGCACGCCCCTGCGGAGCTGAGCGTACGAGCGTTCTACTCCGCCACCCCCCCGGAGCTCGATCCCGCGGCCCGGCGGGTCGCCGAGTACTTCGGCGTGACCGTGAGCGACCTCGAGGTCGACGGGGAAGCGACGCCCGAAGTCGCAACCGTCACGCCCGCATCCACTCCAGCCAAACCCGTCGAGGTGCGCGGCCCGAAGGCCGATGCGTTCGAGTTGTGGGCGTCCGGCGAAACCATGAACGCCGGGACAGCCCACCCCCTCCGCGTGTGGATCTGCGAGACCGTGGCGTCCTACATCAACGAGGGCCCGTACGGCGTAACGGTGCGGAAGAAGGGCGGCAAGTTCCCGACCTGGCGTATCGGCAGCCACCTGATGCGCACGACGGACGTGGTGATCGACAAGGCCCAAGGGAACTCGGCGATCACACCGAAGATCCCGTTCTCCATCGCCGTCACGGACGAGAACGCACTGATCCTGCGCGGCATCAACGCCGCGGCCGAAGGGCGTCCGCTGGACGTCGTCGACCAAGGCGCCTGGTACTTCGCCATCCGTAGCAAGATCTCCAGGTACGCGGATCGGATCGTCGAGGCGGGACGGGTGGCCGACACCGCAGACCTCACCAGGGCCGCGTCGTTGCTGACGATCTTCCGGAATGCCATGCCCACCCCGGGGGCCACCGTGCGGGAGGCGCTTCCCGCGCTGTTCGGCGAACCGCCCGTCGCGGGCGCCGCGCAGGCCGCCCAGTCCTTCCTGCGGGCGAGCGCGGGGGCGCGGGAACAGGCCCTCCTGACGATCCGCGACCACGCGACCGCGGCCAAGGGAACCGGCAGCCTTTCCATCTTCGACATCGGCCCGTTGCACAAGGCGATCCGAGCCACCCTCGCAACACGTTCCTTCACCGCGTACTCCGACTCGACCGCGGATGAGTCGCTGCGCAGCCTCCAGAGCAGGTTGGACCAGGCCGCGACCAGGGTCTGGACCGAGATCGGACGGTTGATGGCGCGGATCGATGGCCTCATCGATCCGGATGAGGATCTGCCGACGGCCATGAAGTCCGTCGGGCAACTGCTCGAGCAGTGCAGAGCGGCAGGGCGGTTGCCGAGTCGCGACTCCTACGAACGATACGAATCGTTGGCGGTTAAGATCACTCCCTCGGTGGTGGCGCTGTACCGGAAGCTGCGCGCCACCATCCACAGGTCGGCAGGCAGAGGGGAACTCTGGGACGTGATCGCGGATCCGACGCCGGACCTGCAGCCCCTCCTCGCGTATGCCGAAGAGGCGGACAGGTTGCTCAGCGGCTTGGAATCGGCAACCGCGGCGCATGGCCACCAGGCGGAGGCCGCCGATGTCGACGGGTTGGTGACCGAGTTCCGCGGGCTCGCCGACGCCTTGGACCAGATCGTCACCAGGGAGGGCTGAGCGTGCCGACCGCCAGATCACTCAACGCACGTGCCGACGCGCTCCGGAACCGCTTGGCCCAACTCGCCGAGCAGCAAGCCGACGCTCAGGTGCGCAGCGACGTCGAGCGGTCCAAGATGAGGGCGCGAACGGCGCGCGAGGCGCTGATCGCCGCCGTGGGCGTCAAGCAAGCCCTCCTCGATCGAGGAATCAGCCTGGCTCCTCTTCCGGAAGCTGAGGTGAGCAAGGTCGCCGCTGCCAAGCGGAACCTCCGAACCGTCGCCACGGGCGTCGTCGGGCAGAACTCGAAGGACATCTCCCGGCGGATCAGTTCCAAACCGGCAGACGAGGCACTATCGACCGCCGAGAGCACGGCTGCCCGGATCTCCCGGCAACTGGCTGCCGCGGTTGACCAGAAGCGGGTGGAACTGCTGCCGGAGGGGATCGAGGCGACGATCGCGTCGTACCCCGGGGTGAGCGAGTCGCTGGTCGTCGGGTTGAAGTCGGTGCAGCGGAGGCTGACCCGGAAGGTCGTGCCGAACGAGATCGCCAGCCTGCCCGCCCAGTACGACGAAATCCTCGCCGACGTCGAACGGTGGCGGCGGGACCACCCGCGACTGGCCGAGGAACTGGCGAACCACCACCCCGAGATCAGGGAGTTCATCCGGCGCGCGGCCAGCGAGGCCGGGGCGCCCTGGGACCTGATCACCCCTCGGGTGCAGCAGTGGCTCGCGAATCCGGAAAACTCCTCCAGCTTGAAGGTTGTCATCCGACCGTGACTGATAGCACCCGCACCGCTGCCCTGCACGCGCTCGACCTGATCGAGGAGCACGAGGCCAAGCGGCTGGCATGGGGCCTGCTCGACGAATCCTGGTCCGAGGACGAACTCCTCGACTTCCTCCGGCAGCGCTGGGATGGGGACGTCGAGGCGTGCGTGGAGCACCTCAAGGCAGAACGGCTGCTCGTCGAGTTGCCGCGCGAGTGGCCCAACCGGTACCGCACCAGGATGTCGGAGACGGTGCGGCTCTTCAGCCGCCTCCGCCAACTCTTCCCGAACCGCCCCTGGCAGACCGGCAGCCGCCTGGTGTCGGACCTCCGCTTCCTCCGGAGGCCGCGGACCTTCTCCGTCCGCGACATCCCGGCTGCGGACTGCGTCGACCGGCTCAGCGCGATGGCGGTTCCCGCCCCGGTCATCCAGGAGGTCGATCGGCTGCTGTCCGGGCGGAAGCTGTCCCGGTTCCAACTCGACGCCACTGCCGCCGTCGTCGCGGCCAGCCAGTCCGGACGGGATCGCGGGGTGGTCGTCAGCGCGGGGACGGGCAGCGGCAAGACCCTCGCCTTCTACCTCCCCGCGCTCGCCCAACTCTCGGCGGCGGGCGCCGGGGCTCCCCCGGTCGTGGCGATCTACCCGCGGAACGAACTGCTGAAGGACCAGTTCACCACAGCGATCACCGAGATCCGCGCCCTGCGCGCCGCGGGCGGCCGCGCGCTCAAGGTCGGGGCCTACTTCGGTCCGACGCCGTTCAACGCCGCGGGCGACCCCGACCGCCGGTCCGGCTGGCGGTTCTCGAACCGGCGCTGGATCTGCCCGTTCCTGAAGTGCCCATCGCCGGACGTGGTCGAGGACGGCGCCACCTGCGGTGGTTCCCTCGCCTGGATCCGCCCCCGCGACTTCGCCACGGACAAGTGGGGCGAACTGCAGTGCGTCCGGTGCCGTGACAAGGTCACCGCCGACGAACTGGTGCTGACCCGCGTCGGCATGCAGAAGCAGCCGCCCGACATCCTGTTCACCACGACCGAGATGCTGAACCAGCAGATGAGCGACGGCTGGTCGCGGCACGTGTTCGGCGTGGGGAACGCCAGCCGGGCCCCGGGCCTGGTGCTGCTGGATGAGATCCACACCTACGCGGGCACGAGCGGGGCTCAGGTGGCCTATCTGCTGCGCCGCTGGCGGCACCTGATCGGGCGGCCGGTCACCTGGGTGGGCCTGAGCGCGACCTTGGCCAATGCGAAGACCTTCTTCGCCGACCTCTGCGGGCTCCCGGCCGACGCGGTGGCCGACATCCGCCCGGCTGCGGAGGATCTGCGGCCGCAGGGCAGCGAGTACCAGCTGCTGCTGCGCGGTGATCCGGCATCGCAGTCAGCCCTGCTGTCCACGACCATCCAGAGCCTCATGCTCCTCCGGCGGGTGCTGGAGGAGAAGGGCGCCGACCTGCGCAAGCCCTACGGGACGAAGGTCTTCGCCTTCCTCGAGAACCTCGACCTGGTCAACCGGCTCTACCGCCAACTCCTCAGCGCTGAGGGCCGCGACCCCTTCGGCGACATCGATCCCAAGCTCACCGCCCTGGCCAACCTCCGCAGAGCCGACAAAGTCGAGGAACTCCTTCCCCCCATCACCGACCACAAGGAGTGGGACCGGGACGGGCAGCACTGGTGGCTCGTCGAACGGCTCGGATTCGACGCCCGCTCCCTCGACGTCTCCCGGACCTCCTCGCAGGACAGCGGGGTCGACGCCGACGCCGACATCGTGGTCGCCACCTCCTCGCTCGAGGTCGGGTACGACGACCCGAAGGTCGGCGCGGTCCTGCAGCACAAGGCACCGCGGGATGTCGCGCAGTTCTTGCAACGACGTGGTCGGGCAGGCCGGTTGCAGAGCCAACGACCGTGGACCGTGGTCGTGCTGTCCGACTACGGCCGGGACCGGGTGGCCTTCCAGTCCTACGAAACGATCCTCGACCCGTCCGTTCCGGCGAAGAGCCTGCCGCTCGGCAATCAAGCGGTGCGCAAGATGCAGGCCGCGATGTGCTTGATCGAGTGGCTTTCGGTCGAGTTGCTGGGCGCAACCGGAAGCGGGCGCTGGAGCCCCCGGCAGGTAATGGCCAAGCCGGGCGGCCGGGGAGAGGCCCAGGCGTGCCTCGACCTGCTCAGGGAGGTGCTCGACGGCGGACCAGCCCAAGCGCGGCTGATCGCGTTCGTCCGGACGAGTTTGGGCCTGGACGCCGATGAGATCGACTCGGTGTGCTGGGAGCATCCCCGTTCGCTCCTCCTCGAGGTCGTCCCCACCGCTTATCGGCGGTTGCGCAGCGAGTGGGCGACGGTGCCCGCCAACGCTGTCGTGCGGAAGACCGACGTCGTCGCGCGGCAACCGCTTCCCGAGTACATCCCGCCGACGCTCTTCAGCGATCTCGAACTGCCCGAGGTCGAAGTCGACCCACCGGAGGACTACGACCCGGCGGCGGAGACCTCGATCCCGGTGGGGATGGGGATCAACGAGCTGACCCCGGGCAAGGTCACCCTCCGCTGGGCGGTGCGCAAGGTGCGGGGGCTCTGGGTCGAGGTGCCGCAATCCGGGGTCGTGGACCTCGACGAGGGCCTCGCACCCGGCGGGGAGATCGTCGCCCACGTGTCCTCGCCCAGCGGTCCCATCCCCGTCGTCCGCCCTGTTCGCATCAAGCCGAGCGTGCCGCCGCCGGAGATCCGACCGACCTCGAACGGGCGGCTTCGCTGGCGTTATCTGGTGGAAGCGGGAGCGAAGGGAACGCCCGTCGCCCGGCCGCGGAACAGCCCGCTCGGCGACCTGGTCAACGACGTCCAGGCGTTCCTCAACGTCGATCGCGGCCCGCTGCGCACCTGGCGCTACGCGCTGGACGGGGTGGCGGAGATCGTCACCCGGACCGGGCGCGACCGCCGGGCGTACACGTTCCAGCGCAACGGCGAGCCTGCGGCTGTCGGGTTCGCCAACACGGTCGACGCCCTCGTCGTCACGGTCACCATGCCGCAGTCCATCGAGGAGTTCGACCTGAAGGTCGACCCGCACCGCCTCCGCCAACTGCGGACCGACCGGTTCGCGGCTTTGGCCAAGGAGGGCATCGAGGCGGCGGGGTTCAACCCGTTCACCGCGGGGTGGGCCACCGAGGTGGTCATCTCGATCGCCACGGCGGCGGTGCTGCGCGGCGAACGACCCGCGCAGCTCGTCGGGTTGCCGCCGATGCGGTGGCACGAACTCGCCGAGGAGGTGATCGACGGCGTCCTGCTCGCCACGACGTACACGGACGTGGAGGAGGCCCCGCTGCGGGACCTGGTGCTCGCCGCGCTCGAGGACCCCGCGGTCATCCAGGTCGTCGAGAAGGCCATCCCGGCGCTCAACCAGGATCCCGACGAGACCTGGTTGCCGTGGCTGCGCTCCCGCTTCCTGCAGACCGTCGCCGCTGCCTGGCAGGCAGCCGCCCAGCAGGTGTGCCTGGACTTCAACCTCGACACCGACGCCCTGGTCGACGCGATCTACGAGGAAGGCCCGTACAGCCGGATCGTGCTCTCCGACGCGGTGCCCGGCGGCGGCGGCCTGGTCGAGGCGCTGACCCGCCGGATCTCCGACGACCCCCGCCGGTTCGACGCGCTGGTCGCCGCCGCGGTGGACCCGACCGACACCGAGGAGGTCGATCCGTCGCTGCGCCGGGTGCTCGACCTGCTGGCCGAGGACTCCGACGTCAGGGCCGCCGCCGCGCAGTTCCGCGGCGAAACCGGCGACCGCCTCGCCGAATGGCAGGCGCTGGTCAACCGCATCGTCGAGAAGGGGGTCGCCCGCAGCCACGTCAACCTCTCCGCGCTCTCGACCCGGATCTTCCGGCCGGGTTCGAGCACCGAGAGCGACGAACTGCTGCGGTCGCTGCTGCGGCGGTGGGACGAGATCGACGCGGCGGCGGGATTCGCTGTGGACTACCGGGCGGTGTGCGCCTTCCTCGCCGTTGACGACGACATCGTCGCCCGTCTGCGCAGCATCGCGCCTGCTTCGACCGACGATGGCGGGACCCGCGCCCAATCCGTCCTGCTCAGCCTCCTGTGGACCCGCGCCACGGCACGTCGGGCGGAGACCCTGCGCGCGAGCAACAGGTTCGCCTACAACAGCCCTCCTACGGAGCGGACGCTGCTGCGAGACATCCTCCCGGAGGGCCCCCGCGGTGTGGACATCGATACCGATGACTGGCGGGAAACCCTGGTCGTCGTGCTGCGCACGTGGGGCAGCGCGCGGATCTTCAGCTCCTCGGGGCGGCAGGCGGAGTTGGCCCGCTGCCTGCGCGACCTCATGATCACCCCGTTGGAGATCGACTGGCTGCAGGTCTACCCCCACGTCGACGGGGTCGTCCGGGAGAACGGCCGCTACTCCATCGCACTGACCCTTCACGAGGCGCCGCAATGACGACGAGGCTCATCCACCGTTCGGCCGCATCACCCGCCCGGGACATCGCGGAGTGCTTGGAGGGCCTGTTCCTCTCCGAGTTGCTCGACCCGGGCACCCGGTTGTTCGTCGTGTCGCCCTGGATGTCGGACTTCCCGGCCATCGACAACCGGCAGGGCTCCTACGTCGCGCTGGTGCCGGACTGGCCGCCGGGAATGATCAACTTCTCGGCGGTCCTCCGCGCGCTCCTGGTGCGCGGGGTCGTGGTCCGGCTGGCGTGCGGGCCGGGAGAGCGCGAGAGCGAACTGGTGACTCGGATCGAACGCGGCGCCGACCTCGACGGGACATCGGCCAACCTCTCGGTGCACCGGCTCCCCCGGGACCACCGGCTCTTCAGCCATGAGAAAGCACTCGTCGCCGACACCTGGGCGGTTTACGGTTCGATGAACCTGACCTACAGCGGCGTCTCGATGAACGGGGAGCTGATCACCGTGACGTCCGACAGCGCCTCCGTCGCCAAGGTGGCGACCGAACTCGTGAGCTTGTTCGAATGACCGAGCACGACCGCGCAGAGGCGTGGGACACCTTCCTGGCTTCGTTCTTCTCCACGCCCAACGAATGCCGGCTGGACGGCACAGGCGAGACCGCGGAGGTGGTCGCGCTGGCGCAGCGCTCGTGGCTGCGGGAACCCCCGGCGCCGTTCTTCCTGCCGATGAAGGCGCAGGGCTGGACGTACTGGTACGCGCTCTGCCCGGACAAGGACCAGCGCATCTGGGTCCGCGACCTGATCCGCGCCCACGTCGGCTCCTGGATCCGGTTCGACGGCCAACCGCTCCCCGGCGATTCCACGACGGCCGTGGACGGGCCGGTGCTCGACCTGCTCGGCCCGCGCGGCTGCGCGTACCGGTTCTTCAGCGCCAGAAGCGCCTCGGCGGAGGTGAACGAGGGCATCCAGCGGCTGACCCGCATGCTGGCGGCCCGCCCGCACCGCAAGGTGCGCTTGACCCCTCCCCTGGGCGCCGTCGTCGGGGACTTCTGGGACGCCTGCGCATCCGGCGCGGAGGACCTCGCCCGGGAGGGGATCGAGCAACTCGAGCAGGACCACCGGCTATCCCGGGCGAACCGCCTGTTCCTCCGCCTGCAGTTCCACGCGGCGTTCGAGCAGTGGGATGAGCTGGAGCGCCTGGAGCAACTGCCCGACCTGGTCCGCTTGGACCGCCCGGTGCTGGCCTCCGACGCGCTGGCCCGCCTCGCGATGGCGCGGCTGCCCGCCACGGCCGACGTGGCGGCGTTCACCGGTCTGATGGGCCGGTTCGGCAGCCTCGTCCCGTCGGTCACGGCGATCAGGTCCGCAGCGGGGGCCCAGTACTACGCCTACTGGTCGTTGGCTTCCGGAGCCCCGGTCAACGACCTCGTCACCCGGTTGCTCGACGCGGGCTGGTTGGAGCACGCCCGGGACCGGGAGGGGTTGCGATCCCTCCTCGTCGTCGACCCCCACCGGCCCCGCTCCGAGGACGTCGAGGCCGACCCCGCCGCGCTGCGCGCCGCCGTCGCCGAGCGGCGGTTCGACGCGGCGGTCGACATGCTCGCCGCAATGGCGCCTGCCGCCGACCTGGTGCCGGACCTGGTCAACCTGCTGGTGGAGACGTTCCACCCCCAGGTCATCGACCTGTTCAAGCAGTGGAAGCAGGCGCTCGGCGAACTGCCGGTCGAGGGGGCGTTGGCCGATCGGGTCGTCGGTGACAAGCGGATCATCGAGGAGAGCGCCGACGGCTTCGGCGAGGCCGTCGCGCACGCCTTCTCGCTGTCCACGGCACGGGAACGGGCACACGCCCTCGACACCGTCCGCTCGCAGATCATCCCCCGCTTGATGCGCCCGGGCGCGTTGCTGGATGCGATCGGTCCGGTGCGGGCGACCAGCCAGGACCTCAGCGACGACTCCGTGTCCGAACTCGTCGACCTCCTGCTGGACATCGAGCGGGACCTCTTCAGCGCGGCGCAGGACATACCTGGCATCCAGGAGTTGCGTCTGCTCACCGTCGACGTGTGGGCCGCCGGGGACCAGTCCGGCGACCGCCGTCGTGCCACCCGACTGCTGGACGCCGTGGCCCGCGCGCTCGACTGTGGGATGTCGCCGAAGGCGTACGGCGACCTGGTCGACGCGCTCGACGCCGGTTGGTCGCCGTTCCTCACCGACGCCGACCTGCCGATGTGCCTGGAAACCATCGAGGTGCTCGCGGCGAGCAAGCCGGACACCGACACCGGCCTGCGGGCCTTCGCCGCTCGCACCCTCAGCCGCATCGGCCACCACAACGCCCGGCGCATCGACTCGGCATGGCTCGACACGGCGATCGCCCTGGCCGATGAGTTCGGCCTCGACCTCACCGGCATCGCCGCAGACCGCGACGGGGCCCAGGGCGGGGCGGCGACCCTGCGACTGCCCCAGGGCACGTTCGTCGCCATCTACTCGCGGATGGAGCCGGCCGCTCGACGAGCGGCGTCGATCCTCGCGCAGCGATACGGGAGCATCCGCATCGATACCTTCGCAACCAAGGTGGCGACGGACCCCCTCCGGTCCGCCGCGAAGAACGCAGACCTGGTGGTCATCGCCGACAAGGCCGCCGCCCACGCGGCCACCGACGCCGTGAAGGCGGCCAGGGCGGGCAAGCCGCTGGTCTACGCGCGCGGCAAGGGCACCGCATCCCTGCTCCAGGCGGTCAACTCAGGACTGGAGGCGCTCTACTCCGGTTGATGCGCCCTCGGCTGGTCAGTGGCCCGTAGCGCCGTCGATGCGCTCGCGGATGAGGTCGGCGTGGCCGTTGTGGCGGGCGTACTCGGCGAGCATGTGGACCATGATGCGGCGCAGGGAGATCGGCTGGTCGGTGCGCCAAGAGCGGCCGGTGGCGTCGAAGTCGGCGGCGGCGGCGATCTCGCGGGAGCGTGCGCACTCGGCCTCCCAGACGGCCAGGGCGGCGAAGGGGTCGCCGTCGAGGCGGTCGAAGTCCATGTCCGGGTCGTCGTCGGCGTAGTAGAGGTGGTCGACGTCCTCGCCTGCGAACTGCATGCGGAACCACCAGCGCTCGGTGCCCGCCAGGTGGCGGATCAGGCCGTGCAGGGACATCGACGAGGGCTCGACCGAGCGCAGGGACAGCTGCTCGGCCGTCAGGCCCGCGCACTTGTGGCGGAAGGTTTCGCGGTGCCAGTCCAGGAAGGACGTCAGCATCGTGCGCTCGTCGGCGACCAAGGGGCGCTCGGTGCGCTCGACGTCGAGGTCCGGGGAGAAGAACTGCGGGGTGTCGGCCATGTCGCTCATGCTGCCCCAGCCCACCGACACGTACTCTCTACCGGTATGCGCAGGCGGGACGCTGAGGCGACCAGGGCCGCCCTGCTGGCTGCGGCCGCCGGGCTGTTCACCGAGCGCGGGTTCGACCGCACCTCGGTGCGGGAGGTCGCCGCCGCGGTGGGCGTCGACCAGGCGCTGGTCTTCCGGTACTTCGGCACCAAGGAGGACCTGCTCGCCGCCGTGCTGACCGCCCCGGGGCGCGCGCTGACCGCCGAGGGCGACGACCTGCTCGGCACCGTCCTGCGCGAGGTCTTCGCCAACGGCGACCAGACCGCCAACCTCCTGCTGATGGCCCTCAGCGGACCGCAGCGCGGCAAGGTCGCCGAGGCGCTGGAGACCGAGGTCGCCCAGCCCTACCGCGCGGCGTTCGCGGGTCCGGACGCCGACGCCGACGCCCTGCTGCGCGCCGACCTGGTGCTGGCCTGGCTGCTCGGCATCGCGCTGCTGCGCCAGGTGCGCCCGGACGGCCCGGTGGGCTCGGCCGACCGCGACCGGGCCAGGGAGCTCGTCGCCCGCGCCGCCCGCGGCCTGCTCACCGACACCGAGACCCGCCAGGGCTGACCAGCGGGCCGCCCACACCCCCGATGAGGTGACGCTGCGCGGTCATCCGTTGACCGTGCGCGCGCGGGTCAGTAGCTTCGGTCAGCGGGTGCTGACTACGAGGGGGACGCATGGAACCGCAGGCCTACCCGTTCAACCAGGACGAAGGTCTGGAGCTGGACCCGGCCTACCGCACGCTCCGCGAGACCCCCGGCATGATCCGGGTGCGCCTGCCCTACGGCGAGCCCGCGTGGCTGGCCACCCGCTACGAGGACGCCCGGATGGTGCTCGGCGACCGGCGCTTCAGCCGCGCGATGGGCGCCACCCGGGACGAGCCGCGCCCGCACGAGGGGCGGCGGCCGACCGGCATCCTGGGGATGGACCCGCCCGACCACACCCGGCTGCGCAAGCTGGTCGCCACGGCGTTCACCGTGCGGCGGGTGGAGGCGCTGCGGCCGCGGGTCCGGGAGATCACCGCGGGCCTGGTCGACGCGATGGTCGAGGCCGGGCCGCCGGTCGACCTGGTGGAGGCCTTCGCGCTGCCGCTGCCCGTGCAGGTCATCTGCGAGATGCTGGGCGTGCCCGTCGAGGACCGCGACCGGTTCCGGGTGTGGAGCGACGCGGCCCTGTCGACCAGCTCGCTCACCGCCGAGGAGTTCCTCGACAACTTCGTGCAGATGAGCGAGTACATGGCGGACCTGGTCGCCCTGCGCACCGCCGAGCCGAAGGACGACCTGATCAGCGCGCTCATCGCCGCGCGCGAGCAGGACGTGGAGCGGCTCAGCGCCGATGAGCTGGTGCAGCTGTGCAACGGCATCCTCATCGCGGGCCACGAGACCACCGCCACGCAGATCCCCAACTTCGTGCACGTCCTGCTGGCCCACGACCGCTGGGCCGAGCTCGGCGAGCACCCCGACCGCATCCCCGGCGCGGTGGAGGAGCTGCTGCGCTACATCCCGCTCGGTGTCGGCGGCGCGTTCCCCCGCTACGCCACCGAGGACGTCGAGGTGGGCGGCCAGCTGGTGCGCGCGGGCGAGCCGGTGCTGGTCGCGGTCGGATCGGCCAACCGGGACCAGACCCGCTTCGCCGACCCCGAGACGCTCCACTTCGACCGGCCGCAGAACTCGCACATGGGGTTCGGCCACGGCGCCCACCACTGCCTCGGCGCGCCGCTGGCCCGGCTGGAGCTGCAGGAGGCCATGCGCGAGCTGACCGCGCGGCTGCCCGGCCTGCACGTGGTCGGCGAGCCGCGGTGGAAGACCGCCATGCTCGTGCGCGGCCCCCGCTCCATGGTCGTGAGCTGGTAATTCTAGTCGCCCCGCACCGGGCTGGCGGGTACCCTCGCGCCCGGTGAGGGGGTGCCAGATCGGATCTAGCGGACCGTCTCGCGCCTTCCTGACGAGCAAGCACGACAGGGAGGACCGAGGTGACGACAGCGATCGAGACTTCGGGTCTGGTCAAGGTGTTCGGGGAGAAGCGCGCCCTCGACGGACTGGACCTGGCGGTGCCCGCGGGCACCGTGTACGGGGTGCTCGGCCCCAACGGCGCGGGGAAGACGACCGCGGTGAAGGTGCTGGCCACGCTGCTGCGGCCGGACGCGGGTGAGGCCAGGGTCTTCGGCCGCGACGTCATCCGCGACGCCGACGCCGTGCGCGGCCGGGTCAGCCTGACCGGGCAGTACGCCTCGGTCGACGAGGACCTGACCGGCGCGGAGAACCTCTTCCTGCTGGGCAGGCTGCTCGGCCACCGCAAGCCGCAGGCGCGCGAGCGCGGCGCGGCGCTGCTGGCCGCGTTCGGGCTGACCGAGGCCGCCGACCGCCAGGTCAAGACCTACTCCGGCGGCATGCGGCGGCGCCTGGACATCGCCGCGAGCATCCTCAACACCCCGGACCTGCTGTTCCTGGACGAGCCGACGACGGGCCTGGACCCGCGCAGCCGCAACCAGGTGTGGGACATCGTGCGGGCCATCGTCAACCAGGGCACGACCGTCCTGCTGACCACGCAGTACCTCGACGAGGCCGACCAGCTGGCCTCGCGGATCGCCGTGATCGACCACGGCCGGGTCATCGCCGAGGGGACCAAGGGCGAGCTGAAGGCGTCCGTCGGCGCGGGCGCGGTGCACCTGCGGCTGCGCGAGGCCGCCCAGCGGCCGCAGGCGCAGGAGGTGCTCTCCCGCGTGCTGGGCGCCCCGGTGACGCTGGAGGCGGACCCGGTCGCGCTGTCGGCGCGGCTGTCCAGCGAGGTGAGCGAGGAGGGCGCCGCCGACCGCGCTGGCGCGCTGCTCGGCGAGCTGGCCAGGGCAGGGGTGCATGTGGACACCTTCTCCCTCGGCCAGCCCACCCTCGACGAGGTCTTCCTCGCCCTCACCGACCGCCCGGCGAACCAGGAGGTTCCGGCATGACCACCACCACCGAGACCCCCGAGGTCCTGACCGCGCCGCGCACCGAGGAGCTGGCCGCGCTGCTGGTCTCCGACGGCGAGCGGCCGCCGCGGCCGACGGCGTGGGCGGCGGCGACGGCCTTCGGCTGGCGGGCCGTGCGCAAGATCAAGCACGTGCCCGAGCAGCTGTTCGACGTGACCGCGTTCCCGATCATCATGACCCTGATGTTCACCTACCTCTTCGGCGGCGCGCTCGCCGGATCGGTGACGGAGTACCTGCAGTTCCTGCTGCCGGGCATCCTGGTGATGAGCGTCGTGATGATCACCATGTACACCGGCGTCGCGGTCAACACCGACATCGCCAAGGGCGTGTTCGACCGGTTCCGGACGCTGCCGATCTGGCGGCCCGCGCCGATGGTCGGCTACCTGCTCGGCGACCTGCTGCGCTACGTGATCGCCTCGGTGGTGATCATCACCGTCGGCCTGATCCTGGGCTTCCGGCCCGGCGGCGGCGCGCTCGGCGTGCTCGCGGGCGTGGGGCTGCTGATCGTGTTCTCCTTCGCGTTCTCCTGGATCTGGACGATGTTCGGCCTGATCATGCGCACGGAGAAGGCGGTCATGGGCGTCAGCATGCTGGTGCTGTTCCCGCTGACGTTCCTGTCCAATGTGTTCGTCTCGCCGACGACGATGCCCGGCTGGCTCCAGGCCGCGGTCGAGGTCAACCCGATCACCAAGCTGGTCGCCGCGGTGCGGTCGATGATGGCCGGTGACTGGGACATGGGCGCGATCACCTGGGTGCTGATCGCCTCCGCGGCGATGACGGTGGTGTTCGGCTGGCTGACCATGCGGCGGTACAACCGGCTCTGACCGCGCCCGGGGCGGTGCCGTCCACATGCGACGGCACCGTCCCCTCAGGTCAGCCGCCAGGACAGGCCGCCGTCGTAGCGGCACGCGGTGCCGGTGGTCACCGCCTCGCGCAGGTGCGCGGCCAGCGGCGGGTGGCGCTCGTCGAGCTTGCGGAGCGTGTCGCGGATGCGGGCGGTGACGGCCTTGCGGGCGCGCTCGGCCTCGTCGCCGAGCCTGCGGGTGCGGCCGGACAGGCCCGCCGCCCGGCGCAGGTGCTCCAGCAGGGCGGCGCGCTCGCGGTCCAGCGCGGCGGCGCGGGCGTCGTCGCCGCGGGCGGTGTGGCTGTCGATCTCGGCGTCGAGGCGGTCGAGGCGGCGGCGGAACTCGGCCTTGGCGCGCTCGTCGAGCACGTCGTCGGCGCCCGCGGTCGCCACGGCGGCCTTCACCGGGGCGCCGAGCAGGTCGGCCGCCGGGATGTCGGTGCCCGGGTTGGCCAGCAGGGTGTGCAGGTCGCGCAGGCCCTTGGCGTCGGGGACGTGGACCTCGATCCCGGCGTAGGCCAGCGACCACACCGGACCCTCGCGGCGGAACTTCGCGGTGTCGGCGCGCTCGGCCGCGTGCTGGGTCATGCCCAGCCGGGCGGCGTCGGCGGCGACCTGGGCGACCAGCGCCGCCGGGTCGTCGCCGCGGCCCACGTGCGCCTTGACCAGCCAGGCCCGGGCGTCGACGGCCCACGGGCGGGCGTCGAGCAGCTCGGCGGACTCGGCCGCGGCGGTGAGGTGGCCGACGGCGTCGTCCCACTTGCGCTCGCCGATGTCGAGCACGCCCAGCCAGAGGTCGACCGGCCCGCAGACGGCGAAGCCGTAGAGCCCGACCAGCCAGCCGCCGGAGTGGTCGGCCAGCTCCTTGCGGGCCTGCTTGATCAGCTCGGTGTCGCGGGCGAGGGCGGCGGTGTGGGCGAGCAGGCGCAGCCACAGCGGCAGCAGGTGGTCGACGAAGGTGTCGGCGGCGCGGGCGGCGTTGGCCCGGATGTAGCGCAGGGCGGCCTCGGTGCGGCCCTGCTCGGCGTCGGTGATGGCGCGCAGCAGCTCCGGGTGGTCGAAGTCGTCCATCGGCTCGGCGAGCACGGCCGGGATCTCGGCGAAGCGGCCCTGGCGCAGCAGCCACAGCCAGCGCATGAACGCGATCATCTGGTAGCAGCCGGTGGCTTCCTGGCCTGCGAAGCTGTCGAGCAGCGCGCCCGCCTTGGCGAAGCGGCCCGCGAGGGTGTCGATGATGATCGTGTCGATGCGCGCGGAGACCTCGTTGCGCGGGGAGAGGTTGGTCAGGGCGATGGTCTCGCGGAACTGGTCGAGGTAGGCGGGATCGCCCAGCTCCAGCAGCGCGACCCAGCGCATGGACGCGGCGAACCACTCGGTGTCCTGGTCCTGGGCGGCCGCGGCCAGCTCGGCCAGCTCCCCGGTCAGCCGCACCCGCTCCGCCGCCGAGCCCAGGGTGAGCGCGATGTCGTGCTGGGCCCACAGGGTCGCGGCGAGGGACTCGTCGTCCGCGCCCCTCCTGGCCTGGGCGGCCGCCTGCAGGACCAGCTCGCTGAACACGGCGTCGAGCGGGCTGGTCGTGTCGGCCTCGGCGCGGCCGGTCAGCCTGCGGTGGGCCTCGCGGACGACCTCGTCGGTCAGCCGGGAGGTCGCGGGCGGGCCGTAGCGGCGCAGGGTGACCGCGACGCGGATCAGCGGGCGGGCCGAGTCCAGGCCGCGGGCGATCTCGGCGGCCTCGCGCAGGTGCACCCAGGCCCGCTCGCGCTCGTTGCCGTGGGTCAGCGACTCGCTGAGCTGCACCAGCAGGAACACCCGGCGCTCCGGCCCGGCCAGGGCGACGGCCTTGCGCAGGTGGCCGACGGACTCGTCGATGGCCATCCGGCTGGTGGCGTCGCGGGCGGCGGCGACGAGCAGGTCGATCGCGCGCTCGGCGGGGTAGTCGGGGACGCCCGCGTGGGCGTGGCGGGCGCGGTCGGCGGGGAAGACGGAGGCGGCCAGCACCGGGTTGTCGTCCAGGGCCCGCGCGACGGCGGCGTGGGCGGCGCGGCGGTCCTGGTCGTCTTCCAGCGTCTCGCGGACCAGGTCGTGGACGAAGCCGTAGCGGCCGGGGCCGATCGGGGTGATCAGGCGGGCGGCGATGGCGCGGTTGAGCACGCGGCCCACGTCGGTGCGGCCGGTGGCGGCGGCGAGCAGGGCGGCGTCGAACTCCCGGCCGAGCACGGCGGCCCAGGCCAGCAGGCGGTGGGTGTCGGCGGGCAGGGCGTCGAGCCTGCGCCGGACCGCCTCGCGCACCCCCGGCGGCACCGCGCCGGTCCGCGCGCCGTGCCAGAGCCGGGCGATCTGCTCGACGAAGAAGGGGTTGCCGCCGGTGCGCCGGTGGACCTCGGCGACGAGCCCGGGGTCGGGCCGGTCAACACCGGTGAGGGCGATGAGGTCGCCGACCTCGTCGACGGTCAGCCCGGTGAGGGTGAGCGTGGTGGCCTTGGACAGCACCAGCGAGTCCAGCGGGTGCCCGGTCCCGGCGATGTCGACGTCGCGGTAGGTCCCGACGAGCAGCAGCCGCTCGAACCAGGCGTGCTGCGCGGCGAATGCCAGCAGCCGCACGGACGCGGCGTCGGCCCAGTGCAGGTCGTCCAGCACGACCACGACCGGGCGCGTCTGGGAGACGGCGACCAGCGCGCTGGTCACGGCGTCGAACAGCGGGAACTCCCCGCTGGACTCGGCGGGCCGCTCCCCCAGCAGCACCGGCAGCGCGTCCCCGGCCGCCTCCTCCGCCCGCGCCCACTCCCCCTCCGCCGCCCCCCGCCGCAACGCCCGCACGACCTGCACCCACGGCCACAGCCCCGGCACGCTGTCGGAATCCCAGCACGACCCGGAGAGCACCAGCGCCCCCTGCCTGCGCGCCTCATCCGCCGCCGTCGTGACCAGCGTCGTCTTGCCGATCCCCGCCTCCCCGGTGACGAGCACCAGCCCCCCATGACTGTCGCGGACACGACCAATCTCCCCACGCAGCACACCTGCGGGATGGTCGCGCCCGATAAACGCGGAGTTCACCCCGTCGAGAGTAGAGCGATGCACCGACAAGACGCACGTGAGTCCGTGGAGACGCTTGGAGGTGACCAGCTCGGGGCAAGAGTCGACAGGCTGCGTCGTCGACCGGTGGCTACAGCTGGTGACCAGCTAGAGCTGCGACGTCGCCTCGCCAGGTCCACCGGTCGCCCAGTCGTAGACGGCCCGCAGCGCCGAGATCAACTCGTCCCTGCTGTCGATCTGCCGATGCTCGGCCCGCATGAGGTCTGACCGGACATCCGCGAAATCCAGCTCGGCTTGCCCGTCCTCCCAGACGATCACCTGCGCGAGATACCTCCCGCGTTCCAGCATCCACCACATCGCGATCAAATCACGGTCAGGCGGAGACTCGTTGACAGTGGAGATGAATCCGTCATCGCCTAGAGCGCGCATGTGGTCGGCAATCCACACCTTGGCTTCACTCAACAAGTCGGGCCCGGTCAGCACGGGGCCGCACCTCCTCCTCGTAGTCGCTGTCCCGCGCCAGGCTGTCGGGCGACGCAGCAGGGCCAGCACGACGTCCAGCTGCGGCGTCACCTCAGCTTCGCAAGCAACTCCGATGCGGCCCGTACAGCGGCGGCGGGGTCTTGCGTGACCAGGATGGGGTCTTCGTGGCCCTGGTAGACGTAGGGGGCGAAGTCCCAGACCAGGTACTCCCCATGCCAGGCCGTGATGCCCAACGGGGCCAGGTGCTTGGCGCGTTGCACGTGCCATGCCCTGGCGCAGAGGCCGAAGGTGAAGTGCGCGAAGTACGGGTGCCACCGCCGCAGGACGCTGTCCTCCCGCGCGAGGCGGACGAGATCCACCATCAGCGTCGTCGGGACGCCTCGGCCATCATGCTGGTACGGGGCGCCTTCTGCCGCTCCGTCCCAGTCCGCGCGGAGGCGGTCGCCCTGGTCGTTCACGAGTGGTCCGCCCGTCCGCTTGGTCTGGCTCGTGTTGCCCGCTCCGCGCACCGGTCTGCGGCCACGATCCGGATGCGGCCCGGGGGAAGCCATTCGCAGCGTGGGGGCGGCGGGAGGGCGTGCCGGGATCTTCCCCTGCGCCGGGTGGGCGCGGCAAGACCTGGCTTGAGTGGAGGCGGACCGCCCGGGTAGGTCCCTGTCGCCGGGCGGTCCGCGGTTTAGGGGCGCCAGGTGTCGGTGAGGGTGGCGCGGGAGGTGGTGGGGACGGTGGCGGTTCGGTTGGGGCCGGATTCCCAGGTGACGGTTCCGTTGTCCGCCTTGCGGAGGTACTTGTACTCGAACGTCGTCCCCGCGGGCAGGGTGATGGAGCCGCGCCAGGTCGGGTAGGTGGCGGGGGACAGGGGGATGGCGGCGGAGGGGGACCAGTTGCCCAGAGCCGGGTGGTTGCCCACCACGAAGATGTTCTGGCCCCACGTCGTCGTCGCGGTCACGGCGAAGTCGGCGCCGGAGGTCGGGGCCGCGCTGGTGGTGTAGAGGGCGAGTGCCTCGCCGGGGCCCACCGTCGCAGTGAAGCGGCCGTCGGCGCCGATGGTGTGCGTGTTGCCCGCGCACGCCCCCGGGTCGGCGCGTTGGACGTCGCAGTAGGAGCCTGCGGGCAGGGAGGTCTGGAAGGTGCGGGTCAGGGCGGTGGGCTCGCGGTTGATGACGACGTAGCCCTTGGCGCCGCGGCCGAAGGCGATGGCGTCGTTGCCGTTGCTCCACCAGTTCGTCACGCCCGTGCCCGACACCGCGTTGCGGAAGCCGACCATGTTGGCGATCTGGCGCCAGGCGTGCTGGCACGTCCAGCCGTCCTGGAAGCAGGCGCGGACGTCGCCGCCCAGGGGTGGGCCGTCGTCGTGGCCGCTGAACTCGTAGCCGCTGTAGACGTTGGGCGAGCCGTAGGGCCAGGCGAGCATGAAGACGTTGGCCAGGGTGTAGGTCGAGCCGTAGGTGCGGTTCAACGTGGACCCGTTGCGCTCGGTGTCCCAGTTGTCCACGAACGACCTCGCCTGCGCCGACGGCACGAAGCCCCACGCGGGGCCGAACTGGCTCAGGTCGGCGAGCCTGCCGTCGGTGAAGGCCGACTTCAGGCCCGTCGCGTAGCGGAACTCGTCGACGTCGCCGGTGCCCAGGTACTCCTCGGGCTGGACGGCCTCGCCCGCGCCGTAGATGACCTCCTGCACCCAGTAGCCCGGGTCGCGCTGGCGGGACTTGATCGCGGCGAGGTCGGCGGCGGCGATGTGCTTGGCCGCGTCGATGCGGAAGCCGTCGACGCCCAGGGAGCGCAGGTCGTCCAGGTACTCGGCGATCTCGGAGCGCACGTACTCGCTGCCGGTGTCGAGGTCCGAGAGGTGGACCAGCTCGCAGTTCTGGACGTTGCCGCGGTTGCGGTAGTCGGTGATCGGCTGGCGGCAGGAGTGGAAGTCCCAGTCCTGGTAGTGGCCGGGGTAGGTGTACTTGCTGAACTGGGTGCCGCCGGTGCCGACGCCGCCGGAGATCCCGGCCATGTGGTTGATCACGGCGTCGGCGATGACCTTCACGCCCGCGTTGTGGCAGGTCGTGACCATGTTGGCGAAGGCGGCGCGGTCGCCGAGGCGGCCCGCGATCCGGTAGCTGACGGGCTGGTAGACCGTCCACCACTGCGGGCCCTGGATGTGCTCGGTGGCGGGTGAGACCTCCACGTAGCCGTAGCCCTTCGGGCCGAGGACGTCGGTGCAGGCGCGCGCGACGTCCTCGAACCGCCACTGGAACAGGGTGGCGGTCACGTCCTTGGGGCCGGGCGGGGTGGCGGTGGCGGCGGGGGTGGCGACAACTGGCAGGGTGACGGCAGCGAGCAGGGCGGCCAGCAGGCGGGCGGCCCAGCGGTGACGCGACGAGACCACGGTGTCTCCTCAAGCTCTTTCGCAAGTTTGCCGTAATCAGTTGCAAGCGGTGGGCCGAGGATGGAGGCCCCGCACTGGTCCCGTCAAGCACCCGAACGGTCTAGCGCCCCACAGCCGTAGCGGGCGACACGTGCAAGATGTTTCCGCAAGATGGCGTCAAGTTGCTACGGTCGCGCCCGGGACCGAACGACCGGGAGGACAGCCGATGGACCAGCGCTGGTGGCGGGACGCCGTCATCTACCAGGTGTACGTGCGCAGCTTCGCCGATTCCGACGGCGACGGCGTCGGCGACCTGCCGGGCATCAGCTCCCGGCTGCCGTACCTGGCCGACCTGGGCGTGGACGCGCTGTGGATCACCCCGTGCTACCCCTCCCCCATGAACGACGGCGGCTACGACGTCGCCGACTACCGCGACATCGACCCGCTGTTCGGCACACTGGACGACGCCCGCGCGCTGCTCGACGACGCCCACCGGCTCGGGCTGAAGGTCATCCTCGACATCGTCCCCAACCACACCTCCAGCGCGCACCGCTGGTTCCCCGAGGCGCTGGCCGCGGGTCCGGGCTCGCCCGCGCGCAACCGCTACATCTTCCGGCCCGGCCGCGGCGCGCACGGCGAGCTGCCGCCCAACGACTGGGAGTCGATCTTCGGCGGGATCGCCTGGACGCGGGTGCCCGACGGCGAGTGGTACCTGCACATCTTCGACGCCAGCCAGCCGGACCTGAACTGGGCGGACGAGGAGGTCCGCGAGGAGTTCCGGGACATCCTGCGGTTCTGGCTGGACCTGGGCGTCGACGGGTTCCGGGTGGACGTCGCGCACGGCATGGTCAAGCAGGACGGCCTGCCGGACGTGGGCGCGACCGGGCAGCGGGCGCTGCTGGACACCCGGCCGCTGCCGTACTTCGACCAGGACGGCGTGCACGAGATCTACCGGGAGTGGCGCAAGATCCTCGACTCCTACTCCCCGCCGCGCATCGCCGTGGCCGAGGCGTGGACCTCAAGCGCCGAGCGCATGGCCCGCTACCTGCGGCCCGACGAGCTGCACCAGGCGTTCAACTTCCACTATCTGCAGGCCGACTGGGACGCCGCCGAGCTGCGCCGGGTCATCGACGACACGCTCGCCGCCGTCGCCCCGGTGGACGCGCCCGCGACCTGGGTGCTGTCCAACCACGACGTGCACCGGCACGTGACCCGCTACGGCGGCGGCGAGGTCGGCGTGCGCCGGGCGCGGGCGGCGATCCTGCTGATGCTGGCGCTGCCCGGGTCGGTGTACCTGTACCAGGGCGAGGAGCTGGGGCTGCCCGAGGTGCTCGACCTGCCCGACGAGGTGCTGCAGGACCCGGTGTGGGAGCGGTCCGGGCGCACCGACCGGGGCCGCGACGGCTGCCGGGTGCCGCTACCCTGGTCGGCTGACGGGACCGCGCTCGGCTTCGGCCCGGACGGGTCGCGGCCGTGGCTGCCGCAGCCCGCGGGCTGGGCGGCGCTGTCGGTGGCGGCACAGGAGGGCGATCCGGGGTCGATGCTGCAGCTGTACCGGTCGGCGCTGGCCGCGCGGCCCGCAGGCGGGTTCGCCTGGGTCGACGCCGGGCCCGAGGTGCTGTGCTTCGACCGCGACGCGCTGCGCTGCACCGTCAACCTCGGCGCGCCGGTCCGGGTGCGCGCGGGGTCGGTGCTGGTGGCGTCCGGACCGTGCGAAGTGGAGGGTGACGACATGCTGGTCCCGACGGACACCGCCGTGTGGCAGGCGCTCTGATGGCCGGGGGCCCGGCCCGCCTGGCCGACATCGCCGCGCAGGCGGGGGTCAGCGAGGCCACGGTGAGCCGGGTCCTCAACGGCAAGTCGGGGGTGTCCACGACCACCCGGCAGGCCGTCCTCGCCGCGCTGGACCTGCTCGGCTACGAGCGCCCGGCGCGGCTGCAGGCGCGCAGCGCCGGGCTGATCGGGCTGATCACCCCGGAGCTGGGCAACCCGATCTTCCCGGCGTTCGCCCAGGTCATGGTGCAGGGGCTGACGCGCGAGGGGTACACCCCGGTGCTCTGCACGCAGAACCCGGGCGGGGCGACCGAGGACGAGCTGACCGAGACGCTGGTCGAGCGCGGGGTCAGCGGGATCATCTACGTCTCGGGGCTGCACGCGGACTCCACCGCCGACATGGACCGGTACGTGAAGCTGGCCGGGCGCGGGGTGCCGTTCGTGATGGTCAACGGCTACACCGAGCGGGTGTCGGCGCCGTTCGTCTCCACCGACGACCGCGCCGCCATGCGGCTGGCGGTGCACCACCTGGCGGAGCTGGGGCACGAGCGCATCGGCCTGGCGGTCGGCCCGCGCCGGTTCGTGCCGGTGCTGCGCAAGATCGAGAGCTTCGTGACCACCATGCGCGCGACCCTGGCGATGTCGGCCGAGGACGCCGAGGCGCTGGTGCAGCACTCGCTGTTCACCGTCGAGGGCGGGCAGGCCGCGGCGAACGCCCTGATGGACAAGGGCTGCACGGCCATCGTCTGCGGCAGCGACCTGATGGCCTTCGGCGCGATCCGGGCGGCCCGCCAGCGGGGGCTGGCCGTGCCGAAGGACATCTCGGTGGTCGGCTTCGACGACTCCCCCCTGATCGTCTTCGCCGACCCGCCGCTGACGACGCTGCGCCAGCCGGTGGAGGCGATGGGGCAGGCCGCGGTGCGGGCGCTGCTGGAGGAGATCACCGGCAACCCGACCCCGCACGCTGAGTACGTCTTCCTGCCGGAGCTGGTGGTGCGCGGGTCGACGGGGGCGGCGCCCAAGCCCGCCTGAGCCGGTCACCCACAAGCGGGGCGCCCGTGCGGCCGCGCATGGGGCGGGCGGGAGCGGGCACACCCCGCGGGTCCGAAACCCGCAAGTGGGAAGGGAGTCCGTTCGATGACCGGGAGCATCAGCAGGGTGATGGCGGGGTTGTTCGCGGCGGCCAGCATCTCCGCGGCGATGGTGACCGCGGCGGAACCGGCAGGCGCGACCGCCGACGCCTGCGCCGCCTACCTCGCCGGGCAGGGCCACACCGGCGAGGAGTTCACCACCGCCTGCGAGGAGAGCGAGCGCGGCGACCTGGAGAGCTGCTTCAACATCCTCGCGCAGAACGGGCTGAGCGAGGACGCGGCCGTGCAGGCATGCGTGCTCGCCGCCGCCTAGGTCAGCCGGATCCGGGGCAGGGGCGCCAGCCGCGGCGCCCGCCAGTCGCCGCGGGCCTGCTCCAGGTCCACGGCCACGTGGTCGCCGTCGATGCGCAGCGTGGCGATGGTGTTGCCGAATGCGGGGCCGTGCAGCTTGCGCCAGTCGACCGGCAGCGGCGAGATCGCCGACGACCGCAGCATCAGCCACCGGAACACCCGCGCCAGCGGCCGCCACCAGGCGATCGTGAACAGCGGGCGCAGGAAGCGCTCGGCCGCGTTGTGCATCGGCGAGCAGGTCAGCTGGAACACCCGCGCGGCGACGGGGTGGTCGAACTCGGCCTCGGCGATGTAGACGTGGTGCACGTCCCCGGAGAGCACGCACACCGTCGCCCCGGACTGGGCCGCCCGGTGGATCAGCCGGGCCAGCCGCTCGGAGGAGCGGCGGAAGGCGGGCCAGTGCTCCAGGTCCGCCTTGCGCCGCAGCCACTCGGCCACCCGGCCGCGCCAGCCGGGGCGGCGGCAGGCGTCCTCGTTCATCGACTGGAGGTGGCTGATCACCGGCGGCATCAGCCAGGGCAGCGACGAGCCGACCAGCAGGTGCCGGTAGTCGCCCTCGGCGTTCTCCTCGATCCAGGCGAACTCGTCGTCGCTGACCATCCCCCGCTCCCCGCGCAGCACGCGGCCGCAGCGGGTGTCCACGGCCAGGAAGCGCGCCGGGCCGAAGTCGCGGCGGTAGCTCCAGCGGGTGCGCTTGCGCCCCTCGATCTCCTCGACCGCGGAGTCGGCGAAGTCGCGCAGGATGGGCGCGGCGTCGCCCTCGGCGGCGACCACCCGCCGGAAGGTCTCGTCGGCGGCCAGCTCGGCCTGCGACAGGTTCCCGATGTGCTGGTAGACCCAGTAGGCGATCAGGCCGCCGCGCTCGCGCTCGGCCCACCACGACGTCGTGGCCATGTCGTCGCGCCAGGACGCCGAGGTGTTCCAGTCGTCGTGCATGTCGTGGTCGTCGAAGATCATCGACGTGGGGACGGTCGACAGCAGCCAGCGCACCGCCGGGGTCGACCACGCCTCGCGGTAGAGGTGGGCGTACTCCTGGAAGTTGGCCACCTGTCTGCCCGGCGGGGCCTTGATGTCGCGGCGCTCGGCGATCCAGGCGGCCATGTCGTCGCTGGTCTCATCGGCGTAGACCTGGTCGCCCAGCATGAGCAGCGCGTCGGGCCACTCGCCGCCGTCGGCCAGGCGCAGGGCGTACGCGGCCAGCGCGTCCGGGCCCCACGCGCGCCCGTCGGGCTTGCGGCAGGAGCCGAACACCAGGCGCAGCGGACCGTCGCCCAACGGGCGCACCCGGCTGGGCGGGAAGGGCGAACCCGCTGGCGGCCAGACGACCTCGCCGTCCAGCCGCACCTCGTACTCCGTCGGCCCCTCGATGTCGAAGGCCACCAAGGCGTAGTGGTGGCCCTCGACCTCGAACGTCGCCGACTTCCCGCCAGCGACCTCGACGACGCACTGCGCGTCCGTCTCGACCCAGACGGTCGCGCTCGTCGAGTCGACATACCTCAGCAACGGTCCCAGCACCAGATCAGCCACGGGCGGGACGTACCACCGGTGCCGCCGAACGATGCCTGCGCGTGGCCAGGAGGAATGCCAACCCCGCCACACTCAACCCGAGACCGATCGCGTACGCGCTGCGATACCCGAGGTGCTGGGCCAGGCCCAGCAGCGGCCCGGCGACCATCGAGCTGACCTTGGCGGTGTTGGTGTAGAGCGTGGTGGCCGCGCCGGGCCTGCCCGGGGCCAGGTCCTGGAAGTAGGAGATGCCCACGCCCATCACCGCCGAGATCACCACCGCGTTGAGCGCCTGCGCCGCCGCGACCTGCCAGACGTGGGTCGTCATCCACATCGCCACGTAGTAGCCGATCGCCGTGATCGCGCCGATGATGACCAGCCTGCGGTGGTTGACCCGGGTGGCCAGCCAGCCGAACCCGATCATGAGCGGGATCTCGATGGCCGCGCACAGGCTCAGCACGAGCCCGGCGTCCCCGGTGGACCCGTTCAGCTCCTCGGTCACGTACAGCGGCATGGCGAGCACGCCCAGCGCGGTCGCGGCCTGCATGAGCACGAACGCGACGGCGGCGACGACGATCTGCCCGCGCGGCAGCGGGTCGGCCGCGGTCTGCGCGGGCGCG
Organism: Actinokineospora sp. NPDC004072; assembly: GCF_053604195.1. Taxonomy (NCBI): domain Bacteria; kingdom Bacillati; phylum Actinomycetota; class Actinomycetes; order Pseudonocardiales; family Pseudonocardiaceae; genus Actinokineospora; species Actinokineospora sp. NPDC004072. Next base: position 72,824 of record NZ_JBSGHB010000017.1, on the reverse strand, counting down.
CGGCCCAGCGGCGGCAGCCAGGCGCCCGCGGTCAGCGCCGCGCCGACGTAGATCGCGGCGCTGACGGCGAACAGCAGGGTGAACCCCGAGCCCGCGATGAGCCACGCGGCCAGCGGCGTGCCCGCCACCCAGGCGATCGAGAAGACGGTGCGCAGCCCGCTGATCGCCAGCGGCGCCTTCGGGCTGTGCTCGAGGGATTGCTTTGCGTAGGCGAACATCTGCGGCATCTGCGAGGACGCCACCGCCAGCAGCGTGATCGACGCGGCCAGCAGCACCCAGTACGACTGGGCGACGGCGAAGACCCCGTAGCCGAGGGCGCCGGTCAGCCCGCCGATGACCAGCAGCTGCCTGCGCACCGCGCGGGTGTCGGAGAAGCGGCCGATGAGCGTGCTGGCGATGATGGCGGCCAGCTGGCTGATGAGCAGGAACGCGCCGACCGCGACCGGACCGGCGTGCAGCTCGGTGACGAGGAACAGGGAGAGGAACGGACCGGCGAGCGCGTAGCCGATGCCGGTGAGGAGGCTGACGGTCCCCAGGGGGAGCATGGCCGCGGGGAGCGGCTTGGACGCGGTGCGCCCGGACGCGAGAACCACCCGCCCATCGTCGTCGCCGTTTGGTTCAGCCTCCAAACGGATTGGCTGTGGGCGTGCTCACGGCGCCAGCGCCTCGGCCACCCGCGCGTGCGCGCTCTCAGTGGCCTTGATGTGGTCCAGACCAAGCCGGACCGCGCCGACGATGGGCGGGATGTCCAGCACCACCAGGCGGGCGCGGGGGTGGGTGCTCGCGTAGCGCTCGTGGATGGCGGCGGAGAGCGACCGGTGCCCGGCGGTGAGGATCCCGCCGCCGAGCACCACCTCGGCCTCCACCAGGCCGAGCCGGTCGAGGATCACCGAGCCCAGGGCGTGGATCTCGTCGGCGAGCCGGGTCACGATCGAGGCCGCCACCGCGTCGTACTCCGCGGTGGCGATCAGCACCGGGACCAGGCCGTGCAGGTCCAGCCGCGGGATGCGTCCACAGTGGATGGCGATGGCGACGTCGGTGGCCCGGTCGCGGCCGAAGTGGGCCGCCGCCGCAGCGGCCAGCGCGGTGCCGGGGCCGCGGCCGTCCTCGGCGCGCACGGCGTGCCACAGCACCTCCTCGCCCAGGTGCTCGCCGCCGCCCCAGTCGCCGGTCAGCCTGCCCAGCGACGGGAACCGCGCGGTGCGGCCGTCCGGGGCGATGCCCGCGGCGTTGACCCCCGCCCCGCAGACCACCGCGACGCCCCACGGCCGGGTCGCGCCCGCCCGCAGCACGGCGAAGGTGTCGTTGGCGACGTGGACGGTCGTGCCCAGGCCGCGGCGCAGGATCTCCGCGGTCAGGGTCAGCTCGTCGGCGGCCAGGTCGGCGCCCGCCAGGCACGCCGAGGTGTGCGTGCCCGGCGGCAGCGCGACGCCCAGCTCGGCGACGGCGCGGGCCAGGGTGTCGACGGCGGCGCGGGGACCGACGGAGTGCGGGGTGAAGCCGGGGCCGCGCCCGCGCGCCAGCACCGTCCCGTCCGCGGAGACCAGGGCGATGTCGGTCTTGCTGTTGCCGCCGTCGACCGCGAGGACCGCGTTCACACCCACCTCAGGTGCTCGCGGTTGGCCGCGACCAGGCGCGCGGCCAGGTCCTCGGCCAGCGACGCCTGCCCGACCAGCGGGTGGGCCAGCAGCGCGTCGGCCACCCGCTCGACGCCGCCGAGCGCGGCGGCCCGGGCGGCCAGCGCCTCGTAGGCGGCGACGTGCGAGATCAGCCCGGAGTACAGCGGCGGCACCGAGCGCACCGGCCAGCTCTGCGCCCCCGACGCGCTGATCGTCGCGGGCACCTCCACCACGGCCTGGTCGGGCAGGAACGGCAGCGCGCCGTTGTTGCGCATGTTGACCACGTGCACGGCGGGCGCGTCGCCCAGCAGCGAGGCCAGCAGGGCGACCGCGGCCTCGGAGTAGAACGCTCCCCCGCGCTTGCCCAGCAGCTCCGGCTTGGTGTCCACGGCCGGGTCGGCGTAGATGCGCAGCAGCTCCTCCTCGATCGCGGCCACCGCGTGCGCCCGCGACTCCCCGGCGAGCTGCTCCTTCACCACGGTGTCGTGCTCGTAGTAGTAGCGCAGGTAGTAGGAGGGCACGACGCCCAGCCGCCGCAGCAGCGCGGCCGGGAGGCCGACCTGGGCGGCGATCTCGTCGCCGAACTTCTCCAGCAGCGCGGGCAGCACGTCCTCGCCGCCGAGGTAGACCGCCCGCTCCCAGGTCAGGTGGTTGAGCCCCACGTGGTCGAGGGCCACCCGCTCCGGGGCGACGCCCAGCAGGGCGGCGAAGCGGCGCTGGAAGCCGATGGCCACGTTGCACAGCCCGAGCGCCCGGTGACCGGCGTCGAGCAGGGCGCGGGTCACGATGCCCACCGGGTTGGTGAAGTCCACGATCCACGCCGACGGCGCCACCGCGGCGACCCGCGCGGCCAGCTCCAGCACCACCGGGACGGTGCGCAGCGCCATCGCCAGCCCGCCAGCCCCGACGGTCTCCTGGCCGACGCAGCCGCACTCCAGCGGCAGCGTCTCGTCCACGTGGCGGGCGGCCTGGCCGCCCACCCGCAGCTGGAACAGCACCGCGGAAGCGCCCGCGGCGGCGTCCTCGATGGTGTCCGGGGTGGACACGACCGCCGGGTGGCCCGCCTTGGCCAGGATGCGCGCGGACACCCCGGCCACCAGGGCCAGCCGCTGCTTGTCCGGGTCGAGCAGGGCCAGCTCGGTGATCGGCAGATCCTCGCGCAGGCGGGCCAAGCCGTCGACCAACTCCGGGGTGTAGGTCGAGGCACCGCCGACTACGGCGAGTTTCACTTCAGCGCTCCCGTGGTGAGTCCGGCTTGGATCTGGCGCTGGAAGACCAGGTAGACCGCCAGCGCGGGCAGGATGGTCAGGCTCAGCGCGGCGAACAGGGCGGGCCAGTCGGCCTGGTAGCCGGCGCTGGTGGAGATGTTGGCGATGCCCTGGGTCAGCACCCACTTGTCCTCGACCGCCCCGGAGAGCAGCACGATCGGCAGCAGGTACTGGTTCCACTGGCCGATCACGTTGAAGATCGTGATGCTGACCAGCCCCGGCTTGGCCATCGGCAGCATGACGCTGAAGAAGATCCGGGTGTGCGAGGCGCCGTCGAGCAGGGCGGACTCGGCGATCTGGTCGGGCAGCGTGCGGAAGAACGCGGCCAGGAAGAACACCGTGAACGGCAGCGAGTAGGCGATGTAGACCAGGATCAGGCCCAGGTGGGTGTCGAGCAGGCCGAGGTTGCGCACGACGAAGAACAGCGGGACCAGGGCGAGGAACACCGGGAAGACCAGGCCGGAGACGAACAGGTAGTAGATGAACCGGTTGCCCCGGAAGGCGTACCTGGCCAGCACGTAGGCCGCCATGCTGCCCAGCAGCATCGTGCCCGCGGTCGCGCACGTCACCACGAGCACGCTGTTGAACAGGTAGCGGCCCACGTGCGCGGTCTCCCACGCCCGGCCCCACGAGTCGATCGACGGGGTGGCTGGCAGGCCGAGCGGGTCGGTGAAGATCTCGGTGTTGGTCTTGAACGAGGCCAGGAACGTCCAGACGATCGGCAGGATGACCGTGATCGCCCAGACGGCCAGGGCGACGTGGGACAGCCCGCTGAGGACACGTTGGGTCGCCTTCATGCCAGATCGATCCGTTCCCGCCGGGTGACGCGCAGGGCGAGCAGCGCGAAGGTGAGGGTGAGGAAGAACAGGGCCACGCCCATCGCCGCGGCGTAGCCGAACTTGGAGAAGGTGAAGGCCGTGCGCCAGATCTCCAGCGGCAGCACGGTGGTGGCCCCGTCGGGGCCGCCCCGGTTCACCGAGAGCACGGCGACCAGGGCGAACCCGTCGAAGGCCGCGATGCCCAGGTACACCCAGGCGGCCTGCAGGCTGTCCCAGAGCAGGGGCAGGGTGACGCTGAAGAACATGCGCCCCCGGCCCGCCCCGTCCAGCGCGGCGGCCTCGTGGATCTCCTTGGGGATGGCGGCCATCCCCGCGGAGAACAGCACCACGTAGAACCCGACGGCCTGCCACACCAGGACGCCGATGATCGACCACAGCGCGAGGTCGGGCTCGGTGAGCCAACCGACGTTGTCCAGCCCGACCGCGTTGAGCAGCCCGTTGAGGATGCCGCCGGAGTCGGGCCGGTACACCGCCTGGAACAGCACGCCGACCGCGGCCACGGCCAGCACCTGCGGGAAGAAGAACACCGCCTGGTAGAACCGCGATCCCCAGACGCCCTTGGTGCCCGAGCGGGCGCCCGCGTTGATGAGGAAGGCGAAGAACAAGGCGATGCCCAGCGTGGCCAGCGGCAGCACGACCAGCAGGATCGCGTGGTGGGAGACCGCCTTCCAGAACGTGTCGTCGCCGAGCAGGCGCTCGAAGTTGCCGAGGCCGATGAAGCTCGGCGACCCCGACACACCGCGCCAGTCGGTCAGCGCGAGGTAGAACGCCTGCAGGTACGGGCCGATGACGAACACCAGGTACACCAGCACCGGTAGGGCCAGGAACCCGATGACGAACTTGCCGCTGCCACGCCGCATGGCTCAGCCGTTCCGCTGCTGCTTCGGAATGGAGGAGTCGGCCTTGACCGAGTCCGCCTTGGCCTGCATGTCGGTGCAGAACTGGTCTGCGGTGATGCGGCCGAACATCAGCGCGTTGGTCTTGGCGCGCAGCTCGGTCTCCAGCTCCTTGTACCAGTTCTCGAACGAGTTGTAGGTGACGATGTTGTCCCCGGCCGCGGACTGCGCGGCGGCGACGCTCTTGTTGCCCGGCGAGAGCGGCAGCCCGTCGGCCGCGCCCTTGACGATGGTGATGCTGCCGGTCTTCTCGGTGAACCCGCGGGCGCCCTCGTGCGAGAGCATGATCCGCAGGTACTCCAGGCCGCCCGCGGAGTTCTTGGCCTGCGCCGGGACGATGTAGCCCTCGCCCGCCGCGGTGCGGATCGACTCGTAGGGCATCGCGTCGTTGCCGGTGACGCTGGGCAGCGGGCACATGGCGTACTCGAAGCCCGCCGGGGTCTGGTCCTTCTGCTCGTTCTCCAGCCAGGAGCCGCAGGGGAAGAAGCCGATGCGGCCCTGGTTCTGCGCGGTCTGCACCTCGGTGTGGGTCAGGCCCTCGTAGGACTTGTCGAGGTACTTCGCGCCGATCTCGGCCCACGCGGCGGCCGACTGGCGGATCGGGTCGGAGGTCCAGATGCCGTCGACGAGGTTGTCGACGTCGATGAGCACCTTGTTGCCCGCGATCTTGGCCGCCGAGATCAGGATCGACCAGTACTGGTAGTAGGCGGCGTTCTTGCCCGGGTAGGCGAACGGGTGCAGGCCCTTGGCCTTGATCTTGGCGCACAGGGCGTCGAAGTCGGCCCAGGTCTTGGCGGGCTCCCAGCCGTTGGCCTCGAACAGCTTGGCGTCGTACCACAGGCCGTAGGCGGTGTAGACGTACATCAGCGCGTGCGGCTTGCCGCCGACGAAACCGGCCTCGATCGAGCCGTTGACCACCCGGTCGCGCACCTTGACGTTGGGGTCGTCGATGGCGGGGGCGTCGAACAGCGGGGTGAGGTCGAGCAGCTGGTTGGCGTCGACCAGCGCGCCGAGGTCCATCAGGTCGGTGCCGGAGTTGGCGATGACGTCGGGCACGTCCCCGCCTGCGAACCGCGGCTGCAGGGTCTGGGCGATCTGCTGGGTGGCGACGTGCTCGACCTTGGCGCCCGGGTACTTCTGGGCGTACATCGGCTCGTGCACCTCGGTGGCGTACTTGTCGCCGAGGCCGCCCTTGAAGATGACCACCTCAAGGGCGGTGTCCGCCTTCACCCCGAACGGGTTCTCCGCGCCGCCGTCGCCGGTCGGGCCGGTGGGGGTGTCGGTCTCGTTCCCACCGAACGCGCACGCGGGAACGGCGGTGAGGACGGCGAGGCCGCCTAAGCCGTGCAGCATCCGGCGGCGGTTGAACGTCATGCGATCTCCTTGTGGGTGCGGGGTCAGCAGACCCTGGTCAGCAGGGTGTCCCGGGTCTTGGCCCGGGCGAGGACGACCGCGCCCGCCAGCACCGGGTCGTCGCAGACCGCGGTGCCGCGCACCGGGGGCTGCGGCAGGGTGAGTGCGTGCAGTGCGCGTTCGACGCGGGCGCGCAGCCGCTCGCCGCCCGCGAGCACGACGTGGCCGCTGAGCACGACCACGCCCGGGTCGACCACGGCCACCACGGCGGCGATCCCCAAGGCGATGCGGTGGGCGATCTCGTCGATGGCGCCGTCGCTGGCGGACCGCATGGCCGCAGCGGGGTTGCGGGTGTGCAGCAGCCTGCCGATCGCGGCCCCGCCCGCGATCGATTGCAGGCCGTGCACGGAGGTCCGCCCGGTGTCGCGGGCGGTGGGGGCGCCGGGCACCGGCAGGTAGCCGATCTCCCCCGCGCCGCCGCCCGCGCCGCGGTGCAGGCGGCCGTCGAGCACGAGCGCGGTGCCGATGCCCTCGGCCCCCCAGTAGAGCGCGAAGTCGCGCTCGCCGGTCGCGGCCCGCTCGGCCTCGGCGGCGAGGTTGACGTCGTTCTCCACGGCGATGTCGGCGCCCAGGCCGTCGGTGAGCCAGTCCAGCAGGTGCGGCTGGTGCCAGCCCGGCAGGTGCGCGGCGAAGGCGAGCTTCCCGGTGCGCGGGTTGACCGCGCCGGGCACGCCGATGACGACGTGGTCGAGGGCTTCCGGGGCCGCGCCCGCGTTGGTGATCGCGGTGCGGAGCCGTTCGACGACATCCCCGCCCTGGCGCCCGGGGGTGGGCAGCCGGTACTCCCCGACCACCTCCCCGGTCGCCCGGACCACCCGCGCGGCGATCCGCCGCGGGGTGACGTCGACGGCGGCCGCGGTGGCCGCGGTCGGGTCGACGCGGTACACCTCGGCGGTCCGCCCCGGCAGGCCGGTGCGGGGTCCGTCGGCGGTAACGATGCCGTTGAGCCGGGTGAGCACTTGGGACACCGTCGGCTTGGAAAGCCCGGTGGCGGCGGCGATCTCCGGTCGGGTGAGCGGGCCGCGGTCGAGCAGCAGCTCCAGCACCGCCTGGTCGTTGAGCGTGCGGAGGGTGCCCGGCACTGCCACTGGGCACCTCCTAGGGGGCGGTAGGAAACTTTCCTAACTATCGGGGTGGCCTAGACCACTCACAAGCGAACGTCCGGCGCAAGTGGTTGGACCAATCGGCGGCATAGGTCTAGACCATGATTCGGCCGGTATGGAACGACCGCCACCCCTAGGATGTCGGCGCTGACGCAGCGCAACGGGGAGGTCCCATGGCCAGCAGGTTCACCGAGTTGGCGATCGACTGCGCCGACCCGCGCGCCCTCGCGCGGTTCTGGTGCGCGGTCCTGGACTACCAGGTGCAGGACGAGGAGGACGGGGTGGTCACGATCGGGTCACCGGCGGTCCCCGACGCCAAGCGCACCCCCGGCCCGGTGCCGCCGGTGCTCACCTTCGCGGCGGTGCCGGAGGGCAAGACCACCAAGAACCGCCTGCATATCGACCTCAACCCGACCGACCGCGACCAGGCGGCGGAGGTCGAGCGCCTGATCGCCCTGGGCGCCCGCCGCGCGGACGTCGGCCAGGGCGACCAGCCCTGGGTCGTGCTCGCCGACCCGGAGGGCAACGAGTTCTGCGTGCTCGCGGGCCGCCACCCCTGACCCCGGTCGGCGACCGCCCGGCGCCGGGGCGCGGCTCAGCGGCTCGCCTCGGCGGGCAGATCGATGCCGAAGGACGAGCCCTGGCCCGGGATGGACACCAGGCGGACGCTGCCGCCGTGGGCTTCGGCGATGGCGCGGACGATGGACAGGCCCAGCCCCGCCCCCTGGCCGGGGGCGGCGCCGGGGCCGCGGCTGAACCGGTCGAAGATCCTGGCCTGCTCCTCGGGCGGGACCCCGGGGCCGCGGTCGGTCACCCAGAAGGCGACCCGGCCCTCCAGCATGGACGAGCCGATCAGCACGTCGTCGCCGTCGCCGGTGTGCTGCACGGCGTTGTGCGCCAGGTGCACCATCGCCTGGGTCACCCGCTCGGGGTCGAGGTCGGCGACGCCCTCGCCGATCGCCTCCAGCAGCCAGCGGCGCTGGGCGACGGCGCGGACCTTGCCGTAGACGTCGGCGGTCAGCTCGGCCACCTCGACCGGGCGGGGCCGCACGAAGTCGGGGCGCTCGGCGTTGGCCAGCACCAGCAGGTCGCCGACGATGCGGTTCATCCGGTCCAGCTCGTCGGTGCACAGCTGCACGACGGCCTCCCGCTCGCGCGGGTCGTCGCCCATCAGCTCCAGATGCCCCCGCACGATCGAGATGGGCGCGCGCAGCTCGGCGCTGGCGTCGTCGACGAACTGCCGCTGGGTGGCGAACGCCTGCTCCAGCCGGTCGAGCAGGGCGTTGAACTGCTCGGACAGCGCGGCGATGTCGTCGTTGCCGCGGACCGGCAGGCGCCGGGTCAGGTCGTGCTCGGCGACCTCGGCCGCGCTCTGGCGCACCAGCCGGACCGGGGCCAGGATGCGGCCCGCCACCGCCCAGGCGGCCACCCCGGCGAACAGCAGGCCCAGCAGGCCCACCAGCCCGAGCGTCTGGATCGCGTGGTCGACCTCGGCGCGGTCGCGGTCGACGAGGTAGCCCACGACGAACGCGCCGCGGTCGCCCGGCTGGGCCGAGTGCACCACCGGGGCCTTCACCCACCGCATCTCCCCCGCGTCGGTGGCCACCGAGCCGCTGGCGCCCGGGTCGGCCAGGATCGGCTCCAGCACGTCGAGCCGGTCGGCCAGCGGGAACGGCTCGACGCGGTTCTGCCGCAGGGCCACGCCGTCATCGGGGGTTCCCAGCCAGCCGACGAGCACCTCGTCGTCGTCGGGGAAGCGGCGCTGGAGGTGGTCGAGGAGCAGCTCCTCGACGTCGCCGAACGGGACCTGGGTGGCCGGGTCCACCCCGCCGTCGGCGACCTCCTGCAACTCCTGGACCTCCTGCTGGAGCACCGCGCTCACCTTGGTGTCGACCTGCTGCATGAGCAGGTTGCGGGTCATCACCCCCACGGCCAGCGACACCACGGCCATGAGCAGGAGGATCCAGCCCATGATCCGGGCGCGCGCGGGCACCGCCCGGCGGACGGGCGCGGTCGGCAGCGGACCGGACGGGGGCGGCCGGTCCGTGCCGACGACCGGCAGCGGGGCGCTCTGGTGTGCCGGGCCCGCGGCGGGGCTGCCGTCAGTCGCGGTCATGGTCAATCGTCGTCGTCATCGCGGCCACCTCACCGTGGTCGTCACCGTCGTCATCCCCCGCCGCCGCCGAGGGGCGGGGCGGGCGTCACCACCAGGGGACAGGTGGTGCTGGTGATCGATCCGGGCGCAGGGGCCGGCGCGTCGCCGACCTCGTTGATCCGGACCTCGGTGGGGACCTGCGGGGCCGGGTCGTCGGCGAGGGCGTAGCTGGCCGCGGCGGCGAGCAGGGGCAGCGCCACGACCGCGAGCAGCACGGCCGTGCGGGGGCCCCTCGACGCCTTGCGAGCCATGTTCCCCCCGATTCCCCGGTCCCGCGGATGGAACGGAGATGAGGGTTCCCCATCTAGCGCGGATTGAACAATTGCGCCAGACCGGTCAGCTCCAGCGTGCGCCGCACCCGCGGGTCCATCGCCACCACGCGCAGGGTGCCCTTCCCGCGGGTGACCCGCTGGTACGCGCGGACCAGGGCGGCGATGCCCGCGGAGTCGCAGAACGGCACCGCGCCCAGGTCGAGGTCCACCGACGCCCCCGTCTCCACGGGGATCTCGTCCAGGACCGCGACGAAGTCGGGGGCCGTGAGGTAATCGAGCTCGCCGTCGAGCACGACCGTGTGCCCACCGTCCGACGCGAGATGGCTCACCACGAGCCGAGCCGGTTCAGCGCTCACCGCGTCCGTTCAACTCCCTCTGCCGTTTGCGACCCGACCCGACCTTGGTACCCGCGCGCGACCCCGCTCACACCGCCGGTTTCGCGCCGAAGGACTCCACCAGCGCCAGCACGGCGAACGCCGTGCCCGCGGCGACGTCGACCAGGATGGCCATCGCGGTGTCGGCGCCGAACCCGTAGTCGACGACGAACGGCGAGACCAGCAGCCACAGCCCCAGCAGGATGCCCAGGCCGGACGCGGTGCTCAGGCGCACCCGCCGGGCGATGCGGACGATGCCCAGCCCCAGCGCGCAGAGCCCGGCGACGCGGTCGTTCCAGGGCGCGTCGAAGCCGCGGTCGACGCCGTAGACGCCGGTCACCGAGAACACCACCAGCCACGCGCCGAGCACCAGCAGGACGCCGCTGACCAGCCCGGGCACCTGGATCGCGGCTGCGGGCACCCGCCTGGTCACCGGGCCGCCAGCGCGCCGAGCTGCGGGCACGGCGCGCTGCGGGCCAGGGCGAGCGCGCGCAGGGCGGTGCGCACGTCCGCCCCCGCGGTCAGGCCCGCGGCGCGGCTGGTGGTGGTGATGCCCACCGTCGGCCCGGCCGCCAGCCGGTCCAGCTCGCCCACCAGCGACCGGGCGGGCAGCACCAGATCGATGCCCACCGGCACCGGCGCCTCGGCGCGCACGTTCAGGGCCAGCAGCGGGGCGTCGGCGGCCAGCACCTGCCAGCGCGCCACGCCGTCGAGCAGGGTGAAGGCGCTGCGCCCGTCGATGCGGCCCATCAGGGCGCGCCCGCCGGGGGCGCGGCGCAGCTGCCGGTCGTCGACGACCACGGCGAACACCGGCCACAGGTCGGCGACGGCCGGGTCGACGTCCTGCCTGCCGCCCCGCGGCCACAGCAGCAGCGCCTCCCGGGCGAGCACCACGGTGGTGCGGGCGTCGATCGTCCCCGTCATGGCCCCCAGCGTCGTCCGGCCGTGTTGAGATCGCCCGGTCGGGATCTTTGCGGTTCTGTGACGACCGGGTCTCGGTGGTGGTCCTGGCCGGACGTTTTGGCAGCATGGGCCCGGTGGGTGTGCGACTGCTGATCGTCGAGGACGACGACCGGGTCCGCGCGTCCCTGCGGCTGGCGCTGGAGGACGAGGGCTACACGATCACCGAGGCGCCGGACGCGGAGACCGCGCTGGACGCGATCGACCGGCTGGGGCCGCCGGAGGTGATGGTCGTGGACCTCATGCTCGGCGGCATGGACGGCTTCGGCTGCATCCGGCAGGTGCGCCGGACCAGCGACCTGCCCATCATCGTGGTCAGCGCCAGGGCCGACACCCACGACGTGGTGGCCGCGCTGGAGGCGGGCGCCGACGACTACGTGACCAAGCCGTTCGAGATCAAGGAGATCACCGCGCGGCTGCGCGCCCTGCGGCGGCGGGCGGCCAACGCCGCGCCCGCCGGGGTGCCCGAGGTGGTCCTCGACGCCGAGGCGGGGCTGGTGCTGTCCCCGCACGCGGGCACCGTCCGGCGCGGGTCCGACGACGTGCACCTGACGCTGACGGAGTTCCGGCTGCTCTGCGAGCTGGCCGAGGAGCCGGGCCGGGTGCTGAGCAGGCAGGCGCTGCTGGCGCGGGTGTGGGACCGCGGCTTCTTCGGCGACGAGCGCATCGTCGACGTGCACGTGCGCAGGCTGCGCACCAAGATCGAGCGCGACCCGTCCGAGCCGCGCACGGTGGTCACCGTCCGCGGCCTGGGGTACCGGCTTGATGTCCGTTAGCGGACTGCGCGGCCGGGTCATGCTCACCTTCGCGGTGGGCGGCGCGCTGCTGTCGCTGCTGATGGCGGTGGCGGTGTTCGCCATCAGCCGCGGCTACCTGACCGAGCAGCGGGAGCGCTCGGCCGAGCGGCTGGCCGCCGCCGACGCCGACTTCGTGGCCAGCAGGCTGGCCGTGCCCGGGGCCACGCCCGAGCAGGCGCTGGCCTACGTCGACCCGCCCAAGGGCACCAGCCTGGTGCTGGAGCACGGCGGCCGCTGGCTCAGCGCCTCCGGCGACGAGCCGCCCGACCTGCCGCCGGACTCGCTGCGCAAGCTGGTCGCTGCCGGGGAGTCCGGGGTGCTGCCGGTGACCGTGCAGGACCGCCCGTACCTGGTCGCGGGCGTGCCGATGCCCGACGGGTCGGCCTACTACGAGTTCACCCCCGCCGCCGAATTGCAGGCCACGATCCGGGTGCTGGGCACGGTGCTGATCCTGAGCGCGCTGGCGGCCACGGGCGGGGCCGCCCTGCTCGGCCGGTGGGCCAGCGGGCGGGTGCTGGCCCCACTGCGGGCGCTGTCGGGCACGGCGTCGAGCATCGCCTCGGGCAACCTGGGCTCGCGGCTGCCCGAGGGCGAGGACCGCGACCTGAGCCCGATGGTCCGCTCGTTCAACGCGATGGTCGACTCCCTGCAGAGCCGCATCGCCCGCGAGCGCCGCTTCGTCGGCGACGTGACCCACGAGCTGCGGACCCCGCTGACGACGCTGGTGACCAGCGTGCAGGTGATGCAGCGGCACGCCGACGAGCTGCCCGAGCGGTCCCGGCGGGCGCTGGCGCTGGTCACCAGCGAGCTGGACCACCTGCGCGGCATGCTGGAGGACCTGCTGGACCTGGCCAGGGCCGAGGCCGGGCTGCACGCGGGCGAGGTGGAGGAGCTGCGGCTGCGCGAGCTGCTGGCCAACGTGCTGGCCGCCACCGGCCGCCCGGCCGAGCTGCTCGACGCCCCGGCCGAGGTGGTCGTGCCCGGCCGCAAGCTGGCCATCGTCCGCGCCATGACGAACCTGCTGGACAACGCCGACCGCCACGGCGGCGGGGCCACCGCGCTGCGCCTGCACGCGACCGGCAACCGCGCCGCCATCGAGGTCGACGACGACGGCCCCGGCGTGCCGCCGGAGGAGCGCGACCGGGTCTTCGCCCGCTTCGCCACCGGCCGCGGCGCGCGCGGCTCGTCGGCGGGCACCGGCCTGGGCCTGGCCCTGGTCGCCGAGACGGTGGCCGCGCACGGCGGGAACGTCCACTGTGGAGAGAGTCCGACCGGAGGGGCGCGGTTCACCGTGACCCTCCCCGTGGGGGAGCCCCGGTGAAACGCTACGAACAGCACTGCCCCGTCGCCCGCGCCGCCGAGGTCGTCACCCAGCCGTGGACGCTGCTGATCGTCCGCGAGCTGCTGCACGGGCCCGCCGACATCGACACCGTGGCCAGGGGCCTGCCCGGGCTGACGGTCTCGACGCTGCTCACCCGGCTGCGGGCGCTGCGCTCGGCCGGGCTGGTGGCGCGGGAGTCCGGCCGGTTCCGGCTGACCGAGGCGGGCCGGGAGCTGCGCGCGGTGGTCGACCTGCTGGGCTCGTGGAGCGGCCGGTGGCTGCCCGCGCCGGGCCCGCGCGACCTCGACCCCGGCCTGCTGCTCTACGACATCGGGCGCAACATCGACCCCGAGGCGCTGCCGCCGCGGCCGGTCGCGCTGCTGGTGGAGTTCACCGACGGGCCGCCGCCGCGGCGCTGGTGGCTGACCCTGAGCAAGCCGCGGGCCTCCGCGGGCGACCGCGACCCCGGCCTGCCGATCGCGGTGACGATCCGCTGCTCCCCCGCGACGCTGGCGGGCATCTGGCTGGGCCACCGCAAGTGGCTGGACGCGCTGGCCGACGAGAGCCTGCAGCTCATCGGCGAGCGCTCCGCGGTGCGCTCGGCGGTCTCCTGGATCGGCGTCAGCCGCTACGCCGCCCAGGCGTAGCAACACCGGAGACGGGCCGTCTCCGCGCGTGCTGCCCCCGCCACCGCGGCATCGGCGGAGATGCCGCGCCGGCGCGCCCGACCCGACCATGGTTCGCAGGCGAGCCAAGGGAGGGACCACTGTGGACTCCGAAGACCCGGTCTACACGCTGACGCTGGAGGCGTACGCCGACACCATCGTCCCGGGCGAGAAGCGGTCTCCGGACGACCGCGCGATCGCGGGGATCGTCGATGGGCCGGGCAGCGTCCAAGCGGGAGCGCTGGAGCTGATGCACCACTCCGCGCCGGGCATCGCCGCGGGCCTGCCGTCGCTGGTCGCCATGCTCAACCAGCACGCCACCAACTACGCCGAAGAGCACGGGCTCGAACTCGACGACACGGTCCCGCCCTTCGTCGCCTTGGACTACGACCACCGGTACGCCCTCGTCGGCAGGCTGACCGCGCTGGGCCACCCCGAGCAGGCGGGCTGGGTCATGCTGGCCCTGTTCAGCAACATGGCCTTCGACTCGGCCCCGCACAAGAGCACCGTCAAGGCGCTCAAGGAAGGCCACCCCGGCCTGATCACCCTGGGCTTCAAGAAGCCCGACAGCGACGGCATCTGGCGGTTCAAGGACTACGGGTACCACCAGGAGCTGGCCAAGACCCACCCCGACACCACCGAATCCGGGAGCCCGGCGTGACCACTGCGGCCAACGGCGGCTCGGCCGCCATCGAGAAGACCGACGTCCTCGTCGTCGGCAGCGGCTTCGGCGGCTCGATCGCCGCCTACCACCTCGCCGCAGGCGGGGCGAAGGTGACCGTGCTGGAGCGCGGCCCGTGGCTGGACGCCAAGGGCTTCGACCACGACTACCTGCTCGGGTCGAGCTACACCAGGATCTTCGACTTCGTCTCCGGCGACGGGATGAGCGTGCTCGGCGGCAACTGCGTCGGCGGCGGCAGCGTCGTCTACTTCGCCGCGCTGCCGCGGGCGCCGTGGTTCGTCTTCGAGCGCCAGGGCAGCATCGGCCGCCGGATGTGGCCCAAGAGCATCAGCCGCGAGACGCTCGACCCGTGGTACGACCGGGTTTCCCAGGTGTTCCCGGTCGAGCAGCAGACCTGGGACGACGTGACCTACGCGGGCGGGCTGTGGGCGGCGGCGTGCAACCACGCGGGCCGCACCGCCAACCCGGTCCCGGTGGGCATCGACACCGCCAAGTGCACCAACTGCAACTGGATGATGGCGGGTTGCCGCTTCGACGCCAAGCAGTCGATGCTGCTGAACTACCTGCCCGGCGCGGTCGCCCACGGCGCGGAGATCCGGCCGCTGCACGAGGTGCAGCGCATCTCGCGCACCGACGAGGGCAACTACGTCGTGCACTACCTGCACATCGACGAAGAGGACTACCGGATCACCCGCGGCGGCGGGCAGATCGAGGCCAAGATCGTCGTGCTGGCCGCGGGCGCGGGAGCGACGCCGTGCATCCTGCAGCGCTCGGAGCCCGAGCTGGGCACGATGCCGCACGCGGTGGGCCGCTACTTCTCCGGCAACGGCGAGCGGCTCAACACCGCGATCATCAACGACGACCGCGTCCGCGAGGTGCTCGGCATCGACCGCGGCCCGGGCAACCCGGCCTACGACGCCTACCAGATCGGCCGCGGCCCGGTCGTGGCCAGCTGGGACAAGCTGGACGGCTCGCTGCCGGAGTACAGCCGGTTCTCCCTCGAGCAGCTGTACTTCCCGGTCGGCCTGGGCACCTTCCTCGCCCAGGCGCACGGCCCGGACGGCCCGACCTGGTACGGCCCGGCCAAGCGCGAGCTGCTGAGCAAGTGGTCGTCCTGGATGACCATCTTCCAGATGACCGAGGACGACAACGAGGGCGTCTTCGGCCCGCCGCCGCCCACCGGCAACTCCATCCGCATCTCGCAGCAGATGCTGGGCACCGGGCCGCTGAAGTACGACCCGACGGAGAACACCCGCCGCGGGTGGGCCGAGGCCGACGCCGAGGTGCGCGACATCCTGGAGCGCGACGGCCTGGCCACCGTGCTGCCGTGGACCAACGACCTGGTCGGCGCGTACACGGTGCACCCGCTGTCGTCCTGCCGCATCGGCGACGACCCGGCGACCTCCGCGCTCGACGACCGGCACGAGCTGCGCGGGCACCCGGGCATCTTCGTCACCGACGGCTCGGCCGTGCCGTGCGGGCTGACCGTCAACCCCGCGCTGACCATCTCCGCGCTCGCGGAGCGGGCCATGCCCGGGATCGTGGCCACCGCGCGCCAGCGCGGCGTGGATGTCTCCTACGGCGCCCCGGTGCCGACCAAGGGCGCGTTCCCCGCCCTGTCGCCGGCGCGCGCATGAGCTGACGAGGGCGGGGTGGTGTGGATGTCCGGACTCCGGGAGATCACCGAGGTGATGCTGTCCCAACCGGGACCGCACGCCCCGCCCTCCGTCGTGGCCGCGTGGTACGAGCGCAAGGCCGCGCTGCTCGACCAGCTGGCCGAGGACGGCGGGCCCGAGGCCGAGTGGACCAGGGCCCAGGCGCGGGCCGCCAGAGAGCACGCCCGCGCCTTGTGGCCGCCCGCCGCGTGACTGGATGATCGTCCGGACCGCCCCCCGCCCCGGGGGGCGGTGCTCGGCTTGATCGGGAATGGAGGCGTGATGGCGGCGACACCCCGTGTCCGCAGCAATGCGATCGCGGCGCTCAACACCAAGTACCACCGCTTGGGGCTCTACCTGTTCCTGTTCATCGTGGTGGCGCACTGGGCCGAGCACATCGTGCAGGCCGTGCAGATCTACGCGCTGGACTGGCCGCGGCCGCAGGCGGGCGGCGTGCTCGGCCTGTGGTTCCCGTGGCTGGTGAAGTCGGAGCTGATGCACTACGGCTACGCGCTGGTCATGCTCGTCGGCTTCGTCATCCTGCGGCACGGCTTCCACGGCCGGGCGCGCACCTGGTGGATGCTGGCGCTGTGGATCCAGGTGTGGCACCACTTCGAGCACCTGCTGCTGTTCCTGCAGGCGCTCACCGGCGAGAACATCCTCGGCGAGCCGGTGCCGACCAGCATCCTGCAGCTGGTCCTGCCGCGCGTCGAGCTGCACCTGTTCTACAACGCCGTGGTCTTCATCCCGATGGTGGTGGCGATGGTCCTGCACCGGCGCCCCCGCATCGACGACCTCATCCAGTGCGACTGCGCCCCGCGCCGGACCCCCGCCGCCGTCGGCTGACATGCCCGCCAGCGCCTCCCCGTCCCCGAACCGGGCCGCCGCCCCCGCGGCGGCCCGGTCCCGCCGCCGCGGGGCCGCCGCGGCCGCGGGGGTGCTCGGCGCGGTCGGGGTGCTCTGCGCGGTCGGGGTGCTCATGGTGGGCACCGCCGCGCCTGCGGCCGCCCAGCTGCACGGCAACCACGTCATCGACGTGCCGTTCGACATCGGGCCGCTGGCGCTGAAGATCGCCGTGCTGGTGGCGCTGCCCGCGGTGGGCGGGTTCGCCATGCTGCGCGGGTTCCTCGGCAGGCCGGAGCGGATGACCTCGTGCTTCGTCGCGGTGTGCGCGGCGGTGGCGGTGAGCCTGGAGCTGCTGCTGGCCGGCGGGTTCGCCCTGCCGCCCATCGCGGTGCCGCTCTCCCTGGCCGCGGCGGGCGGGCCGGTCTACCTGGCCTTCGCCAACCGGGAGGTCCCCCGGTTCGTCCAGTGGTCGGCCCCGGTGGTCGTGGTGGTCGCCGCCGCGGTGGCCGGGTGGGCCTTCGCCACCGGGTGGCTGGGGGCGCCGCCGGGCGCCGAGCGGGGCGACAGCCTGCACACCGGGATGATCGTCGCGTTCGCCGGGCTGGCCTGGCTGACGCTGGGGCTGCCCAGCAACCGGGCGCTGCGCGGGGCCCTGCTGGTCGTCTCCGCCTGCCTGGGCGTCGCGCTGGTGGGCGCGGGGACGCAGGTGGCCGTGCTCGGATAAGTGCGCACGATGCGAGAACACACGAACGGGTGACGGGGTTACGTTCGCACCGACCCTCGGTGAATTCGAGGAAAGGGCGTTGAGATGGGGACCTTCATCCGGCTCGCGCTGCGTCGGACCCGCAACCAGATCCGCCACGTCGCCCGGGTGCGGCCGGGCCGCGGCGGCGACCTCGTCGTCGGCGTCCACCGGCAGGTGGAGGCCTACTTCGGCCTGCTCGCCCCCATCGCGCTGCACACCGCGGCCCCCCGCGCGCTGGCCGCGTCGTGGCTGCTGCTGCGCGAATCGCTGGTCGCGGCCGGGCTGGTGGCCCGGTCGGTGAAGGAGGCGATCGCCGCGGGCGTCGCCGAGCGCAACCGCTGCCCCTACTGCCACGAGGTCCACGCCGCCACCCTGGCCGCGCTCACCGACGTGCGGTCCGAACTGGACCCGGTCGCCGAGTGGGCGCGCACCGGCGGGTCCGGGACCGCGCCGTTCAGCTGCGCCGAGGCCCCCGAGCACATCGGCACCGCGGTCGCCGCGCACTACCTGACCCGGATGGCCAGCGTCTTCCTCACCGACTCCCCGCTGCCGCCCGGCCTGCACGACGGCGCCCGGCAGGTGCTCGGCCGGGCCATGCGCCCGCACGCGGCCAAGCCGCACCGGCCGGGCCGCGCGCTGGTGTTCCTGCCCGCCGCCGAACCCGCGCCGGACCTGGCCTGGGCCGCGCCGAACCCGGTGCTGGCCGACGCCTTCGCCCGCGCCTACCACGCCATCGACGAGCTGGCCGCGCGGACGGTCCCCGCCGACGTGCGCGCCGTCGTCACCGACGCCCTGGACAGCTGGGACGGCACGCCGGTGGGCATGAGCCGGGCCTGGGCGTACGACCTGGCCGCGGGCCTGCCGCACAGCAGCTTCGCCGCCTGCGTGCTCGCCCTGCTCACCGCCAAGGCGCCCTACCAGGTGGATGACACGATCGTGAACGACTTCCGGCGCGGGCACACCGACGCCGACCTCGTCGCCCTGACCGCGTGGGCGGCCCTGGGCGCCGCGCGCAGGCTGGGACCGGGCCGGGCCCCGGTCCCGCACGCCGCGTCAGCGGAATGCGCCTGCCCGGCGCACCAACCTCTGTAGTGTTGGCAACCGCCATTCGCCGGTACCCGAACCACCTCCGGGTGACGCCGGTCGGCGGGCGGCGCGCACGTGCATCGGTGGTAGAACAAGAGAAGACGGGCTCGGGAGAGGCGCACAGTGTGATCAGGGTGTTGATAGCCGAGGACATGCACATGGTCCGGGGTGCGCTGGTCGCGCTGCTCAACCTCGAACCGGACGTCGACGTCGTCGCCGAGGTGGCCTCCGGGGACGACATCCTGCACACCGCCCGCACCGCCAACGCCGACGTGGCCGTCATCGACATCGACCTCCCCGGCAAGGACGGGCTCACCGCCGCCACCGAGCTGCACGAGCAGCTCCCCCAGTGCCGAACGCTGATCCTGACCAGCCTGGGCAGGCCGGGCACGCTACGCAGGGCGCTGGCGGCCAGGGTCGGTGGTTTCCTGCTCAAGGACGCGCCCGCCGACAAGCTGGCCAACGCCATCCGCGGGGTCGCCGCAGGCCGCCGGGTCGTGGACGGGGACCTGGCCCTCGCCGCGTGGGACGGCGCCGACTGCCCGCTGACCGGGCGCGAGATCGAGGTGCTGCAGCTGGCCGCCGCCGGGCTCAACGCGGTGGACATCGCCGCCCGCCTCTACCTGTCGGCCGGGACGGTGCGCAACTACCTGACGACCATCGTCAGCAAGCTCAACGCCCGCAACCGGGTGGACGCCATCCGCATCGCCCGGGAGGCGGGCTGGCTGTAGCGGGACGCGGGCGCTGAGCCGGAAGCGCCCGTCCCCGGTCGGCCCGGCGACCAGCGCGCCGCCGACCGCGCCCACCCGGGCGGCCAGGTTGGCCAGGCCGCTGCCGCCGGACCCGGGTCCAGCCGCGGCGGCGTTGACGATCTCCAGCAGCGCGTCCCCGCCGCAGCGGCGCACGACCACCGAGCAGGTCGAGCCCCGTTGTCCGTGGCGCAACACGTTCGTGACGCCTTCGCGCAGCACGGTGGCCAGCACCGCCTGGACCGGCCGGGGCAGCTCGGCGCCCGGCAGCTCGAAGCTGGTCTGGACCTCGGCGGCGGCCAGCACCGAGCGGGCCGAGGCCACCTCGTCGGCGAAGGACAGCTCGCAGTAGCCGCCCGCGACCAGCCGCACGTCGGCCAGCGCGGTCCTGGCCAGGTCGGCGATCTCGACGACCTCGCGGCGGGCGCGCTCGCCGTCGTGCTGGGCCAGCCGCCTGGCCAGGTCGGCCTTGAGCGCGATGGCCGACAGGCTCAGCCCGAGCAGGTCGTGCAGGTCGCGGGCGAAGCGCAGCCGCTCCTCGGCCACCGCGACCCGGGCCAGCTCGAACCGCACCACCCGCAGCTCGCGGTCGACCCGGGTCAGCCAGGTGAGGCCGTAGACGACCAGCCCGGTGACCACCGCGCCCGCGGCGGCGTCGACGACGGCCAGCGAGGCGACCCCGTGCGCGGCGTGGATGGCCGGGACGCTGGCCGCCACGGCGGCGAAGACCGGCCAGCCCGCGGCGGGCCGCAGCAGCACCAGCGCCGACCCGCCGACGAAGGCCACCACCGCCGACCACTGCGCGCCGAGGAACACCACCGGCAGGTACACCAGCACGGCCTGCACCACGAGCACGAGCGGCGGGCCGCCGACCCGCACCCAGCGCAGCTGCACCACCAGCGACAGGACCGCGAAGCCCGCGGTGACCAGCAGCGCGCCCGTCCCCGCCCGCGCGTTCTGCACCACGGCGGCGGCGGCGAAGCCGCAGAAGACCGCGGGCAGCAGCCAGCTGACCCGGGTGCGCGGGTCGGCCAGCCGGGCGCTGGCCCGGTAGCCCGAGGCCGCCCGGCGCACCGCGGCCAGCGCCGCGCGGGCGCGCTCGGCGATCGCGCCGAGGTCGCCCGGGTCGGCCGCCGCCGCCCGGCTGATCCCGGCCAGGCTGGCGCCCAGCAGCTCGCGCAGGTCCCGGCTGAACCGGGCCCGCTCCCCCGCCACCGCGGCCTCGGCCAGCTCGGCGCGGGCGGCGCGCACGCTGGCGATGGACCGCGAGAGCCGCACCAGGCCGTAGAAGCCCAATGTCCCGGCGACGGCTGCGACGGCCGCCTCGCCCAGCTGCGGCCACGACCCGCCGATGAACCAGCG
The DNA here is from genome assembly GCF_053604195.1 of Actinokineospora sp. NPDC004072. Taxonomy (NCBI): domain Bacteria; kingdom Bacillati; phylum Actinomycetota; class Actinomycetes; order Pseudonocardiales; family Pseudonocardiaceae; genus Actinokineospora; species Actinokineospora sp. NPDC004072. Next base: position 52,017 of record NZ_JBSGHB010000017.1, on the reverse strand, counting down.
GGCCAGGCAGATCAGGGCGACCGCCCCGGCGCAGACCGGCCAGCCGATCCGGGTGGGCAGCACGATGACGGCGTTGGCGGCCAGCAGGACCGGCAGGCCCGCCCACGCCTCGCCGAACTGCGTCAGCGGCACGAAGACCAGGATCACCTGGGCCAGCAGCAGGGAGCAGGCGACCGCGGCGCGGGTCTGCGTCCGCAGGAACGCGACCTGCGCGCCCAGCAGGCACAGCAGGTAGGCGGTGGCCAGCAGGCCGTCCAGGGTCGAGCTGCCCGCGTGGACCACGTGGATGAACGCGACCAGGCACAGCACCAGGCACGAGGTGAGGACGACGGTTCTGGCCAGCGAGGGCGCCCGAGCGAGATCTTCCCCCATACCAGCACCATAGACGCAGAACCGCCGGATTCACCCGGGCAACAAGCAGATCCGCGCGGGTGCCGGTGGCGGCTGCCGCGCTGCGGTGTTCGGCCGGTGCGACCCGGCGTGGCCCACCCAGGCGAACGCCGGGCCGCCGGTTGCGCCGGGACCGCTCACAGTGGAGCTTCCGCGCTCCCGGCAAGGGTACGCCGCCGCTGATTCCCGGTTGCCGCAGGGTGAACTGCCGCCGAATGGCGGATCGACGGTCGAGTTAGGATGGCCCGGCTCAGGCGGGGACGCGGGCGCTGAGCCGGAAGGTCCCGTCCGGCGCGAGGCCCGCGGTCAGCTCGCCGCCCAGGCGCGCGACGCGGGCGGAGAGGTTGCGCAGGCCGCTGCCGCCCGGGGACAGCCTGGGCTGGCCTGCCACGCCGTTGTTCACGATCTCCAGCACCACCATGCGGTCCACCTGGCGGACGGTGATCTCGCAGCGGGCGCCCTTGACGCTGTGGCGCAGCACGTTGTTCACCCCTTCGCGCAGCACGGTCGCCAGCACCGTGCGGACCTCGGGGCTCAGCTCGCCGTAGTGCATCTCCAGCCGCACATCGACATCCGCGGCCACCAGGACCGATTCCGCGGAGCGGGACTCCTCGTTCAGCGAGAGGTCGCGGTAGCCGTTGGCCACCAGCCGCACGTCGGCCAGGGCGAGCTGGGCGATGTCGACGATCTCGCCGAGCTCGTGGCGGGCGCGGTCCTGGTCCACCACCATCAGCCGCTGGGCCAGCTCGGTCTTCAGGGCGATCGCCGACAGGCTCAGCCCCAGCAGGTCGTGCAGATCGCGGGCGAAGCGCATCCGCTCCTCGGCGACGGCGATGCGGGCCAGCTCGTAGCGCGCGGTGCGCAGCTGGTGCACCGAGCGGCCCATCCACGTCAGGCCGAACACCACCAGGCCGGTGATGAGCGTGCTGCCCGCGATGTTCACCACCTGGAGCGGGTCGACGAGGCTCGCCGCCTTGACCGCGGGGACGCTGACCAGGACGGCCAGGAACACCAGCCATCCGGCCGCGGGGCGCAGCAGCAGCAGCGCCGAGCCCGCGAGGAAGCCGGGCACGCTCTCCCACGCCGGGCCCAGCACCAGCAGCGGCAGGTAGATGAACGCGGCCAGCAGGCCGAGCACCAGGTAGCGGTGGCGCGGTTGGACGGCGGCGTCGGGCTTGCTCACCCACAGCTGGACGCCGAGGGAGGCGAAGCCGAACAGCGCGATGGTGATGAGCGTGCCGAGGGGCGCGCCGTTGGCCCAGCTGCGCTGGAGGATGCCGACGACGAAGATGATGAACACCGTGCGGGTGACCCAGTTGGTCAGCCTGCCCGACTCCACCGCGGTCTGCTCATCCGCCGAGGTGCGCACCGGGTCGGCCTCCGCGCCGACCTCGTGGGGCACGCGCAGCCGCAGGCGGTTGCGGCCGTCCGGCAGCGATTCGCGACCCAGCGTCCCGCCGACCGCGCGCACGCGGTCCAGCAGGGAGGCGGCCGTGTCCGGTTCGGTTTCAGCCAAGGCGGCCGAATCGGGGTCGACCTCGCCATCGTCGACAATGTCCAGTTCGACCGCGTCGCCGACCTGCTGCATGCTGATCACACAGGACGTGGCGTCGCGGTGCAGCACCTCGGCCGCGCCCGCGCGCAGCACCGCGCCTGCCACGGTGCGCACGTGGACGGGCAGCTCGCCGTGGTTGACGTCGATGCGGACATCGATGTCGGAATCGGCGAGCATCGCCCCGACCGTGCGGGATTCCTCGCTGATGGAGGTGTCCCGGTAGCTGCCCGCGACCAGCCGGACGTCGGCCAGCGCGTGCCGGGCGACGGTGAGCACCTCGCCCAGCTCGGCCCGCGCCCGGTCCGGATCGGACGCCATCGCCTCCTGGGCGGCCAGCGCCTTCGGCCCGACCGTGGACAAGCTCAGCCCCAGCAGGTCGTGCAGGTCGCTCGCGAACCGTAATCGCTCCCGCGCGACCGCGGCCTCCCCCAACTCCGCGCGGGCGGCGTGCACCGCCGCGACCAGGCGCGCCAGCCTCGTCAGGCCGTAGAACTCCAGCGCTCCCACCAGGCTGTTGAGGACCAGCACGACCAGATCCCGCGATGTCGCGCCGAGCATCCCGTGGATCAGCGCCATGATGGCGAGGAACCCGCCCATCGCCCACCACCGCACGCGCGGCGGCAGCACGAGGACCAGGTTGGCGGCGAAGAGCACCGGCATCCCGCCCCAGAGGATGCCGAACTGGGTGTGCGGGACGGTGACCAGGAACGCCTGCGCGAGCAGCACGGCGTAGGTGACGGGGGCGCGGATGAGGGTTTCCGGTCGGCCCAGGTAGACCTGCAGGCCGAAGATGGCGGCGAGGTACCCGCCCGCCAGCACGCACTCCCAGAACGGGGTGCCCGCCCGCACGATCCAGATCAGCGCGATGACGCAGAAGGCCGCGTACGCCACCAGCACGATCACCCAGGCGACCAACGGGGCCAGCGACGGCGTCCGCCACGCCTCCCCCGACGGGCCCGACTCGTCCAGCACGTCGCCTGCCGATGCTCCTGGGCGTTCGGTCACCGCTGCCTCCCCTCCCGTGACGACCGCAGAAAGTCGAGCTGTACTCACCGTCTGTGGTCGTTCGGGATTATAGGGGGGCAATCGGGCCAGCAGGCGCATCTTGCCTGTTCCCGAAGACGAACTCGCCGACACCCACTTCCGCAGGCCATTCCAACCCCAACGCGGAGTCCACGGCGTCCCCCGGGTCGATCGCGGGCACGCACGCCGCGAGGCCCATCGCCGTCGCCGAGATGCACAGCATCTGCTGCAGCGCCCCGACGTGCGTCAGTGTCAGGGAGTAGGCGATTCCCCCATACATCCACGACGACCGTGCTACCCGAGCGGTTATCGTGAGCATAGCAGGGGGCCAGCACGCCGCCCCCGTGCCGATCATCGCGCTGTCGAGCACCTCCGACATCGCCGCTTCCCCGTCGCGCACCAGCGTCAGCGCGTGGTCCTTCGGGTCGTAGTGGAAGATCCCGCGCGGCAGGCCCTCGGCCTCGTTGACGCACAGGTACAGCTCCAGCTCGTAGAGCCCGTTGATGCTCAGGTACGGCCGATCGGACACTTCGTACACGTGGTCGCCGCCCGCCGAGGCCGGGGAGACCGAGCGGACCCGGGCGGCGCGGAAGAGCAGCTCGCCGATCTGCTCGGCGGTCACCGGCCCGCGCATCTCCTGGCACAGCCGGGTGTTCTCCACGACGGCGATCAGCGGCGGGTCGCCTGCGGCCAGGTCGCGCGCGGACGGGCGGTGCAGCGCGTAGCGCGGCCCGGTCCGGCCGACCTTGACCACCGCGGGCGGCGGCGAGGTCTCCGCGTGCGGGAAGGTCACCCCGGTCAGCCCGCCGTGGCGGCCCATCCTCGTGCGTGCGTGGAACAGCAGGTCGTGGTGGGACCAGCGGACCAGCGCGGGGTCGGCGTCCTCGGCGAAGCGCGGCTCGCGGGCGGGCTCGCGGTCCAGCCAGGCGCCCAGCAGGACGATGCCCGAGGCCACCATGAACGCGACGATGTCGGCGACGACGTCCTGCTCGATGTCCAGGCCCTGGGCCAGCTCGGCGATCGAGGTCGCCGCGCACATCGCCACCACGACGCGCGAGACCATCCGCCGGTGCAGCACCACCTGGAACCGCGCCAGCGGCGACTCCACCAGCAGCTCGCCGTCGCTGCTGCGCAGGGCGGCGAAGCGCGACAGGCGCACCGGCAGCCCGGGGTCGACGTCGACGACCTCGAACACCGCGTCCCTGGCCACCGGGACCACCGACAGCAGCGGCGCCCCGCCGCTCGGCGCGCCCAGCGAGTGCACCACCGAGCCGCCGAGCTTGCCCAGGATCTCGGTGACCCGGTGCCACTCGACGCCCCCGTCCTCCCCCGGCAGCACGTTGCCCAGGGCGATCGGCCCCAAGCTCATCCGGCGCAGCGACGCGCGGGCGGTGCCGTCCGGGTCGTCGATCTTCGTCTCGCCCCAGCGGGTGATGACGACGACGTGGTCGTCGCCGGGATCGCCCTCCACCAGGACGTCCTCGGACAACGACCACAACCGGATCCGCCGCGCGGACCGGCCGGACTCCGTTGACACTGCTTCGCTCCGCTCACTCGGCCTGCGCACGCCGTCACAGGAACATGGGCATGGGGTTCAGCTCCGTGTAGTCGGCGGGAACGGCGCGGTGCCCGAGCCGAACCGGGACGTCGTAGAGCCGTCCGGGCGCGAACCGCGCCCAGAAGTGACGCAGGCCGGGCACCACGGTCTTCACCACGGGGAGGCCGATGTCGGGCCGGGTCTGGTCCAGGACCAGCACCTCCAGCCCCAGGGCCTCCAGCCTGCGCCGCACCAGCGTGACGTCGTCGAGCAGGTCGGCCGAGTGGTGCCGGGGGTAGTCCCGGGGCGTCCGCTGCGGCTGCGCGAGGTCCGCGCGCAGGTACGGCTGGTTGGCGATCGTCGCGGTGCGCCACCACGCGACGGCGTCGGGGTCATCGATGTCGTACTCCCCGTCGCCCGCCGCGGTGACCACCGCGGGCATCATCTGGTTGAGCTCGGTCAGGGCGCGGCGCAGGGCGATGCCCGCGTCCAGGTGCGCGCCGAAGCCCATCGCGATGTCCTCCGTGCGGCGGTCGGTCCGCCGCGACAGCGCGACCATGGTCGGGATGCCGGTGTCGGCGGTGATGTCCAGCACCCAGACCTGGCGGCCGAGTTCGGCGTGCACTTCGCGCATCCGATCGATCCAGGGGTCGGCGAAGGCGTCGAGATCGACGCCGGGCATGCGGGTGCGGTTGTACCACCACAGCGCCACGGCGTCACGCTCGACCAGTTCGAGCAGGCCCTGCAGCACCGCGTCCTCCAGGCTCGACCCGGCCGCGCTCCCGTTGGAGTCCGCGCACACCATGCCCATGCCGGGCGCGCCGTGGTAGAGAAGGGCCGTCGGCAGCAGGCGGTGGCGCTGCTCGGTCAGCGACCAGACCGGCGACCAGTCGAGCTCGGCGTGCGGGTCGAAGGGGGCGCAGACCCACTGGAAGCTGGCGTGGACGCGGTTCCACTCGGCCCGCTGGCGGTACTGGCGCTCGTCGTAGAGCAGCACGTCGTTGGGGTGGATGGCCTGCTCGCCCAGGTCGCTGAGGCGCCCGCGCACGCGCGCCTCGTCGCCGTGGAAGGTGCCGGAGTAGCGCTCGATCGCCTCGCACAGCGCGCCCACCCTGGCCTCGGCGGCGGTGGTCCCCTTGCCGCCGTTGGACATCCGCAGCGACCGGCGCAGGATCCCGAGGTCGCGGGTGGCCGCGGCGTTGGCCCCCGAGCGGAACGAGGTGAAGAAGTCCGGGCCGCGGGTCTCGCGGACGATCTCCTTGATGATGCCGGTGACCGGGCTGACCAGGTGCTCGTAGGCGGCCATGGTCTGCTCCGCCGAGGCCGAGCGGTAGCCGCCCGCGAACGCCATCCGGGGGCGCGGGGACAGCCGCACCGGGTCGTGCCCGCGCTTGCGCAGCAGGTCGGGGTCGCCGCAGGTGGGGCACTGCGGCCGCACGGGCAGGGCGTGGTGCCTGCCGGTGAGGTCGAGGGTGTCCAGGACCCAGACCGCGCGCTGGTTCTCGTGGCGGTGCCCGGCGAGGAACTTGGCGGCCTCCAGGGCCATCAGCTGGATCGCGGCCCCGGTGCTGGGCGCGATCGCGCCCTTGGGGCTGGGCGCCGGGCCGGTGCGGCCGAGCGCGGCCAGCGCGTGCTTCTCGGCCACCCGGTTCTCCCACAGCCGGGTGGACAGGCAGTGCCAGCAGCCGGGCCTGCTGGGGTCGAAGATCGGGCCGATCCACACCTTGGTGCCCACGACCTTGGCGGGCAGCCAGGGCCGACCCGCGGCGCGCTGCTCGGCGTCGATGGCGGCGAAGCCCGGGTCGAGGTAGTCGCTGCACAGCACGACGGTGAGGTCGGTGTCCCCGACCCCACCGTCGGTGTGCACGACGAGCCCCGCGGCCCGGAGCGCGGACTCGGCCGCAGCGCCGCATACCGTGCCCAGGGTCGCCAGGTGGACGGCGGAGCAGACGGTCTGGACCGCCGCCGCTTCGCCGTCGAGCCCGGCGGCCTCCCAGTACGCCGCGCTGGCGTCGCCGCTGCCCGCCCCGGACCGCAGGGAGACCAGGCCCGCCTGCGACAGCTTCGCGAGCACCCCGGCGACCTGCTCCTTCGGGATGTCAACCGGCACGGACTCCAGGACGGTTGCCACGTCCCGGGTGCCATCCAGCAGGGGAACGACCGACCCGACCTGCGCGCCGTGGAGCACGGTCGTGTCGTGTTCGGTGAACAGGTAGGCGCCTGCCGACCCGCCCACCACGGCCCTGATGTGCTGCTTGAACCCGATGCGAGGGAGGTCCCCGGCGCCCGCGGTGGACATCAGGCAGCCTGGAGGCTCGGGTCGTCGGTCTTGAACGAGCCGCCCATGCAGGCGGTGAAGCGCACCGACGGGGCGGACTCGTCGCCCCAGTGGTCGAAACGGTCGATCTCGAACTCCGCCGAATGGCCGACTAAAGCGACGCCGTCAAGACCCAGGAACGCTAAATGCTGCTCGACGCTCGCCATCACCGCAATGCTCATCGCGAGTCTCCAAATGTGGTGGTGAATCAGTGGGTGAGACGAATTTTCCGATCAACTGCCTGATCCCGGCCAGTGCCGGGCGCATCCTGGGCATATGACTTTTTCATACCCGCTGACCTCGGTTTTCCCAGGTCAAGGGATGCGGCATGCACTGTTCGGCGCACGGCATTGCTGGGACCGTCGTCAAGCGTCGGCTGCTATGCCGCCCACCAGGGCAGATGCCCCTGCGGGCCGACCCGGGCGGTGAGCGCGGCCGCACCGGCAGATGGCGTTAGGCGGAGAATACCCTTCGCCGAATCGGGATCGAAACCTGGGCTTCGTTCCCGAATTCGATTCGCCGGCCCGGGGCGGGCTAGCCCCGGCGGCGGAGTCGGGACTTCAACGAACGGGGGAACCGAAGATGACACCTCTAGCACAAAAGGCCGATCCGGTCGACGAGTTATCCATGGCGCTGGTGGCGGCGGAATTCGGACCGTTCTACGCCACCCCAGGGGCGGTCGTGTCGCCGCTGCACGCCGCGCTGAGCGCCGGGCCGGGGGTGTTCACGGTGGCGCGCGAGGACAACGCCATCGGGATCGCCGCCGGTGCGGCGCTGACCGGCCACAACCCGGTGGTGCTGCTGCCCAACCACGGGCTCGGCCCGTCGCTGGGCGCGATCGCCGCGCTGGTGGTGCCCTACCGGCTGCCGATCCTGCTGGCGGTCACCGTGCAGCCCGAGCCCGCCGAGGCCCGGCTGCTGTCCCGGGTCACCCGGCCCATGCTGGACGGGCTCGGCCTGGAGGTCGTCGACTTCGACCCGGGCCGCTCGGCCGTCGAGCAGGTGAGCCGGGCCCGGGACGCGGTGCGGGACCTGCGGGTGCCCACCGCCCTGCTGATCCCGGCCGCGGCGCTGGGACGGCGGGCATGAACCGGACGGCGGCGATCCGGGCGATCATCAGCGCCACGACCTCCGAGCCGGTCGTGTTCACCAGCGAGGCGTCGTGCCGCGCGGCGCGCTCGATCAAGGACCGGCGCAACCACCTCTACCTGACCGCGGGCGGCGAGCTGGCCTCGTCGCTGGGCATCGGCGTGGCCATGCAGGTGCGCAGGCCGACCGTGGTGGTCGACTCCTACGCCACGCTCGCCCGCAACCCGATGGGGCTGATCACCGCGGGCACCCTGCCCCGGCTGAGCCTGGTGCACGTCGTGCTCGACGACGGGCTCTTCGGCGCCGACCAGGACGCCGACGCGCCGACCGGGCGCGCTGACGTGTGCGCCCTGGCCAGGGCCGCGGGCTACGAGTCGGTGATGAGCACCGCCCGGCCCGACCGGTTCCTGACCCTGGTGCGCGACCACGTCGTGCGCGTCGTGCGGCCGGTGCTCATCCGGTGCCTGCTCTCCGCCCCGGACGAGCCGCTGGACGCCGCGGCCGCCGCCGCGGCCCGCACGCGCGATCTGCCTGCCCACGCCCGCAGATTCGCCGAATCGATCGGCTTGGGCGCGGCCTGATCCGTGTTTGCGGCACCGGCCGACCATGAATTCCTCATACCCGAACCCGACACAACTTCATCCAGTGCGATGACGGCAACACTGGAATGCCGATCACGAACGCAAGAGAATGTGGTGTGGAGTGTGGGGACATCCACCCTCCACCGGTTCCCGCAGTGGAGCGCGACCACGACAAAACCGGGCGAAAGGAAACCGACAATGGACGAGACGGTCGTGCGGGCGGTCGAACGGGCCATCACGACAATGCGCGACAGCCTGTCGGACAAGGTCACCATCGACGACCTGGCTCGGTCGGCGATGTTCAGCAAGTTCCACTTCTCCCGGGTGTTCCGCAAGGTCACCGGGGTGTCCCCAGGGCGCTTCCTGTCCGCGATGCGGCTGGAAGAGGCGAAGAGGTTACTGCTGACAACCCGGCTCACCGTCGCCGACATCAGCCACCAGGTGGGGTACAACAGCGTCGGGACGTTCAGCTCGCGGTTCCGCAGCAGCGTCGGCGTCTCGCCCATCACCTACCGGCACACCCGCGGCGCCACCACCGAGATCCCGGCCGTCGGCCGGGCGGGCTCGTCGCCGCGGCCGATGGTGCGCGGCAACGTCACCGGTCCCGACGACGGCAACTCGGGCATGGTGTTCATCGGCCTGTTCCCCAGCGCGATGCTGCAGGGGTCCCCGGTCCGCTGCACCGTGCTGGACCGCCCAGGCCCGTACACCCTGCACGACGTGCCCGCGGGCACCTGGCACGTGCTGGCCCACTCCGTGCCGCCGGGCACCGAGGAGACGCTGTCCACCCGGCCCTACCTCGGCACGCACGGTCCGATCACGATCAACGCAGGCATCACCGCCCGCCTCGCCGACCTGCGGCTGCGCCCGATGCGCGCGTTCGACCCGCCGGTGCTCACCGCGCTGCTCGACGTCCGCTCCGCCGCCCTGGCCCGGCTGCGCAACGCGCAGATGCCCGAAGCGGTCTGATCACGCGGCCACCCAGCAGAGCGCGGTCCCCGAACCCCGGGGGCCGCGCTCTTTTGTTGTGCCAGCGGTCATCCTGCGCCAGCGGTCGTCTGCGCCAGAGGTCGTCTGCGCCAGCGGTCGTTGCGCCAGCTGGTGGTGGACGCCCGTTGGGTTGCGGACAGCAGAAAGCCCGGTGACCTGGGGCGTGGTCACCGGGCTTTCGCTCGCGGGCTGCCCTACTGCTGCAGCGAGAACGCCCTGGCGAAGTCGTCGACCAGCTTCGCCGGGCCGGTGTAGGCGACCTCGTCGGAGGCGCGGACGGCGGCGCCGGTGGTCTGGCCGGTGAGCAGGTCCTTGGTCATCAGGCCGGGCTCGATGCGCAGGTCGGCGGCCGGGTCCGGGCCCTCGACGGCGGTGATGGCGCCGTCGGCGATGACGCCGTGGACGACCATCGAGCCCACGGTCAGCTCGTAGCTCATCGAGATGTCGGCCACCGCCGCGCCGCGGAAGCAGGAGCGCACGGCCATGATCAGGCCGTTGATGGTGACGATCTCGTCGGGCCTGGGCACGTCCAGGGTGCGGGCACCCCAGCGGCCGAAGGCGCGGACGATGCCGTCGAGCTCCTGGCCGTACTCGGTCAGCTCGTAGCGGACCACGCCCTCCTCGACGGCCGAGGCCTTGGCGCGGACCACCCCGAAGTGCTCCATCTCCCTGAGCCGGGCGCTGAGGATGTCCGGCGACAGCAGCGGCAGGCCCTCGCTGAGCTCGCTGAACCGCTTGGGGCCGACCAGCAGGTCGCGGATGATCAGCATGCCCCACCGCTCGCCGACCATCTCGGCGGCGTGCGAGAGGCCGCAGAACTGGCCGTAGGTGCGGCGGTTGATGGACTGCAACTCGTTGATGATGCCGTCGATGGCCGCCGGGTCCATCACGGCGATGTCGGCGTCGGCGTCGAGGAGGTCGGTGTCCGCGGCCTGCTGGTTGGCCGCGGTGAGCTGGAACCGGTCCCCAGTGATCGTGACGCCCTCGCGGTTCACGACCAGTTTCCATTTGCTGTCAGTCATCGCCCGCGTCCAATCCTCTCGTCGCGCATTTCGATGCGAACACTTGCCTCGACATGCTCCCGCTATAGTCCTGCCACCAGGGCGCGAGCGGCATCTCTGTGCTTGCGTACGAGGTGTTCAGGCCATCGACTGCCAGTTAACGCCCGACGCATTCTTCACCCCGGGCGCGGTAATTCAGCACCCGCCATTCATGACGATTTCCCGGGGGCACCGTGAACCGATCACGGATCGGGCGAGCCGCCCGGGGCGCCCGCGGGGGCCGCAGGTGGCCGCAACTCCGAGCGTGCCAGGCACAAATCCATGACAGGCGGATTCGTGCTCAGCCGGATTCCGGCAGTTCCGGGCTGCCGATGCAATTCCGTTACCCCGAAAGGCCGGGGCAGGTGCTACGGCGCGCTCATCCCGCCGCGAGGTCGAGCCAGCGCTCGGCGAGGTCGAGCCGGGCTGCGGTGGTGGCCCGCCAGCGCGGCTCCTGCACCCGGTGCGGGCCGGTCGCCAGGGAGAGGACGACGGCCGCGGTCCTGGCCGCGAGCGCCGGGCCTGCCATCGCCGCGGTGAACCGGTCGAGCAGGGCCATGCCGAGGCGGTCGAGGTCGGCGGAGCGGTGCGGGTGGATCTGGGCCAGCACGCTCAGGTGGGCCAGCAGGCAGGCGGCGTCGTCCATGCGCTCGCCGCGGCCCGCGGTGTCGATGTCGAGCAGGCCGGTGACGACCCCGCCCGCGACGAGGAGCTGGCTTTCGTAGAAGTCGCCGTGCACGGCGGCGTCGGGGGCCTGCGGCCTGCTGTGGTGCACGGCGGCGGCCACCCGCCGCGCCCGCCCGCCCAACCCGGCGTCGGCGGCGGCGATGACCTCGGCGTAGTGGCGGGCCTTCTGGCCCCAGGTGCGGCGGCGCGGCCCGGTCGCCAGCTCCGGGGGCAGCGCGCCCAGGGTCGAGACGATGCTGGCGACCAGCGGGGCGGGATCGGCCAGCGGGTCGTCCGGGCCGGGGGCGACGATGTGGCGGCGCAGGGTCCGCCCGGGCAGCCCGGCCAGCACGACCAGCCCGTCGGCCGACCAGCCCAGCGGGGGCGGCACCGGGCACCCGGCGGCCAGCGCCAGCCGGTGCCGCCGGTGCAGCCCGCGGGCCCGCTCGGGCCGCACCGCCTTGACGTAGAGCGGCCCCCGGGCGGTGTCCACGCGCACGACCGCCCGCCGCCGCGGCCGGTAGGCCACCACCCGCACGGCGACGGGCTCGCTGCTCCAGCCCACGTCCGAGCACACCCGCCGCATCCGCTCCGGATCCGCCGCGACCGCGAGGCCGGGCAGGTCGGGGTCGTGCGGGAACCGCCAGAGCCCGACCGAGCCGACCCGCACCACGCCGCTGGGCAGCGGCACGGGCAGCGCGCGCGAGGACGCGCCCAGCACCTCGTCGCTGGTCGAGCCGTCGGCCAGCCGCAGCCGGGCGGCGTAGCCGACGGTGGTCCCCCGGCCAGGTTGGTGGTCGACCTGCGTGGCAGACCAGTCCAACAGCCGCGCGCCGGACCCCCGCAGCGCGGCGGCGATGAGATCGCCCGCGGCGGGCCCGGTCAGCAACGCCAGATCGGTGCTCACCCGTCCAGCATGAGGGGTCGCCGCCGATCTCGACGGATGGGCTCCCTGTTTCGCAACCCGGCGCAAGACATTGCAACAAACGGCTCTTGTCTGCCGCCCCACGACGTGATTGTGTGCACCAGCCTGGCGGATTCCGCCTGCAAGGACTTGCGACGACGAGGAGGCCGGCATGGGTCGACGCCTGATGTCTGCGGTGGCAGCGCTGCTCGTGGGGGCCGGGGCGGTCGTGCCCGCGGCCGGGCAGGCGACCGCGGTCGAGGACGTCGGGCGGCTCGCGGTGGGCGAGGTCGTCGACATCGGGGCGGGGACCAGGCCGGGGGATGACCGGTTGGCGCTGGACGCGCTGCGGGACGACCTGAGCGGGGAGCGGTTCTACTTCGTCATGCCCGACCGCTTCGCCAACGGGGATCGGGGCAACGATCGGGGCGGGTCGGCGTCGCGGGATCGGCTGGTGCACGGGTTCGATCCGACCGACAAGGGCTTCTACCACGGCGGGGACCTCAAGGGCCTGCGGCAGAAGCTGGACTACCTCGACGGCATGGGCGTCACCGCGATCTGGATGACGCCGATGTTCGCCAACCGGTGGGTGCAGGGCAGCGGCGCGGACGTCTCCGCCGGGTACCACGGCTACTGGACCACCGACTTCACCCGGTTCGACCCGCATTTCGGCACCACCGCGGACATGCGCGCCCTGATCGCCGACGCGCACCGGCGCGGGATCAAGGTGTTCTTCGACATCGTGGCCAACCACACCGCCGACGTGATCGACTACGCCGAGGGCCGCAGGGAGTACGTCAGCACCGGCGCCCAGCCCTACCTCGACGCCGCGGGCAACCCGGTCGACATCGCCGCGCTCGCCGGCCAGGAGGGCTTCCCCGAGCTGGACCCGGCCACGTCCTTCCCGTACACACCGGTCTTCCGCAGCGAGGCCGACAAGACGGTGAAGGTGCCCGCCTGGCTCAACGACCCCGCGCTCTACCACAACCGCGGCGACTCGACCTTCAGCGGCGAGTCCACCGAGTACGGCGACTTCTCCGGCCTCGACGACCTGATGACGGAGAACCCGCGGGTGGTCGAGGGGATGAAGGACATCTTCACCTCCTGGATCGACACCCTCGACATCGACGGCTACCGGGTGGACACGGTCAAGCACGTCAACATGGAGTTCTGGCAGGCGCTGGCCCCGCACGTGCAGGCGTACGCGGCCAGCAAGGGCAAGCGGGACTTCTTCGTCTTCGGCGAGGTGTTCAGCTCCGACACCGCGCTGACCTCCAGCTACACCACCACCGGCCGCATGCAGTCCACCTTGGACTTCCCCTTCCAGTCCGGCGCGCTGGCGTTCCTGGCAGGCAAGGGCGCCGACCGGCTCGGCGAGGTGCTGGTGGAGGACGACCGCTACACCGACGCCGACTCCAACGCCCACTCGCTGCCGACGTTCCTGGGCAACCACGACATGGGCCGCATCGCGTGGCAGCTGCGGCAGGAGCGGCCGGGCATCGGCGACGCCGAGCTGCTGGACCGGCTGGAGCTGGGCAACGCCCTGATGCTGCTCTGGCGCGGCAACCCGGTGGTGTACTACGGCGACGAGCAGGGCATGGCGGGCTCGGGCGGGGACAAGCTGGCCCGGCAGACGATGTTCGCCAGCACGACCCCGGAGTACGCCGGGGAGACCTTCGTCGGCAGCGGCCGCACCGGCGCGCAGGACAACTTCCGCCCGCAGCACCCGCTCTACCGCCAGCTGAGCGCGCTGGCCGACTTCGTAGACCGGGACACGGTGTGGGCGACCGGGAACCAGGAGCTGCGGCTCGCCGACGGCGATGTGATCGCGTTCAGCCGCACCGACAAGCGCAGGTTGCAGGAGTTCGTGGTGGTGGCGAACGCGGGCACCGAGGCGTCCGAAGTGGACGTGCCGGTGCGGGCGGCGCGGTACCGGGCGGTGTACCCGACCCGCGGTGACGGGCCGACGGCCGCGGGTGGCGCGATCCGGGTGAGCGTGCCGCCGATGTCGGTGCTGGTGCTGGAGTCGGTCAACCGGGTGCCCTCGGGCGCGCCCAGCCCGACGCTGGTGGCCCCGGCCGCGGGGACGGTGCTCGACCAGCGGGTGGAGGTGCGCGCCGACGGGATCACCTCGGCGTTCGCGCAGGCGACCTTCGCCGCCCGGGTCGAGGGCGCGGCCGGGTGGACCGTGCTGGGCACCGACGACGCCGCGCCGTACCGGGTCTACGCCGACGTGGCCGGGCTGCCCGGGGCGCAGGCGGGCAAGCGGGTGGAGTTCCGGGTGGTGGTGAAGGACGCGCACGGCGCGCTGGGCGCGGACGGCGCCGCGGTGGTCCTGGCGCCCGCTCCCCCGGCAGGCGGCCCGGCCACCGGCAGCCCGGACTGGCTGGTCGTGCACTACCGGCGTCCCGCGGGCGACTACGACGGCTGGAAGCTGCACGTGTGGGGCGATGTCGAGCAGCCCACGGAGTGGTCGGGCGGGCTGCCGTTCGCGGGTGAGACCCCGTACGGGCGGTTCGCGTGGGTGAAGCTCAAGCCGGGTGCGCGGTCGGTGGGCACGGTCGTGCACCGCGGCGACGAGAAGGACGGCGGCGACCGGGTGATCGCCCCGCACCTCACCCCGCAGGTGTGGCTAGACCAGGGCGACCCGGCCGCGCACCCGTCCGAGGTGGCGGCGACGGGCCGGGTCACCGTGCACTACCAGCGCCCGGACGGCGACTACGCGGGCGCGGTGGTGCGGGTGGCCGGGCAGCCCGATGTGCCGCTGGACGGGCGCGACGACTTCGGGGCGCACGCCGCGGTGCCCGCCAGCGCGCTCCCGCTGGAGTTCTCCATCGCGCGCGGCGGCTCCGTGCTGGCCTCCGGACGGGCGACGGCCGGATCGGCGTGGGTGGTCGGCGACCGGGTGCACGCCAGCCGGGCGGCCGCGGAGAACCGGGTGGTCATCCACTACAACCGGCCCGATGGCGACTACGCGGACTGGGTGCTCTACCACTGGACCGGGTCGCTGCACCCGAGCCCGGGCTGGACGCAGTCGCGGCCCAAGGACGGCGAGGACGGCTTCGGCATCCTGTGGTCGGTGGAGCTGGCCCCGGGCGCGGCCGGGCTCAGCCACATCATCCACAAGGGCGATGCGAAGGACCCGGGCGCAGACCAGTTCCTCGACGTCGGCAGCACCGGCAACGAGGTGTGGTTCGTCTCCGGCTCGGCCCGGCCGGACGGGGTGGCGTCGTGGGTGCTGCCGCCCTCGACCGCGCCCGCTGCGGACGCCGACCTCGGCCAGGCCAAGGCGGTGTGGGTCAGCAGCACGCGGCTGGTGTGGGACGTGCCGGTCGCGGCGTCGGACGGCTACCACGTGCGCTACGACCCGGCGGGCGGCATCCGGCTGGTCGACGGCGCGATCGTCGGCGGCAAGCACCTGCGCCTGGTGCCGGACGGCACGCTGGACGACCCCCGGTTCCCGCACCTGAAGGGCAAACCGGTGTTCGCCGTGCGGGACGTGGACCGCATCGATGAGGCGATAGGCGCGCAGCAGGTGGCGGTGCACGTCGACTCCGGGGGCGCGCTGCGGCACGCGACCGGCACGCAGCTCGCGGGCGCGCTGGACGATCGCTACCGAGCGGCCGCCGGGCTGGACTACCGGCCGCGCGTCGCCGGGTCGACGGCCTCGGTGCGGCTGTGGGCGCCCACGGCGTCGTCGGTGCGGCTGCGGCTGTTCTCGACGCCGGGCAGCGCGCCGGATGCCGTGGTGCCGCTGGCGCGCGACGCCGCCACCGGGTCGTGGTCGGGCTCGGGGCCGTGGCGGGACCGGTACTACCAGTTCGAGGTGACGGGCTGGTCGCCGACGGAGCGCGAGGTGCGCACGGTCGTGGTCACCAACCCGTACTCGGTGGCGCTGTCGGTGGACTCGACGCACTCGCAGTTCATCGACCTTGCCGCGGCCGCGCCCGACGGGTGGTCGGCGGAGGTCGCGCGCGGGCTGGGCGACGACCCGACCGAGCACGGGATCACCGAGCTGCACGTGCGCGACTTCTCCATCGGCGACCCGACCGTGCCCGAGGCCGATCGGGGCACCTACCGGGCGTTCACCCACCGGGACTCCGCGGGGATGACGCACCTGCGCCAGCTCGCCGAGGCCGGGATGGACACGGTCCACCTGCTGCCGACGTTCGACATCGCCAGCATCCCCGAGCGCCGCGCCGACCAGCGCGCGCCGGACTGCGACCTCGCCGCGCTGCCGCCGGACTCCCCGCAGCAGCAGGAGTGCGTCGACGGCGTGCGCGACGCCGACGCCTTCAACTGGGGCTACGACCCGCTGCACTTCGACGTGCCCGAGGGCTCCTACGCGACCGAGGACGCCCAATCCGGGGCCGCGCGGGTGGAGCAGTACCGGGAGATGGTGCAGGCGCTGCACGCCAACGGGAACAAAGTCGTGGTGGATGTGGTCTACAACCACACGACCGCGGCGGGCGACGCGAAGGCGTCCGTGCTGGACAAGATCGTCCCCGGCTACTACCAGCGGCTCGACGGCACCGGCGCGGTGGCGAACTCCACGTGCTGCGCCAACACTGCCCCGGAGAACGCGATGATGGGCAAGCTCGTCGTGGATTCGGTGGTGCACTGGGCGCGGACATACAAGGTCGACGGCTTCCGCTTCGACCTGATGGGCCACCACCCGAAGGCGAACATCCTGGCCGTGCGGGCGGCGCTGGACGAGTTGACGGTGGCCGCCGACGGCGTGGACGGGCGCAAGATCCGCATCTACGGCGAGGGCTGGAACTTCGGCGAGGTGGCCGACGGCGCGCGGTTCGTGCAGGCCACCCAGGCGACGATGGCGGGCACCGGCATAGCGACCTTCAGCGACCGCCAGCGCGACGCCGTGCGCGGCGGCAGCCCGTTCGACGCCGACCCCCGCGTCCAGGGCTGGGCGTCGGGCCTGGCAGGCGACCCCAACGGCGCGCCGGTCAACGGCGACGCCGACGCCCGCCTGGTCAACTACACCGACCTGGTGAAGCTGGGCATGGCGGGCAACATGGCCGACTTCCGCTTCCTCGGCACCGCGGGCACGCCGACGACCGGCCGCGAGGTCGCCTACAACGGCTCGCCCGCGGGGTACTCGGCGGCGCCCGGGGAGGTCATCAACTACTCCGACGCCCACGACAACGAGACGCTGTTCGACGCGCTGGCCATGAAGCTGCCCGCGGGCACCGCGATGCCCGACCGGGTGCGCATGCAGAAGATCGCCCACGCGCCGGTCCTCTTGGGACAGGCCCAGCCGTTCGCGCACGCGGGCAGCGAGTTCCTGCGGTCCAAATCCTTCGACCGCAACAGCTACAACTCCGGGGACTGGTTCAACCGCTACGACCCCACGCTCACCGACAACGGCTTCGGCCGCGGTCTGCCGCCCGCGGGCGACAACCGCGACAAGTGGGACTTCCACCGCCCGCTGCTGGCCGACCCGGCGCTGCGCCCGGCCCCCGAGCACCTGCGCGCGGCCTTCGCCGACACGCTGGAGCTGCTGCGGCTGCGCGCGTCCTCGCCGCTGTTCACCCTGGCCGACCCCGCCCTCGTGCAGGCCAAGCTGTCGTTCCCGGCGGCCCGCCCGGGCATCGTCGTCGCCCACCTCGACGACACCACCGGGCCGGACGCCGACCCAGGACGCGACGGGCTCCTCGTGGTGATCAACCCCTACCCGGGCGCGCAGGCGGTGACCGCGCCCGCGTCGGGCTGGGGCGCCCACCCGCTGTCGGCCGACGCGGCGCGCACCGCGATCGACGGCGGCTCGATCACCGTGCCCGCCCGGTCGGTGGTCGTGCTGACCCGGTGAACAACCGCGCGACCCCTGGCCCCCGCCCGGGGACCAGGGGTCGCGGCGTGCTCCGAACAGCTCAGCCGGGCTGCTCCGAAGGGGCCGTCAGGACCGCACCAGCCGGGCGATCGCGTCGGAGGCCTCCTTGACCTTGACCTCGGCCTCCTTGCCGCCCACGGCGGCGGCGTGCACGACGCAGGTGGCCAGGTGCTCGTCGAGCAGTTCCAGGGAGAACGACTGCAGGGCCTTGGTGGCCGCCGACACCTGGGTGAGGATGTCGATGCAGTACTTGTCCTCCTGCACCATGCGCTGGAGACCGCGGATCTGGCCCTCGATGCGGCGCAGCCGCTTGAGGTAGGCGTCCCGGTTGTCACTGTCGATGGCCACTGCGGTCCTCCTCGGAGTATCCCGGCAGAGAATACGGGATTGTTCGCCCGATCAGCGGATTGGTCTAGACCTTGACGGGTTCCGAGCACGGCTGGTTCAGTGGTCGTCCCTGCTCATGACGGGAGCCACACCGATGTCCCGAAAATTCGCCGCGCTCTGCGCGGCCGCGGTGACCGCCGCCGCCATCGCCATCCCGCTTGCGGCCTCGACCGCCCAAGCCGCCGACTGCGCGACCGCCTGGAGCGCGGGCCAGGTCTACACCGGCGGCCAGACCGCATCGCACAACGGCCGGAACTGGTCGGCCAAGTGGTGGACCCAGGGCGAGACCCCCGGGTCCGCCGCCGTGTGGGCCGACCAGGGCTCCTGCGGGGGCGGCACGACGCCGCCCGGCACCTGCTCCGCGACCGACTGGGTCGCAGGCCGCAACTACCGGGCGGGCGACGTGGTCCGCTACCGCGACGGCCGCCACTACATCGCCGAGCACGACAACCCGGGGTACGACCCGACGATCAGCACCTGGTACTGGGAGCCGTACAACTGCACGCCGGGCACGACGCAGCCCACCACCACGACGTCGCAACCGCCCAACCCCGGCGGGTTCGTCGTGACCGAGGCCCAGTTCAACCAGATGTTCCCGAACCGGAACCCCTTCTACACCTACGCGGGCCTCACCGCGGCGATGAGCGCCTACCCCGGCTTCGCCAAGACCGGCTCGGACACCATCCGCAGGCAGGAGGCCGCGGCGTTCCTGGCCAACACCAGCCACGAGACCGGCGGCCTGGTGCACATCGTCGAGCAGAACCAGGCCAACTACCCGAACTACTGCGACGCCACCCAGCCCTACGGCTGCCCGGCCGGCCAGGCCGCCTACTACGGCCGCGGGCCGATCCAGCTGAGCTGGAACTTCAACTACAAGGCCGCTGGCGACGCGCTCGGCCTGCCGCTGCTGACCAACCCCTGGCTGGTCCAGCAGGACGCCTCGGTCGCGTGGAAGACCGCGCTCTGGTACTGGAACACCCAGAACGGGCCCGGCACCATGACCGCGCACGACGCGATGGTCAACAGCCGCGGCTTCGGCGAGACCATCCGCAGCATCAACGGCGCGCTGGAGTGCAACGGCGGCAACCCGGCCCAGGTGCAGAGCCGGGTGAACACCTACCAGCGCTTCACCCAGATCCTCGGCGTCAGCCCGGGCAGCAACCTCACCTGCTGACCGCGGATCCCCACCCCGGACCGCCCGCCCACCACCCGGCGCGCGGGCGGTCCGGCGTTTCCGGCCCGGCAATTCCGTACCCGTACCGGGTTTGCCGCCGCGGCCCGCGGGAGTCTGGGGCCCTCGCGCCCGTCCGGAGTAGGGGGTCGACCCGTGGTCGCTCACCGCAGCAGCCAGGCCCGGCGATGACCGGGAACCCGCCCGCCCAGACCGTCCACATCACGGTCAACGGCACCGTGCACGCCGAGACGGTCGGCATCCGCAACGATCACCGGGCGCGCCCGCGCGCTGCCGACCTCTTCCGGCCCGCGCACCCGCAGCGCAGGCACGAGCCGAGCGCCCTGCTCGACCCGATGACCGGGGTGCTGCCGCTGCACCGGCGCGCCGAGCTGGACGGCCTGCTCGCCTGGTGCGACGACCCGAACGCGCCGGTCGGGCGGCTGCTGTGCGGGGCGGGCGGGCAGGGCAAGACGACCCTGGCCCGCCAGCTCGTCGCGGCGGTGGGCGAGGGCAGGCAGGCCGGGTTCGTCCGCCTGCCCGCCGACCCGGCCGACGCCGAGGCCATCCTGGCCGCGGCGGGCGCGCTGCGGTCGGCGCTGCTGGTGGTCGACTACGCCGAGGGGCACTTCGGCTTCGTGCGCAGGCTGCTCGCGGCGGTCCCGGGCTCGGCGAGGGTGCTGGTGGTCACCCGGGCCGTGCCGGAGTGGTGGCGCACGCTGGTCGACCGCTCCCCCGGGCTGGTCGCCGCCCAGCCGACGGCGCTGGGCCCGCTGCCGGGGTCGCTGGGCGGGGACGCCGCGGCAGCCACCGCGCGGCTGTGGCGGGACGCGGTGGCCCGGCTGGCCGCCGACCTGGACGTGCCCGCCCCGCGCGCCGACCCGCCCGAGCGGTTCGCCACCACCCTCGACCTCTACGCCCACGCGCTGTTGACCGTGCTCGGCCGGACCGCGGACGACCCGCTGCGCGGCATCCTGCAGCACGAGCACCGCGTCCTCGCCCACGCGGTCGCGTCGTGGGGGGCCGAGCACAGCCTCGACCGCGACCTGGCGGTGTCGGCGGTGTTCCTGCGGCCTGCGCGGAGCACCGCGGACGCGGCCGGGCTGCTCGGGTCCGCGCCCCGCTTGCGTCATCTCGCCCCTGAGACGCTGCGGGCGGTGGTGGACGCGCTCATCGGCATCTACCCGGCTGATGCGGGCGACCGGGTGTGGGCGGCCCCGCGGCCGGACCGCTTGGCCGACACCCATCTGCTTCATACCGCCGAGCAGTGCCCGTCCGACGCGGATTGGGGCGAGCACGTCGCCGCCGTATGCGGCACCGACGACCCGGCTGCGGCCGAGCACGCCGCCACCGTCCTGGTGCGCGCGCTGTCGACCCCGGGCGAGCGCTACCCCCGCGGGCTGCGCAGGCTCACCGAGTCCATTGTGGACCTCCTGCGCCGCCACCCCGCCGCCTACCTGCCGCCGCTGGTCCGGTTGGCCCCGGGCCGGTTCGGAGCGGCGCTCGCGGGCCAGCTGGCCCGGCCGGACCTGCCTGCGGCCGCGGTGGCGGCGGTGGACCGGGAGCTGCGGTCGGGCGGGGTCCCCGCGGGCGCGCACGCGCTGGCCGTCAGCGTGTCCCGCAGGCTGCTCGAAGCGGCCGACGACCCCGCCGAGCAGGCCGGGCACCTGCTGACGCTCGGCGGCAGGCTGGCCGACGCAGGCGACCTCGACGCCGCCTTGGAGGTGGCCGAGGAGGCGGTGGCGGCCTACCGGGCGCTGCCCGACCCGGTGGGTTTGGCGGCGGCGCTGACCGCGCTGAGCCACCGCTGCGCCGAGCACGGCCTGCCCGACGAGGCGCTGGAGACGGCGGTCGAGGCGGCCGGGCTGCGGCGCTCGGGCTCCCGGACCGAGCTGGGGTACGCCCTGCACAACGTCGCCATGTGCCTGGTCGCGGTCGACCGGTGGGCCGCGGCGGAGGCGCCCGCGCGCGAGGCCGTCGCCGTGCTCACCGCCGAGCACGAGCGCGCCGGGGCGGCCGCCGCCCTGACCGGCCTGGCCCAAGTGCTCGCCGGGCTCGGCCGCACCGCGGCCGCGGCGGCGGCCGCCCGGCGCGCGGTCGAGCAGCAGCGGCCGCTGGCCGCCGCCCACCCCCGGCACCGGCCAGCGCTGGGCCGGGCGCTGATCGCCTGGTCACGCCACCTCGCACCGCTCACCGAGAAACCCAGGCGCACCGCGGCGGCCCGTCGAGCCGTCACCGCGGCGACCGAAGCCGCTGCCCTGTTCGCCGAACTGGCGAAGGCCGACCCGGCCTACCGCGCCGCGCACGCCGACAGCCTGGTCAACCTCGGTCTCCGCCTGGCCGCGGCCAACCGCGCCCGAGCGGGGCGCGAGCAGGTCGAGGCGGCCTTGCCGGTGCTGACCGAGCTGTGCGAGGAGTCCGCGACGCACCAGGCCGGGCTGCTCGCGGCGGTGAACGACCTCGCCCTGCTCTGCGAGGCCGTCGGCGACCTCCCGGCCGCCCGCGAGCACGCCCGCGCCGCCGTGGAGGTGGCGAGGTCGATGGTCGACGGCAGGCCGGGCACCCGGCGGGCCTTGGCCGCCACCCTGGTCAACGCCGGATTCATCGCCGACCGGGCCGAGGAGGCCGCGGCGACGACGGCCGAGGCGGTGGCGCTGCACCGGGCGCTGCTGGCGGAGCGCCCAAGCGTGGAACACCGCATCGACCTAGCCGACGCCCTGCTCAACCTGGGCCGCCTCCAGCACGCCGAAACCCCGGTCGCCGAAGCGATCGACTTGTACGGCGAGGTCGAACCCACCCACGCCGACCTGGTCCACGACCGCTTCCGCGCCGCGCTCACCGCCCAAGCACACCTCATCGCGGGCGAGCTGCCACCGGAGCGGTACTGCAGGCGCTGGCACGAGGTCCTGGTGCGGATGCCCCTCCCCGGCATCGCCATCCTCACCCCGTGGTGGACCACCCTAGCCACCCGCCACCCCCGCGACCGAACCACCGGCCACGACCTACTCGCCGCGACCGATCGCAGCGGCGGGGTCGGCCGCTTCGCCGCGCGCCAGCGGGAAAGGATGGGCACCGGAGCCAATCGCGGCGGTGGCGCGGTCTTCCGGCTCGTTGCGCGTCAGCGGGACAGAGCGGGCACCGCAGGCGATCGCGGGGGCGGCTGGGTGCCGCGGCCGGGGCTTGGGCTGGCCGTTCTCCCCCGGCGCTGGGCTGCGCAGGTGGCCGAGCGGGGGCGGGCTGTGGCATCGGCGGTTGAGCCGGTGGTCGCGCAGGTGCAGGGCAATCCGGCCGCGGTGGCGAAGTTGGCGGGGGTGCTGGCTGCCGTGGTCGCGCTGCTTGCGGGGGCTGCGGCGGTGCCTCCTCCGGTGGGTGCGCCGCCTCGGGCTGCGTCGGGCGGACCTGGCATCACGACGACGCCTCCGTCGGTGTCCGAGGGGGGCACCAGCGCGCCACCGCCGTCCGCCGCGACCCCACCGCCCGCCGCGCCACCGCCGCAGGTGGCGACGACGGGCCTGTCCGCGGCCGGTCACACCCCCGCCGAGGACGTGCCCCCCGGTGGCGCCGCACCGACGGCCCCGGCTCCACCGAGCCCCACTCCACCGGGGCCCACTCCACCGGGGCCCACTCCACCGGGGCCCACTCCAACCGGCCCTACTCCACCCAGGTCCACTCCACCCAGCCCCACTCCGCCGAGCACGCCGCAAACCGAGCCGCCGCGGCGGGGCTTCCCGGTGTCGGTCGACTTCTCCGCGTTGTCGTACAGCTCCCTGCTCCTCGACGGCCGGGCGGCGCCCAGGTCGCGGTGGTCGGCGGAGTTGGCGGCGGGCGAGCACGAGTTGGCCGTGCCGGACGGTCCCCGCCTGCGGTTCACCGTCACCGCCACCGGGACCGTCGACTACGACCCCGCCCACGATGCCGTGCTCAGCGGCCGGTCGGGCACCGGCATCGTCCTGCGCGGGCACGCCGTCGCGGTCGACGGGACGGCCGGCCGGTTCCCCGGGTTGGCCGTCGACGGCGTTGCGCCCGTGCACCTCGCCGCGCTCCGCCTCGACCTTCGGCTGCTTCCCGGCGACCACCGGCTGCGCCCCGAGCGCGGGCCGGTCCTCCCGTTCACCGTGGGCGGTGACGGGCTGGTCGACTACTCCCGGGAGCTGGACGCGCTGCTGGCCGGGCGCGGCACCCGGACGCTGGTCGTGCGGGGTGACGAGCCGCCTGCCAGGTGGGCCTACACCCGGGTGGACCCGGGCTGGGTCGCGCTCGGCCGGGAGTCGGCGCTGCCCGCGGAAGGGCAGTGGGGCACGTGGCTGCGGCCCGGCCCGACCCGGGTCGACCGGCTCGCCACCGCGGCGCACCCGAGCCCGGGCGAGTTCGTCGTCCGCTTCCCGGAAAGCGCTGCGGCGCAGGGGATCGCGCACGTCACGGTGACCAGCACCGCGCTCACCACCGCGGTCTGCACCGTGCGCGGCGAGCGTCCTGACGGGACAGACCAGCTGGTGGAGATCTCCTGCCGCACCTCGAAAGGCGTTCCGGCCGACGCGGCGTTCGGCGTGATCTTCGCCGAGGCCAAGGCGGGCGGCGCTGCGGCGGTCGCCGTGCGCTACGAACCCGGCGACGAGTGGGCCTTCGACTCCACCGGGCACCCGGTGGGCACGCGCAGGCTGGGCGTCGGCGAGTACGAAGTGGACATAGCCGGGCCCGCCTTCCACGCCACCGGCCACGCCCAGGTCACCCCGCGCGGCGATGGGCGGGCGCGGTGCCGGGCCGAGGTGTCGGGCGGCGCAGGCGTCGCGGTCCGCGTGCGCTGCCACGCCGCGGACTCGGCCCGGCCGGTCGACAGCGGGTGGAACCTCACCTACCTGCAGAACGCGCCGATCGCGCTGGCCCCGGCGGGGGTCGGGGCGTACGTGCGCACCACCGGGACGGGCTCGGGCCTGGTCATCGACCGGGCGCGCAGCCATAACCCCGTCGGCGGCGCGATGACCATCCAGCGGCGGTCGCGCGGTGAGTACGTGGTCGGCGTCCGCGGGATCGCGGCGTCGGCGGACCACGTGCAGGTGGCGGTGGCCGACGCGCTGCCCGGCTACTGCCACAGCGGGTACTGGTACTCCGGGCAGTTCGCCCGCGGCGAGCTATGGGCGCACGTGCGGTGCGCCACTCCGGAGGGCGTACCCGCGGACCTCAACTTCGCGCTGGCCACCGCGCGCAAGCCGTGGATGCCGGGCGAGACGACCGGCCCGCTGCACGACGTGGTGCCCGGCCCGCACCCGCCAGGGCCGAAGTGGGGCTACGTGCGGGTGACCGACGCGCCGCTGGCCCCCGGGGTGTGGACGCAGACCCATCCGGACTGGCAGTGGTCGACCTGGGTGGACCAGCGCAGCCGCGCCGAGGCCCGCTGGGCGCGCAAGGCCGCCGTCGAGCACCCCGCCACCGGCCGCTACCGGGTGCGGCTGCCCGGGCTGGCGTCGAGCACCGGCATCGCCCACGCGAGCGCCTTCTACGACGCCACGCTCGCCTGCTCCGTCCCGGGCAGCGCGAGCGACGGCGTGGACCAGATCGTGGAGGTGGTGTGCCACGACCGCGCAGGCGTCCTGCGCGACGCCTTCTTCGCCCTGTCCTTCGCCGAGGCGCAGCCGGGCGGGCCGCCCGCGCTGGCGATCCGCCACGGCACGGGCGCCGACCTCGCGGTCAACACGACGGGCGGCGGGGTCGTCGTCACCCGGGACGGCCCGGGCCGGTTCACCATCACCGCGGACGGCCCCTTCACCGGGCTCGGCCACACCGCGATCACCGCGGGCGACACCGGGCGCTGCGCCGTCGCGTCGACGGACGCGGACGCCGCCCGGCTGACCCTGCGCGTGGAGTGCACGGGCGACGCCTGGCAGCTCACCCACGTCCAAGGCGTCGGGCTGCACCACGACCCCGGCGCCACGGCGGCCCACGCCGCGGTGCGCGCCGACGGCGCCCCCGACCCGGCGCGGTCCTTCAGCACCACCGGGGAGCAGCCGACCGCGACCCGGACCGACGTGGGCCGCTACACGATCACCTACACCGACATCGGCAACCCGGCGGTCTACCCCGGCGACACCGTGCAGACCACCACCTACGGCCCGGTCACCCGCTACTGCGCGACGACGAGCTGGAACAGCTACTCCACCGCCCGCAGGCTGACCGTGACCGTGGAGTGCCGGGACCAGGCAGGCCGCTTCGCCGACACCGGGTTCTCGGTCGCCTACCTGCGCGCACCCTGGCCGATGTCCTAGCCCGGGAACACCAGGTCGCGCACCTCCCGGTAGCGCTCGCGCACCGCGGGCACGGGATCGGCCTCGTACCGGTCCGCGCCCGCCGCGGTCCACCCCGGGGGCTCGGCGCCGCCCGCCAGGCACCAGGCGGCCTGGCGGGCGGCCCCGTCCGCCGCGTACTCGCCGGGTTCGGGGACCAGGACCGGGCGGCCGAACACGACGGGCGCGATCTGGCGGACGGCGGGCGAGCGCGCGCCCCCGCCGACCAGGACGACCCGGTCGGCGCGCGCGCCGGTGGCGACGAGGGCGTCCACCCCGTCGGCCAGCCCGCACAGCACGCCCTCGACGGCGGCGCGGGCGATGGTGGCCGGGGTGGCGTTGGCGAGGGTGAGCCCGTGCAGCGCGCCGGTGGCGTCCGGGCGGTTCGGGGTCCGCTCCCCCTGCAGGTACGGGACGAACACCACGCCGTCGGCGCCGGCCGGGGCGGACAGGGCCAGCTCGCCGAGGCGGTCGAGGTCGACGCCGAGCATGCGGGCGGTGGTGATCAGCACCAGCGCCGCGTTGAGCGTGCAGACCAGCGGCAGGAAGCCGCCCGCGGCGTCGGCGAACCCGGCGACCAGGCCGGTCTCGTCGGCGGCGGGCACGGCGCTGGGGGTGAACGCGGTGCCGGAGGTGCCGATCGAGACCACCACGTCCCCGCGCGCCGCACCCACGCCCAGCGCGACCGCGGCGTTGTCGCCCGCCCCCGGGGCCAGCAGGGTGCCGCCGACGCTGCCGACGGCCTCGGCCGGACCGGCGACGCGGGGCACGGCGGCCCGGTGGCCGAGCGCGGCTTCGAAGAGGTCGAGCCGGTACTCCCCGGTCGCGGGCGACCAGTAGCCGGTGCCGCTGGCGTCGCTGCGGTCGGTGGTCAGCTCGCCGCCGCCGATGCGCCAGGTCAGCCAGTCGTGCGGCAGCGCGACCGCGGCCGTCCGGGCCGCGTTCTGCGGCTCGTGCGCGGCCAGCCAGCGCAGCTTCGAGACCGTCAGCGAGGCCATCGGCACGGTGCCGACCGCATCCGCCCACGCCCGCGGTCCGCCCAGCTCGGCGACGAGGTCCGCGGCCGCTCCCGCCGAGCGGGTGTCGTTCCACAGCAGCGCGGGCCGCACGACCGCGCCGCCGTCGTCCAGGCACACCATGCCGTGCTGCTGGCCCGCGATCGACAGGGCGGCCACGTCGGCCAGCCCGCCCGCCGCGTCCAGCGCCGCGGTCAGCGCCGCCGCCCAGCGGTCCGGGTGGACCTCGGTGCCGTCGGGGTGCGGGGCCGAGCCGGAGCGCACCAGCGCCCCGGTCCCGGCGTCGCGGACGACGACCTTGCACGACTGGGTGGAGGAGTCCACCCCGGCGACGAGCGCCATCAGCGCGCCCCGAGCAGGTGCTCGACCGCCAGCTGGTTCAGCGCGACGAAGCCGTAGCCGCGCCCGGCGGCCTCGTCGACGTCGAAGTCCTCGTAGGCCGAGCGGTCGGCGAGCAGGTCGGCCAGGGTCTCGCCCGCGTGGCGGGTGGGCGTGCGCAGCTCGTCCAAACCGGACACCGCGAGCGCCTCCTGCACGCGCGGGTCGGCGCGGAAGGCCGCGGCGCGCTCCTTGAGCAGCAGGTAGGTCCGCATGTTGGCCGCCGCGCTCGCCCACACCCCGGCGGCGTCCTCGGTGCGGGCGGGCTTGTAGTCGAAGTGGCGCGGGCCGGTGTAGCCGCCGGTTTCGAGCAGGTCGACCAGGAAGAACGCGGAGAGCAGGTCGCCGTGGCCGAAGACCATGTCCTGGTCGTAGCGCGGGCCCTTCTGGCCGTTGAGGTCGATGTGGAACAGCTTGCCAGCCCACAGGGCCTGCGCAACCCCGTGCACGAAGTTGAGCCCGGCCATCTGCTCGTGCCCGACCTCGGGGTTGACGCCCACGATGTCGCCGTGCTCCAGCTCGGCGATGAAGGCGATGGCGTGGCCGATGGTGGGCAGGAAGATGTCCCCGCGCGGCTCGTTCGGCTTGGGCTCCAGGGCCAGCCGCAGGTCGTAGCCGCGCTCCTTGATGTAGGCGGCGACGGTGTCGATGCCTTCGCGGTAGCGGTCCAGCGCGGCGGCGACGTCCTTGGCCGCGTCGGACTCGCTGCCCTCGCGCCCGCCCCACAGCACGTAGGTCGAGGCGCCCAGCTCGGCGGCGAGGTCGACGTTGCGCAGCACCTTGCGCAGGGCGTAGCGGCGGATGGCGCGGTCGTTGTTGGTGAAGCCGCCGTCCTTGAACACCGGGTGGGTGAACAGGTTGGTCGTCGCCATCGGCACGACCATCCCCGCGGCGTCCAGCGCGGCGCGGAAGCGGGCGATGGTGTCGGCGCGGGCGGTGTCGTCGCTGCCGAAGGGGATCAGGTCGTCGTCGTGGAAGGTGACGCCCCACGCGCCCAGCTCGGCCAGCCGCCCGACGGTCTCCACCGGGTCCAGCGCGGCCCGGGTGGCCTCGCCGAAGGGGTCGACGGCGCGCCAGCCGACCGTCCACAGGCCGAAGCTGAACTTGTCGGCTGGGGTGGGCTGGGCGGCCACGGCGTCCTCCTCAAGGTGCTTTTGGTTCGGGCACTGAACTTAAACACGCGCGCCGCGGGGCGGTCAAGCACTACAGTTCCCGGCGTGCAGCCGACCTCGCCCGCGGGCAACAGCGACGTGCGCAGGCACAACACCGCGATGGTGCTGGCCGCGGTCCTCCAGCGGCCCGGGCTGTCCCGGGCCGGGGTGGCCGCGGCGACCGGGCTGGCCAAGGCCACGGTGTCGAGCCTGGTCGACCGCCTGGTCGCCGCCCGGCTGGTGGACGAGTCCGGGCCGCTGTCGGCCACCGGCCGCGGCCGCCGGGGCACCGGGCTGGTCCCGGCGCGCGGCGGTCCGCACGGGCTGGGCGTGGAGATCGGGGTCGACTACGTGGCGACCTGCCTGGTCGACCCGACCGGCGGCGAGCACGCCCACCGGGTGCGCGCAGGCGACAACCGCGGTCGCCCGCCCGCCGACGTGCTGGCCGCCGTGCGCCGGGCGGTGGCCGCGGCCAAGTCCGACGCGCGCAGGCGCGGGGTCGCCGTGGGTGGGCTCGGCGTGGCCGTGCCGGGGCTGGTCGACCGGGCCAGCGGCGTGGTCCGCGCCGCGCCGAACCTCGGCTGGTCCGATGTGGACGTCGCCGCCGCGCTGGGCGCCGAGCTGCCCGTGCTGGTGGACAACGAGGCGAACCTGGCCGCGGTGGGCGAGCTGGCGACCGGCGGGCTGGCGGGCACGCGCGACTTCGTGCTGGTGTCGGCGGAGATCGGCGTCGGCGCGGGCGTGGTGCTCGACGGCGCGGTGCGCCGGGGCGTGCACGGGTTCAGCGGGGAGATCGGGCACCTGTGCGTCGAGCCCGACGGGCCGGTGTGCTCGTGCGGCGCGCGGGGCTGCCTGGAGGCGGTGGCCGGGCCTGCCGCGATCCTGGCCGACGCGGGCGTGCCGGTCCGCTCCGCGCCGCTGGACCGCCCGCTGGCCGAGCTGGTCGGGCGCCTGGCCGCGGCCGACCCGGCGGCGCTGGCCGCGGTCGGCCGGGCGGGCGCGCGGCTGGGCACCGCGCTGGCCGGGGTGGTCAACCTGCTGGACGTGCCCGCGGTCGTCCTCGGCGGCGGCTACGCCCGGCTCGCCGAGTGGCTGGCCGACCCGCTGCGCGCCGAGCTGGACCGGCGCGTGGTGGCCGCGCAGTGGTCGCCGACGGCGGTGCTGGTGTCCGGCCTCGGCGGCAAGGCGGCCGTGCACGGCGCGGGCCAGGCCGCCCTGGGCGAGATCTTGTCCGACCCCGACACCTACATCCGGCGGGTGGTGGACCCGGCGAGCTAGGCCCACCACCGGCCTGCTCAGGGGGCGGTCGGGTACAGGTGCTCGGCGGGCGGGATCGCCGTGCCCTCCAGCCATGCTTGGTAGAACCCGGTGAGGTCGCGGTCGGCCACCGCGGCGGCGTAGAGCTCGAAGTCGTGCCAGTTCTGGTTCCCCTGCTGGTTGATGATCGGGAAGCCCGCGTAGACCTGGAAGAACACGTCGTCACCCAGCGCCTTGCGCAGCGCGTGCACCATCAGCACGGCCTTGGTGGTCGGGGCGTACTCGCGGCCCGCGCCCGGGTCGACGAGCTTGGGCGCCCAGAACCGGGCGTCACCGCGCTCGACCAGCGCGCGGTAGCGGGCGTCGAGGTCGGTTCCGTGCTTGGCCTCGTCCCACAGCCACACCGCGTACCGGGCGAACGCCTCGACCATGAGCACGTCCTTCCACATCTTGTGGGTCAGGCTCGCGCCCCACCACTGGTAGGCCGTCGCGTACACCAGGTCGTCCACGGTCGCCCCCGCGCCGTAGACCGGCCTGCCCTGGGCGCCGTGGGGGTAGGTGGCGCGGTCGAGGAACAGCCCGCCGGAGGCCGACTGCGGGTAGCCCCACAGCAGGGTGTCGAGGAACTCGCGCACCTCGGGCAGCCGGTCGCCGACCGCGCGCAGGCCCAGGGCGCACGGCGCGTAGGCGTTCACGGCCGTGGTCCCATCGGCCAGGGTGATGGTGTCGAGCTGCCAGCGGCCGATGCCGAGCATGGCCGCGTGCGGGGCGATCGGGGTGTCCTCGACCCACGTGACGGTGTGCTTGCCCGCGCCCGGGACGTCCGCGCTCCGCGTGCCGTTGCCGACCACGGCGTAGCCGGTGGGCACGGTGGCCGACACCCGCAGCGTCGCCTTGTCGACCTCGGTTCCGTTGACGGGGAACCAGGTCATCGCCGACCGCGGCGCGCCTGCCGCGACCGCGCTGTCGCCGGAGGCCACCCACCCGGACCAGCCGCGCGCGGTGGCGATCGGCCGGGGCACGCCGTCGTAGCCGACCGCCACGGTGAACTCCGCGCCCGCGGCCAGCGCCGTCGCCGGGGTGATGACCAGCTCGTGCTCGCCTGCCCTGGTGAAGGCGGCTGGCACGCCGTCGACGGCGACCGACCGCACGGTCATCCCGCGCAGGTCGAGGTTGAAGCGGCTCAACGCCTGGGTGGTGACGGCTTTGATGGTCGCCTTGGCGCGCAGCGAACCCCAATACGGCGAGTAGTCCAGCGCGAGGTCGTAGGCGCTGACGTCGTACCCGCCGTTGCCGTCCTTCGGGTAGTACGGGTCGACGCCGAGCACGACCCCGTTGGGGGCGACGTGCACGTACCCGTCGCCGCCGATCGCGGCCGGGTCCGCCGCGGCGGGACCGGCGCCGAGCGCGGCGGCCAGCGCCGGGGCGGCCAGCAGGGCGACCGCGCGCCGCGCGCTGCGCAGGGCCAGGGGTGCCGTGGGTGCCATGGGGCGGGGACCTCTCTGTCGAGCAGGGATTGCGGGACACGGCCATCGTCGGATCGCCGCCGCCCGCCCGGGCAGTGCCGCCGCGGCATGCCGCCGGGTTATCGCCCGGGGCCGCTAACCCCGTGGCATCGGCGGCCGGGAGTACCGGGCGCCGCCGTCCGGCCGTGATCGTCGGGGCGTGCCTGCCACCCGATCCCTCCCCGTCCCCGCGCTGCTCGCGCTCACCACGACGGTCTTCCTCGGCTGCCTGACCGAGGTGCTGCCCGCAGGTCTGCTGCTGGGCATGTCCGCCGACCTGGGCGTGTCCCCGGCCGCCGCGGGCCAGTTGGTGACCGTCTACGCCATCACCACCGCCGTGACCGCCATCCCGCTGACCACCGCCACCCTCCGGGTGCCGCGCAAGGCGCTGCTGGTGGCGCTGGTGGTCGGCTTCCTGGTGACCAACGCGGTGGTCGCGGTGTCGCCCTGGTACCCGCTGATCCTGCTCACCCGGATCGCCTCCGGCGCGATCACCGGGGTCATGTGGTCGCTGGTGGCCGGGTACGCCCTGCGGCTGTGCCCGCCCGAGCTGGCCGGGCGCGGCCTGGCGCTGGCCATGTCCGGCACGCCCATCGGCTTCGCCGTCGGCGTGCCCGCGGGCACCGCGCTGGGGCAGCTCGCCGACTGGCGGTGGGCGTTCGCGGCGATGGCGCTGCTGACCGCCCCGCTGCTGCTCTGGATCGCCGTCGCCGTGCCGCCGGTGCCTGGCGACTCCGGTCCGCCAACCCGGCCGCTGCGGGCGGCGGGGCTGCCCGGGATGCGGGCGCTGCTGGTGGTCGTGCTGGTGTTCTCGTTGGGCCACAACGCCGCCTACACCTACCTCGGCCCCCTGCTGGACCGCTTCGGCAGCGCCGGGCTGCTCAGCACCGCGCTGCTGGTCTTCGGCGGCGCGGCCGTCGGCGGGCTGCTGCTGGTCGGCGCGGCGCTGGACCGCCGCCCGCGCGGCGTGCTGGCGCTGTGCTCGGGCCTGACGGCTGCGGGGATCGTCCTGTTCGCCATCAGCTCGGGTGCCGCGTTCCCGGTGGTGGTGGCCGCCGCACTGTGGGGGCTGGCCTTCGGCGGCGCGCCCACCGCGTTCCAGGCGGTGACGGCGCTGCTCGCCGGTCCCACCGCCGACGCGGCCCAGTCGCTGACCATCGCCGCGTGGAACGGCGCGGTGGCCGCCGGGGCGGCCTTGGGCGGGCTGCTGCTGACCGCGGGGGCCGCCGCCCTGCCGTGGGCGGCGGCCCTGCTGGTCGCGCTGCCGCTGGGGGTGCTCGCCCGGGTCGCGCCCGCGCGGAACCCGGGGTGAGCGCGCCCACCCCGGGTCCGCCCGGCGTCAGCCCTTGGCGAGCTGGCGGTCGATCCAGGCGCGCAGCTGCGCCTCACCCGGGTAGCCGATCAGCCGGGAGGAGGGGTACTCGGCCCCGTTGCGCACCGGGACCAGCGTCGGCAGGTAGCGGATGCTGTAGCGGCTGGCCAGGTCGCGGCTGCGGTCGACGTCGACCATGCCGACGAGCACGCGCCCGCCGTACTCGCCAGCCAGGCGCTCCAGCACCGGCTTCATCCGCTGGCACGGCGGGCACCAGGTGGCGCCGAAGTCGAGGATGACCAGCTTCTCGTTCGACACCGCCAGCACCTCGGCGTGGTTGGCCGAGGTCACCACCACGACGTTCTCGGCGGCCACGTCGGCGGCGGCGGTCGCGCCGAATCCGGTGAGGACCACCAGCGCGCCTGCCAGCGCGCAGATCAGCCGTTTGATTGGGGACACAGCAGACTCCTTCTGGGCAGGGTTGAGCAGCCCCGGTCGGCGACCGGGACGTCCAATGGGGTCAGGCAGAGGTTTCGGTCGGCAGTCCGCCCGCGACCCAGTCCTCGATGCCCTCGCGGTACTTGCGCACGTCGGCGTAGCCCAGCTCCAGCAGCCGCCTGCCGACGAATTCGCTGTTGCGGCACGGGGTGTTGGCGCAGTAGACGACCACCGGGGCGGACTTGTCGGGCAGGACGGACGGCGCGTGCTCGTCGGTGAACTCCGCGGCCCGCTCGTACGGGAAACCGGGGATGTTGCGCGCGCCGGGGAG
Organism: Actinokineospora sp. NPDC004072; assembly: GCF_053604195.1. NCBI lineage: Bacteria > Bacillati > Actinomycetota > Actinomycetes > Pseudonocardiales > Pseudonocardiaceae > Actinokineospora > Actinokineospora sp. NPDC004072. The sequence continues at coordinate 18,853 of NZ_JBSGHB010000017.1, read as the reverse complement.
GTGTTGCTTCTCGTAGTAGGCGACGGGCATGGTGTCGACGACGACCACCGACCCGTCGGCCAGCGCGGCGCGCAGCTCCTCGCGGCTGATCAACGGCAGCATGGCGATCCCTTCGGGGCACTCGCGCCCCGGGTCGGCCCGGGGGCGCTGCCCATCGTCAGCGCGGGGCCTGCCGGGCCTCTAGTGCCGCGTGGGCATGCCGCCCCGTTATCAGCCCGCCGCCGAGGTCATCGCCAAGTCGTTGTGGTCCAACCAATCCCGGTAGTGCGGGGTGCGGTCGGCCAGGCGCCAGTAGTCCGCGGCCAGGCGCGTGCCCAGCTCGCGCGCCCGCAGCGGCGCGTCCTCGCGCCAGGCGAGCACGTGCCGCACGTGCAGCGGCGTGCCCGCCAGCGGCCGGATCACCAGGCCCGGGCGCTGCGGCCGGGTCGGCTGCACCAGCGCGACCCCGCAACCCGCGATCACCAGGTCCTCGCGGGTGGCGTCGATGTCGACGTCGTGGCTGATGGCCGGGTCGAAGCCGTGGGCCAGGCACAGCTCGCGGAAGACGACCCGGCAGCCGTCGCCGCAGCCGGTGACGATCCAGCTCTCCCCGGCCAGCTCGCCCAGGGCGATCTCGGCGCGGCGGGCCAGCGGGTGGTCGGCGGGCAGCGCCACGAACGACGGCTCGCGCACCAGGGTCAGCGCGCGCACCCGCGGCGGGGCCGCCAGCTCGCGCTGCCCGCAGATCATGACCAGGGCCAGGTCCACGCCGCGGTTGGCCACCTGGGCCAGCAGCCTGCTGCGGGAGACGTCGGCGCGGGTGCGGATCCCCTTGCCGGGCAGGACTTCGCGCAGCGCGGCGAGCAGCGGGGTGGCCAGCGCGCTGTTGTTCCAGCCGATGCGGATGGACTCGGCCGCGCGCGGCTCCTGGCGGTGGAAGTCGCGCTCCAGCTCGTCGAAGGCGGACACGATCGCCTTGGCGCGGCGCAGGACCAGCACGCCGAGCGCGGTGCACTCCACGCCCGCCTGCCCGCGCCGGAACAGCGCGCCGCCCACCAGCTTCTCGATCCGCCGCAGCTGGTGGCTCAGCGCGGGCTGGCCGAGGCCGAGCTGGGCGGCGGCGCGGTTGAGGCTGCCAGCGGCGGCGATCGCGCACACCACCCGCAGGTGCCGGACCTGGAGTTCCATGACCAAAGATAACGCGGGCCAGCGAGCACCGAAAACCTTTCGCCGCCGGTGATTCGTTCACAGTTCATTGCCGGCGGCGCAACCAGGCATAAGCCGGTGGCACCCCTGCGCGGCAGTACCGGCGATCAGTGCGAGGTGGACATAGTCGAGCCACCGCCAGCCCGCACCCTGCCCTGGGCCGGCGTTTCGGCAAACCACTGGGAGCCACCGTGCTACGTCCCACCCCGCTGACCGCGCAGTGCGCGGACCCGCTCGCGGCCGCCGACCACGTCTGCATCGGAATCAGCCCGTTCAACAGCTACTTCACCGCCGAGCGCATCGCCGACCTCGCCCGCTGGGCGATGGCGCGGTTCGGCTCGTTCCACTTCTTCGTCCCGGACGAGCCCTCGGCGCACACCCTCCAGGCGCTGGGCTACGACCCGCGCCGCGCGGCCCGCAAGGCGCAGCGGCAGGGCAACTACACGCGCAACAAGATCAGCCGGGCGCTGGAGCAGCTGCCCGCGCCCGACCGGCGCGACCTGGTGCTGGATTCGGCTGCCCTGGCGGGCAATGCGTCCTACCAGCGCCTGCTGTCCGAGGCGCACCACCGGTTCCGCACCGACCCGGCCTTCGCCGAGGGCTGCCTGGCCGCCTCCGGCTGGGTGATGGAGCGGCGGCTGCCCGACGGCGAGCAGCCCACCCGCGCCCAGCTGCGCCACGCGGTGCGCTACTTCCTCGCCGAGCTCCCGATGTTCATCGGCGCGGTCGAGGTCGTGGGCGCGCGCAGCTCGGTGTTCGCCTACCACCAGCGCGTCGGGTTCCTGGAGCGGCTCTACCGCGGCGAGCTGTCCTGGAAGCCGCTGCCCGGCCAGGGTTTCGTCCTGGTCGAGCAGGCCGTCCCCGAGCCCGCGGAGTGACGGTGGCGACCGAGACGACCGACCGCGGCGACACCAGCGGCGACACCAGCCATGACACCCGCGACGACTACTCGCTGCGCCGCGTCCCGCAGGAGCGCCGCTGCTCCTGGGTGACCGTCGCGGTGCAGCGCTTCGGCCAGGTGTCCTCGTTCCACCAGTTCCTCCTCGGCGCGGTGCTGGGCTTCGGGATGACGTTCTGGGACGCGGTCCTGGCCATCACCATCGGCTCGGTGATGCTGGAGGTCATCACGATCCTGATGGGCGTCGCAGGCACCCGCGAGGGCCTGTCCACCTCGCTGCTGACCCGGTGGACCGGCTTCGGCCGCCGCGGCTCGGCGCTGGTCGGCCTGCTGATGACGCTGAGCCTGGCAGGCTGGTTCGGGGTGCAGAACGACGTGTTCGCCCAGGGCCTGCACGCGCTGCTGGGCGGGCCGCCGGTGTGGGTGTGGGCGCTGGGCGGCGGCGCGCTGGTGACGGCCATCGTGGTGGTCGGCTTCCACGCGATGGCGTGGACGGCCTACCTCACCGTGCCCGCGTTCCTGCTGCTCGCCGGGTACTCCATCGTGGACGCGCTCGCCGAGCACCCGCTCGGGGAGCTGGTGGCCGCCGCCCCGCCCGGCCCGGCGATGTCACTCGCCCAGGGCACGACGCTGGTCGCCGGGGCGTTCATCATGGGCGCGGTGATGACGCCGGACATGACCCGCTTCAACCGCACCGCGGGCGACGTGGTCAAGCAGACGCTGATCAGCGTCACCCTCGGCCAGTACCTGATCGGGCTGGCCGGGGTGCTGCTGGCGCACGCGGCGCGCAGCGCCGACGTGGTGGGCATGATCACCTCGTCGTCGGGGGTGCTGGGCACGCTGGTCCTGGTCGCCGCCATCCTGAAGATCAACGACTGGAACCTGTACTCGTCCTCGCTGGGGCTGGTGAACACCGTCGAAGTGCTCCTCGGCAAGCGGGTCGACCGCACCCGGGCCGCGCTGCTGCTCGGCGCGCTGGGCTCGGCGCTCTCGGCCATCGGCATCCTCGACCACTTCACCGCGTTCCTGACCTGGGTCGGGGTGATCACGCCCCCGGTGGCGGGCGTGGTGATCGCCGAGTACTACGTGGTCCGGCGCTGGCGCGCCGACCTCGACGCCACCCGGGAGCTGGGCGAGCTGCCCGCGCGCGGGCCGGACTGGGTGCCCGCCGCGCTGCTGTGCTGGGCGGGCGGGGCCGCGGTCGGCGCCTGGCTGCCGTGGGGCATCGCCACCATCAACTCCGTCGTCGCGGCGTTCGCGCTCTACCTGCTGCTGGGCAGGGTCGGCGCGGGCGCGGGGCGCGGGCCGATCCGGGGGGACCATGCAGCTTGACGTGCACCACCTGCGGGTGCTGCGGGCGATCGCCGACACCGGGAGCCTGTCCGGGGCCGCCGCCCGGGTCGGCATCACCCAGCCCGCGGTCCACGCCCAGCTCAACCGGCTGGAGAAGATGCTGGGCTACCAGCTCTTCGAGCGCCGCCAGGACGGGGTCGTCGCCACGCCGATGGGCGAGCTGCTGCTGCGCCGGATCACCGCGGTGCTGCCGCAGATGGACCAGCTCCTCGCCGACATCAAGCAGCGCACGTGCGCCACCAGGCCGCCCGCCACGACCAGGGTCGCCGCGGTGTGCAGCACGGTGGTGCCGCGCCTGCCGTCGGCGCTGACGACGGTGTGGCCGGAGATCACCGAGGTCACCGTGGTCAACGACGAGAGCAGCGAGCGGCTGCTGGCCCTGCTCGACGAGTTCCGCGTCGAGATCGCGATGGTCAAGGACTACCCGGGCCGCGAGCTGCCGGTGCCGCCGTCGGTGGACACCGCGGTCGTGGTCGTGGAGCCGACCTTCGTGATGCTGCCCGAGCACCACCGGCTGGCCGCCGAGGAGGCCGTGCAGCTGGCCGACCTCGACGGCGAGCCGATGGTGATGGGCGCCCGCAGCTCATCGGCTCCGTTCCGGGAGCTCTTCATCGACACCTGCGCCGACCAAGGGTTCGTGCCTGTCATCGCCCACCAGGTGCATTCCCACGCGGTCGGGCTGATGATGGTGCGCGCCGGGGCGGTCGGGCTGACCCAGCCCGGCTGCCCCGACACCCACCCCGGCATCGTCCTGCGCCCGCTGGCCGGGGAGGTGCTGCTGCGCCGCCACGTGCTGGCGTGGCGGCGCAGCACCTTCGTCGCCGAACGCGGCGGCGAGCTGCACGCCGAGGTGGCGGCGGCGTACTGGCAGGAGGCGGTGAAGTCCCCCGCGTACCGCCGCTACCTCGATACACGGCCGGGCAACGCGCAGGCCTAGGCGGGCCTAACCACACGCGGGCCTAGCGACGCGCGCGCAGGCCCAGCAGGGTGACCGCGGTGCCGATGACGGCGACGGCCAGCGGCACCAGCAGCGCGGCGCGGAACCCCGACAGCAGCGCGGCCTGCGAGCCGTCGCCGCTGTTGAGCTGGAGCACGACGGTGGCCGCGGCCAGCGCGATCGCCGGCCCGACCTGGAAGGCGGTGTTCACCACCCCGCCCGCGAGCCCCTGCTCGTGCGCGGGCACGCCCTGCGTCGCGGCCATGTTGAGCGGGCCGTAGGCGAGGGTGAAGGCCACGCCCGCGAGCAGGAACGCGGGCAGCAGCGCCCAGTAGTCCGAGTCCAGCCCGATCGGCAGCAGCAGCACGTAGGCGGCGACCGCGGCGAGCAGGCCCGCCCCGATCACCGGCGTGGTGCCGTAGCGGTTGACCAGCGGCGCGGCCACGCGCGGGGCGAGCAGCGCGGTCACCACGCCGCCGGGCAGCACCGCCAGCCCGGTCTCCAGCGCCGACCAGCCGCGCAGGTCCTGCAGGTAGAGGGTGAGCAGGAACAGCGCGCTGACCCACCCGCCCAGCAGCGCCATCGCGCCGACGTTGGCCCGCAGCAGCGCAGGCGAGCGCAGCAGCGACAGCCGCACCAGCGGGTGCTCCGTGCGCTTCTCCACGACCACGAACGCGACGGCGAGCAGCGCCGAGACCGCCAGCGCGATCAGCGTGGCCCAGCCCCACTCCGGCGCCTGCACCAGGGCGAGGACCAGGGCCAGCAGCGCGCCGGTGCTGGTGACCGCGCCCAGGACGTCGAAGCGCGAGGTGCGCGGCGGGGCCGGGGTCGCGGGCACCAGTGCGAGGCCCAGCGCCAGCGTCAGCGCCGCCATGGCCACCGGGGCGAAGAACACCCAGCGCCAGTCCACTTCGGTCAGCACGCCGCCGACCACCAGGCCCATCGAGAAGCCGGTCGCGCCGGTGGCGGAGTAGAGCGCGAGCGCCTTGTTGCGGGCGGGCCCCTCGGCGAAGCTCGTCGTGATGATCGACAGCCCGGCGGGCAGGGTGAACGCCGCGCTGATCCCGGTGGCCAGCCGGGCGGCGATGAGCAGCGGGCCGTCGTCGGCCAGGCCGCCCAGCGCGGAGGCCGCGGTGAAGAAGCCCAGCGACAGCAGGAACACCCGCCGCCTGCCGAACAGGTCGGCCGCGCGCCCGCCGAGCAGCAGGAACCCGCCGAAGCCCAGCACGTAGGCGCTGACGACCCACTGCAGCGCGCCGGGCCCCATCCCCAGGTCGGCGCCGATGGAGGGCAGCGCCACCCCCTTCATCGACACGTCGAGCGCGTCGAGGAACAACGCGCCGCACAGCACCAGCAACGTGCCCCGAGCACGTCCGGCGAGCCTGTCCCCCGCGACCGCGAGCACGGTCATGTGAACTCCCCTCAGATTACGGACCGACCGGTCCGGGACCGATCGGTCCGAATCCTTCGGGATGGCCGGAAGCCGTGTCAACCCTTTCGGACCGAGCGGTCCGATAGAGTGGGACGCATGCCGAGGAAGCCGAGTCCCGACGCGCGGGAGCGCATCCTGGATGTCGCCACCCGGCTGTTCACCGCGCACGGCGTGCACGCTGTGGGGATGCAGCAGGTGATCGACGAGTTCGGCTGCGGGAAGAACCTGCTCTACCGCGAGTTCGCCAGCAAGGATGAGCTGATCGTGGCTTATCTCACGCGGTGCAGGGACAGCTGGGCGTGTATGTACGAGCGCGCGGGCGAGGGCCGCGCCGACGACCCGGCCGGCCACCTGGTCGCGCTGGTCGCCGAGACCGCGGCGACGGTCATGGAGCCGGACTACCGCGGCTGCCCCATCCACAACACCCACGCCGAGTTCCCCGACCCGGACCACCCGGCCCACCAGGTCGCCGCCGAGCACTTCGCCGACCTGCGCGCCCGCCTCCTCACCCTGGCCACGCGCGCCGGAGCCGCCGACCCGCAGACCCTGGCCGACCGCATCCTGCTGATCATCGAGGGCATCTACACCAACGGCATGTCCCAGGGCCCCCGCGGGGCCGCCCACGCCGCCCCCGCCTTCGCCACCGAAGTCATCCGCGCCGCCATCCCGACCGCGATCACGAGCTGACGGCCACTACGAACGACCACCCATGTGGCGCACACGCCTGGCGTCCGGTGAGCGCTGCAAGGTCCACGGGCGCTCGGAAGGCCCGCCAACCGATCAGCAAGCGACAGCCCGGGCAACCTCGCCTGGAGCTCAGCGGCCCCGGCCGTCGAGGTACTCCGCCAGGAGGCGGTCCAGCGGCACCGGGCCGGACGCGCCCTCGACCGCCAGCGGCGCCGGGAACGCCTCCCAGCCCGCGATCCGCGCGGTGACCGGCGCTGACCCCGGGCCGCGGCGCGACGGCGGCGGCAGGGCGGCCGCCTGCTTGCCGACCGGTTCGTAGACCGGGTGCACGGCGGTGCCGTGGATGGAGATCGCCAGCGTGGGGTCGATCAGCCAGCCGCGCAGCTCGCCCGGGCGCTCCACCAGCTCGTAGCGCACGGCGTAGCCGCCGGGGAGGGACTGGCGCTGGGCGCGGGGCAGCTTCTCGGCGTGCTCGACCGGCAGCGGGGCAGGCAGGACCGAGGCGGCGTAGGCGGCGACGGCGAACTCGCGCACCGCCCGGTCGATCCGGGCGACGCGGTCGTGGTCGACGGACTCGGCTTCCCGTCGCTGCAGCTCGTAGCGGGTCAACAGGTGCGCGTGGCGCGAACCCGGGTCCAGCGGCGCGTCCGCACCCATCGGCATGGTGCGCATCGTACTTCCACCCGAACAGCGGATTGCCCACCCGGCGCGCAGAAATGATCTTGCCCAATGCGAAATTTTGCCCCGTGATCGTATTCGGCTCGCTACAGTGGGTGGTGTCCGCCCTGCACGACGATTGGGGACGTCAATGACTGGGGCAACCACCACTCCCGAGCACACCGAGCCGAGCTTCCGCCTGCCGCTGCCGCGGCGGTTCTTCCAGCGCGACACGCCGTTCGACCCGCCTGCCGCGCTGTGCGAGCAGGCGGGGAAGGCGCGGGTCGCGGAGGTGTTCAGCGACAAGGGCAAATCCGTCTGGCTGGTCACCGGGCACGCCGAGGCGCGCGCGGTGCTCAGCGACACCCGGTTCAGCTCCGACATGCGCAAGCTCGTCGGCACGATGGAAGAGCTGACCGAGGAGCAGCGCGCCAGCCTGGTGTCGGAGGAGTCCTCGGCGGGCTCCTTCATCTCGATGGACCCGCCCGACCACACCCGCTACCGCAAGCTGCTCACCGGGCAGTTCACCGTCCGCAGGATGCGGATGCTCGAACCGCGCATCGCCGAAATCGTCGACGAGCGCATCGACGCGATGCTCGCCGCGGGCACGAGCGCCGACCTGGTGCCCGCGTTCGCCCTGCCGGTGCCGTCGCTGGTGATCTGCGAGCTGCTCGGCGTGCCCTACGGCCACCGGGCGGAGTTCCAGGAGGCCACCGCCGACCTGCTGCGGCTCGACGTGCCGATCGATGAGGCGCTGCGGGTCCGCGACCGGCTGCAGGACTTCATGCGCGACCTGGTCCGGCGCAAGCGGCGCGAGCCTGCCGACGACCTGCTCTCCGGGCTGATCGCCGACGGCGACCTGACCGACCACGAGCTGGTCAACATCGCCAACCTGCTGCTCATCGCCGGGCACGAGACGACGGCGAACATGCTCGCCCTGGGCACGTTCGCGCTGCTGGAGCACCCCGACCAGCTGGCCGCGCTGCGGGCCGACCCCGGCCTGGCCGACCGCGCGGTCGAGGAGCTGCTGCGGCATCTGTCGATCATCCACGCCGGACCGTCCCGGGTCGCCACCGAGGACATCGAGGTGGGCGGCGTGCTGATCCCGAAGGGGGCCAGCGTGATGATCTCGGTCCCGACCGCCAACCGCGACGCCGGGCACTGGGCGGAGGGGACCGCGCTCAAGCTCGACCGCGAGCGCGGCCCGCACCTGGCCTTCGGCCACGGCGTGCACCAGTGCCTGGGCCAGCAGCTGGCCCGGGTGGAGATGACCATCGGCTTCACCAAGCTGCTGGCCAGGCTGCCCGGCCTGCGGCTGGCGGTGCCCGCCGAGGAGGTGCCGCTGCGCACCGACATGGCGATCTACGGCGTGCACTCGCTGCCGGTCGCCTGGGACGCGCCGTGACCGTGCGGGCCGACACCTCGGTGTGCATCGGGGCGGGGCTGTGCGCCCTGCGCGCGCCGCGGGTGTTCGACCAGGACGAGGCCGACGGCACGGTGGTGCTGCTGGGCCAGCCCGCCGAGGCCGATCTTCCCGCGGTGCGGGAGGCGGTGGACCAGTGCCCCTCGGGGGCCATTGAAATGGCCGGGGATTGACCTACGATCCCCGGCGTGGAACCCGGTGGAGGCCTGCGCGAGCGGAAGAAGGCGGCGACCAGGCAGGCGCTGCACGAGGCCGCCGTCGCCCTGACGCTCGCGCACGGCCTCGACCGGGTCACCGTGGAGGCCATCGCCGACGCCGCGATGGTCTCCCGGCGGACCTTCTCCAACTACTTCGGCGGCAAGGAGCAGGCGCTCCTCTACGACGACCGCCGCCGGATGGCCCGGCTGGTGGCGATGGTCCGCGACCGGCCTGCCGCCGACTCGCCGTGGCAGGCGCTCACCGCCGCGGCGCTGGAGCTGTGCGCGGAGTTCGGCGACCCCGAGCGGCTGGCCAGGATGCGCGCCCTGGGCAAGCACCCGGCGCTGCTGGCGGAGCGGATCGCCATGTTCGCCGCCGTCGAGCTGGACCTGGCCGACGCCGTGGCCGCCCGGATGCCGGAGGCGGGCCCGCGCGCCCCGCGCCTGCTGGCCGCGGCGTTCCTCGCCGCGCTGCGGGTGGCCAGCCACCTGTGGGAGGACGACCCGGACGGCAGCCAGCTCACCCCGCTGGTCGCCGACGTGCTCGCCCGCATGGCGGGCCCTTTCGACTGACGTCCGGTTAGGACTCGAACCGGCTCGGGTCACCGGCGCCGCGGCGCAGGATCTCCGGCTCGTCGGTGGAGAAGTCGACCACGGTGGTGGGCTCGGTGCCGCAGTCGCCGGAGTCCACCACGGCGTCGAGCACGTGGTCGAGCGCCTCCTTGATCTCCCAGCCCTGGGTCATCGGCTCGGCCTCGCCGGGCAGCAGCAGGGTGCTGGAGAGCATCGGCTCGCCCAGCTCGGCCAGCAGCGCCTGGGCCACCGGGTGCTGCGGGATGCGGGCGCCGACCGTGCGCTTCTTCGGGTGCAGCAGCCGCCGCGGCACCTCCTTGGTGGCGGGCAGGATGAAGGTGTAGCTGCCCGGGGTGGCGGCCTTGATCGCGCGGAAGACGGTGTTGCCCACGTGGGCGAACTGGCCGAGCTGGGCGAAGTCGCGGCACATGAGGGTGAAGTGGTGGCGGTCGTCGAGCCTGCGGATCTCCCGGATGCGGTCGATGCCGTCCTTGTTGTCCAGCGCGCAGCCCAGCGCGTAGCAGGAGTCGGTCGGGTAGGCGATCAGGCCGTCGGCGCGCAGCAGGTCGACCAGCTGGCCGATCGCGCGCCGCTGGGGGTTGTCCGGATGCACGTCGAAGTACTTGGCCATGCACGGAGCTTACGGAGCATTACCCGAACGTGCCGCATCCCGGTCTTGACCACTACCCGGAGTTGATCAAACTAGGCGGTTCGGGTGGGACCGCGACATCCTATCCGGCGACTACTGGCCCGACCTGCCCGCTGCTAGCTTCGCCAAGGTCAACCGGCGACGTGCCAAATCGGACTGAAGCGGAGACCGGCGAATGGCCCTCGATGTGCGCCCCAGCGCCCCTGATGTGCTGAACCGCGGCCGCGCGCTGTTCGACCCGGCGCTGCGCGCCGCCGTCGACAGCCTCCCCACCACCATGCGCCGCGTCGCGGGCTACCACTTCGGCTGGTGGGACGCCGACGGCACCCCGCTCGACGCCGACCACGGCAAGGCCATCCGCCCGACGATGACCCTCTGCGCCGCCACCGCCGTCGGCGGCGCCGAAGCCGACGCGGTGCCCGCCGCCGTGGCCATCGAACTGGTCCACAACTTCACCCTCCTCCACGACGACGTCATGGACCAGGACCGCTCCCGCAGGCACCGCCCCACCGCCTGGTGCGTCTTCGGCCCCGGCCAAGCCATCCTCGCAGGCGACGCGCTGCTCACCCTGGCCTTCGAGGTCCTCGCCGACAGCGGCCACCCCGCCTTCCGCTCAGCCGCGGTAGCGCTGTCGCAGGCCGTGCTCGCAGTGCAGGAGGGCCAGGCCGCCGACCTGTCCTTCGAGACGCGGACCGATGTGACGCTGGCCGAGTGCGTGCGGATGGCGCAGCAGAAGACCGCCGCCCTGCTGGGGTGCGCAACGGAGCTGGGGGCGCTGTTCGGGGGCGGGAGCGCGGAGCAGGTGGCCCAGCTGCGGATCTTCGGGGAGGAGATCGGGCTGGTGTTCCAGCTGGTGGATGATCTGCTGGGGATCTGGGGCGATGCCGCGGTCACCGGGAAGCCGGTGCATTCGGACCTGATGAGCCGGAAGAAGTCGCTGCCGGTGGTGGCGGCGCTTGCCGGGCAGACGGCTGCTGCCGGGCGGCTGGCGGAGCTGTACCTGGCGAGCGGGGTGCTGTCTGCGGCGGATGCTGCTCGGGCGGCTGAGCTCGTGGAGGCGGCTGGGGGGCGGGAGTGGTGTCGGGGGGAGGTTGTTGAGCTGCATGGGCGGGCTGGGGTGGCGTTGTGGGAGGGGGCGGTGGATGAGCGGGGGGCTGTGGAGTTGGCTGTGTTGGCGGAGATGATTGCTTGTCGGGATCGGTGAGTGGGGGTCGGCTCGCCTGCGGCGTTGCGCGTGGTGAAGAGCGCCCTCGCCGGGCGGGCAGGTCTCCAGGATGGTGGCCGGACTTGCCTGCCATCCCGTCGACCTCCCGGAGGGTTACCACACCCAGGGCGGGGGCGCGGAGCGTGCGTTTTCGCGGTCTGGGTCCTGGCGGACCCATACCTGCAAGCTGCGGTTTGGTGGTGGGCCGCACCCCCGCCCTGGGTGTGGTAAGGCTGCGCCAGGTCGACGGGATGGCAGGCAAGTCCTGCTTGGGGGGCGTTCCCGGCAGAGTGCCAGCACAGTGGATCCCAGTTGAGTTGGGGGTTGCTTTGGCAGCCAGCCGCCGTTGAAGCAACGTCACCACCACCAGAACGCAACGCGCCTGGCGTTGTCTGTCCGATGGGGTGAACCCGCATTCGTGGGGAGCGAAGCGCCGCTAAACTTGCTCGGGCGTGAACGGGCTCCGCCCGCTTCACCGCTCTTCACGCCCAGCGGCGCTTCGCTTAGGGGCCCCGCGAATGCGGGTTCACCCCATCGGACCCCCCAAGCACATCGCGCACCCCCGCATGGCCCACCTCCCATGTCGCCCCCGCATCGCCCACCGCAGGCGAACGCGCGCTCAACCGTTCAGCAGAGCCGTATCTGCAACCTGCTCAAACGACACAACCCCACCCTCCACCCGCCACACATGCGCAAACCGAGCCACCACCGACCGCCCGCCCCGCACCCCCCGGTACTCCCCCAACGCCACCACCACATCCCCACCATCCACAACAGACTCCACCACAGCCTCGAACGACTCCCACTCAGCCCCGATCCGCTCGAACACCCCAGCCCGCACGGCATCCGGACCGACGTACACCCCCGCATACTCCGACCCGGCAGCCTCCACCCACCGCGACTCCTCGCTCAGCGGGGCCAGCATCCCGGCCAGATCACCCCGCTCGGAAGCGGCGTAGTGCGCGCGGACGGTCTCAAGCAAGCTCATCTCTACCCTTTCACCGGAACTGCGATCCGGGCGACGGCGGTGGCCACCGCGCCGGGATCGGGTGGGCATTCGACGGGGACAGCGTCCACCCGCACCCCGTCCCCCGCCAATGCGGCGGCGCGGACCATCGCGGCCACGCCGCCTGATGCGGCGGCGCGTTGGGGCAGGTGCGGGCAGTCGGTGTGGACGGCGACGATGTGGCCGCCGCGGCCGCGCATCGCGCGCAGGCCCGCGCGGACGCCGTAGAAGGCGCTGTCGAGCTGGGCGGCGAGGACGATGTGCCATTCGTCGTCGGTGACCTGGGTGGGGTCGACCAGGACGGCGGGGCAGCCGACGTCGGCGGTGACGACCAGCAGGTCGAGCCTGCCGTAGTGCTCGACCACCGCGGCGACGGCGTCGTCGACCTGCACGGGGTCGGCGGCGTCGGCGTGGACGGCCATGCCGCGGCAGAGGGCGCTGCCGGTCAGCTCCACCGAGGTGGAGTCGCCGTCGAGGACGGCCACCCGGACACCGAGGGCGTCGAGGCGGTGCGCGACCGCCGCCCCGACCCCCACCCCGCCCCCGGTGACCAGGGCGACCGCGGTCACGACGCGCCGAACCGGGGTGCGGCGAGGTCGGTGACGGCGACGTGCACGGCCCGCAGGTCGCTGTAGAAGTCGATGCTGTGGGCGCCGCCCTCGCGGCCCACGCCGCTGGCCTTGATGCCGCCGAACGGGGTGCGCAGGTCGCGGACGTTGTGGGAGTTCACCCAGACCATGCCCGCCTGCACCGCCCTGGCCACCCGGTGGCCGCGGGCGAGGTCGCCGGTCCAGACGTAGCCCGCCAGGCCGTAGCGGGTGGCGTTGGCCAGGGCGACGGCCTCCTCCTCGGTGTCGAACGGCGTCACGCACACCACCGGGCCGAAGATCTCCTCCTGGAAGATCCGCGCGTCCGGCGGCACGTCGGCGAACACCGTCGGGGCCAGGTAGGTGCCGCTGTCCAGGCCCTCGGGCCTGCCGCCGCCGGCCACCAGGCGCGCCTCGCGCTTGCCGATCTCGACGTACTCCATCACCCGCGCGTGGTGCTCGGCGTGGATCAGCGCGCCGACCTCGGTGTCGGGGTCCGACGGCGGCCCGACCCGCACGGCGGCGGCGCGGGCGGCCAGGCGCCGCACGAACTCCTCGTACACCTCCCGCTGCACCAGCACCCGCGAGCTGGCGGTGCAGCGCTCGCCGTTGAGGGAGAACACCCCGAACACCGCGGCGTCGAGGGCGCGGTCGAGGTCGGCGTCGGCGAAGACCAGGCACGGGGACTTGCCGCCCAGCTCCATCGACACCTCCTTGAGGTGCTCGGCCGCCGCGCGCATGATGATCTGGCCGGTGGCGCTCTCCCCGGTGAACGACAGCCGCGGCACGTCCGGGTGCGCGACCAGCGCCGCGCCCGCCTCCTCGCCGATGCCGTGCACGAGGTTGAACACCCCGTCGGGCACCCCCGCCTCGGCCATGATCGACGGCAGCAGGCTCGCCGACAGCGGGGACCACTCCGCGGGCTTGAGCACCACCGTGCACCCGGCGGCCAGGCTGGGCGCGAGCTTCCACGTCTCCAGCATGAACGGGGTGTTCCACGGCGTGATCAGCCCGGCGACGCCCGCAGGCTGGCGGATGGCGTAGTTGACCTGGCGCGTGCCCTGGAGGAAGGCGTCCTCGTGCTGGGCGACGATGACGTCGGCGAAGTAGCGGAAGTTCTCCGCCGCCCGGTGCGCCTGGCCCTTGGCCTGGGTGATGGGCAGGCCGGTGTCGAAGCTCTCCAGCCGGGCCAGGGTGTCGGCGCGGTCCTCGATCGCCTCGGCGATGCGGACCAGGGTCCGGGCCCGCTCCCGGGCGGACAGGCCGGTCCACGCCCCGTCGTCGAAGGCCCGGCGGGCGGCGGCGACGGCCAGGTCGACGTCGGCGGCCTGGCCTGCCGCGCAGCGGGCGTACTCCGCGCCGGAGACCGGGTCGCCGACGCCGAAGGTCTCGCCGCCGACGCTGGGGACGTCCTTGCCGTCGATGTGGTGCAGCAGCTCGTGGGGGATGGTCATGACAGGGCTCCTGGGACGAGCAGGTCGGCGGCCTGGGCGCGCAGCGCGGCGATGCGCTCAAGACCGGCCGGGGTGGGGGCGATCAGCGGCGGGCGGACGTGCCCGGAGGCGATGACGCCGAGGTCGGCGAGCACGTGCTTGGCCGGGGCGGGGTTGGTCTCGACGAACAGCAGCTCGACCAGCGGGTGCAGGCGGTAGTGCAGGTCGATGGCGGCCTCGTGCTCGCCCGCGGTGTAGAGCTCGTACATGCGGGCGACGGCCGCGGGCGCGAGGTTGGCCAGGGCGCTGACGAAGCCGCAGCCGCCGATAGCCAACAGCGGCAGGCACAGCAGCTCGATGCCCGACCACATGAGGAAGTCCCGCCCGCACAGGTGCAGCACGTGCGAGAAGTGCTCGAAGTCCTTTGTGGTCTCCTTGATGCCGACGATGTTGTCGTGCGCCTTGCGCAACCGGAACACCGTCTCCGGGGCGATGTCCACGGCGGTGCGCGAGGGCACGTTGTAGACCACGATCGGCAGGTCCGGGTACTCCCGCGCGATGGTGCCGTACCAGCTGACCAGGGCCTCCTGGGTCGGCCGGGCGTAGTACGGGGTGATGACCAGCGCGATGTCGGCCCCGAGGTCGCGGGCCAGGCCGGTCAGCTCCAGCGTCTGGTCGAGGTCGGCCGAGCCGGTCCCGGGCAGGAACGGCAGCTCGTCGGCGGTCTCCTCGGCGACCACGCGCATGGCCGCGGCGCGCTCGGCGGTGCTCTGCGCGCCCGGCTCGCCGGTCGACCCGCCGAGGGAGATGCCGTGCGAGCCCGCCGCCCGCTGCCAGCGCACCAGCGCGCGCAGGCTGTCGGTGTCCAGCTCGCCGGACTCGGTGAACGGGGTGACCAGCGGGGCGATCGAGCCGCGCACGGCGGCGGGGTCGGATCGGAACTTCATTCGGTGGCTCCTGCTTCGTATTCCGCGCGCCGCGCCGGGCTGAGCGGGTACAGGCCGTCGATGGACTCGCCCGCGCCGACGCGGGCGAGGATGTACTGCTCCTCGCGCTCCTGGGCGAGCGCGTCCACCGCGACGGCGTCGGCGAGGTGGGCGGGGATCAGCAGCACGCCCTCGGCGTCGCCGACGAGCACGTCGCCGGGGCGCACCAGCACACCTGCGCAGGCGATGGCGTCGCCGACCGACCAGGGCACGTGCCTGCGGCCTAAGACCGCGGCGTGGCGCCCGCGGCTGTAGGCGGGCAGGTCGAGCTCGGCGAAGGCGGGGCTATCGCGCAGGCAGCCGTCGGTGACCACCCCGGCGGCCCCGCGGCGCAGGGCGCGCAGGGCCAGGATGTCGCCGAGGGTGCCAGCGCCGGGGTCCTCCCGGGCGTCGATGACCAGCACCTGGCCGGGGCCGATGGTCTCCACGGCCCGCTTCTGGGCGTTCATGCCGCCGCCGCGCTCGGCGAACTGGTCCTCGCGCAGCGGCAGGAACCGCAGCGTGTGCGCGGTGCCGACCATCCGCATGTCCGGGCGGGAGGGGATCAGGCCGGTGAGGAAGGTGTGGTCGAGCCCGCGCTTGCGCAGCTGGCTGGACAGGGTCGCGGTGGACACCCGGCGCAGGGCGGCCTCGGTCTCCGGCTTCAGCGGGCGGACCGCGGTGCCGAAGGCGCTGGCCCGCTCCTCGGGCCCCACCCGCGGCGGCACGGGCGGCTCGCCGTCCTCGCGGACGGTGTTGCGCAGCGGCTCGGTGTCGCCGACGGCCACCTCCACCACGTCGCCGGGGTGGACCACGGTCGCCCCGGCCGGGGTGCCGGTGAGGATGATGTCGCCGGGCTCCAGGGTGATGGTGGCGCTGAGGTCGGCGACCAGGTGGGCGAAGTCGAACAGCAGGTCGGCGGTGGAGGCATCCTGCACGAGCACGCCGTTGACCCAGGTGCGCAGGCGCAGGTCGGCCAGGTCGACCTGGGTCGGATCGATGAGCACCGGGCCGATCGGGGTGTAGCCGTCGGCGCCCTTGCTGCGCAGGTTCGACCCGCGGTCGGACCAGCGCAGGTCGTGCACGCCGAAGTCGTTGGCGGCGGCCAGGGCGCCGATGTAGGCGGCGGCGTCGGCGCGCGGCACCTGGTGCGCCCGCTTGCCGATGACCAGCGCGATCTCCCCCTCGAACGCCGACAGCTCGGTGCCGCGGGGGCGCACCAGGTCGCGCCCGGACCAGGACAGCGACGACGGCGGCTTGAGGAAGTACGACGGCTCGGCCGGGTACCGCCCGCGCTCGGCGGCGCGGGAGCGGTGGTTGAGGTGCACCGCGATGATCTTGGACGGGGCCAGGCCCAGCGGGTGGTTCATGGGCGCACCGGGAAATCCACGATGACCTGGCCGGTCCCGCTGCTGGGGAAGTAGTCGCACAGCTGCTCGCCGCGGCCGGTGTAGGCGTCCCAGCCGAGCATGCCGAACAGCATCGCGGTGTCGGCCATCGCGGCCTCGCCCGTGCAGCGCTCGTTGTAGGCGGGCAGCGCGGCCAGGAACTCCGCGATCCGGCCCTCCCGCCACTGGTCGAGCACAAGGCGGTCGGCCTGCTCGTTGAACGGGTCGCTGATGCGGTCGAGGAACTGGTGGGAGACCTCGTTGGGCGGGAACTGGTGCGACAGCGAGCCGCTGGCCAGGAACGCCACCTTGCGGTCGCTGCGCTCGACGGCGCGGAGCAGCGCCTCCCCCACCCGCCGGTTCTCCTCGATGGTCGAGTAGATGTTGCAGCCGACGGGGACCACGGCGAGGGGCTCCTCGGCGCGGTTCATGAAGTGCATCGGCACCAGCGTCGCGTACTCCAGGCCGAGGTCGCGCACGTCGTGGGCCATCGCCCGCTGCCCGCCCGCGACGATCTCCTCCACGATGCAGGCGGCCAGCTCGGGGCAGCCCGGGTAGTCGTACTCCAGGTCGCGGATGAAGTGCGGCAGCTCGTGGGAGGCGTAGCTGCCCTGGTGGCGGGCCTTGGCGTTGACGTGGAAGCCCATGCTGTTCATCCAGTGCGAGTCGGCCACCAGGAAGGTGTCCGCGCCGCGCTCGCGGGCGCGGCGGCCGACCTCGGCCAGGCCCAGCTCGGCGGGCCTGCGGATGCCGTGGTGCTTGCCCGGGTGGATGGACAGCCAGATCGACGGGACGTGGGTGATCTTGGCCGCCAGCACCAGCTCGCCCATGTGGGAACCTCCGGCTGACTACTCGGACGGCCCCGTGCGGGCCGCATGCCACAGGTCTAACAGGACGGTCTGCCACCACCGTTGACTCGGCGCGCACGGCCGTTGTCGGGCGGCGCACACGTGGTCGGACCATTACGAGCGGGCCACGGCGCTTGACGCGGCGGCCCGCGGGCGGCGAAGGTGCCTCACACGCGAAGGGAGGAGCGCATGGCCTACGCGCTGACCACCGCGGGCGTCCCCGCCGCCCAGCAGTTCGACGTCTGGGAGTCCGCCGTCTCCCAGACCTTCGTACCGCTCACCGCCTCCCCGGCCGCCCCCGGCCCCTTCCGCGGCCGCATCCGCGGCCAGGACCTGGGCAGCGTCGGCATCTACGAGGCCACGGCCGACCCGCACAGCATCCGCCGCACCGACCGCACCATCTCCCGCAACGACCCCGAGGTCTACAAGCTCAGCCTGCAGCTGCGCGGCACCGCCAAGCTCGGCCAGGACGGCCGCAAGGCCACCCTCGACCCGGGCGACTTCGCCATCTACGACACCACCCGCCCGTACACGATGGCCTTCGATGAGTTCGCCTCGACTTTGGTGCTGATGTTCCCGCGCGACATGCTGTGCCTGCCCGAGGGCCACGTCGCAGGCCTGACGGCGACCCGCTTCTCCGGCGACCAGGGCGTCAGCGGAATCGTGAGCACCACTCTCGTCCAACTGGCCCGAAACCTGGACGATCCTCAGGTCCACGGAAGCCTGCGCCTGGCGCGCAACCTGGTCGACCTGCTGGGGACGGCGCTGGCGGACCGCGCGGAGTACCAGGACGTGCCCGCGGAGTCGTCGCGGGCGGCGCTGCTGGTGAAGATCCGGTCCTTTGTGGAGGCCCATCTGGACGACCCGGGCCTCTCGCCAGGGGATATCGCGGCAGCGCACCACATCTCGACGCGGTATCTGCACAAGCTGTTCAGCGAGGCGGGGACTACGGTTTCGGCATATATCCGGCATCGGCGGCTGGAGCGGTGCGGGCAGGATCTGGCCGACCCGGCCAAGCAGCGGTTGTCGATCGGGGTGATCGGGGCGCGGTGGGGCCTCCCGGACGCCTCGTACCTGAGCCGGGCGTTCAAGACGGAGTACGGGATGTCGCCTAGTGAGTACCGGCGGAGGGGGAGCCAGCACCGGGGGTGAGGTGCTGGGACTTGGTGGCTCCGGTGGCTGGCGCGGGGGCTGCGGGCGCTGGTGCGGGGACTGCGGTGGCTGGGGCGGGCGAATGCGGCCGCTGGTGCGGGCGGGTGCGGCTTGTGGTGGTCGGGGGTGCGCAACTTTGGGTGGTGGGTCCGATGGGGTGAACTCGCATTCGCGGGGACCCCTAAGAGGGTGTCTCACGTGGGGAGTTTCTTGTAGCAGGTGAGGGCGGCTGCGAGGGTGAGGAGGCCGCAGTAGTTGTTGGGGTGGCGTTCGTGGCGG